>JAITNX010000037.1 GCA_031290235.1 Synergistaceae bacterium | reverse complement strand
GCTTTTATTTGACTCAAAATTGGAATGCGCGACACGATGTCGCGCCGCGCAATGCGCAGCATTGCGGCTTTTCCAAGTCAAGCGCGCAGGATGCGCGTTTGACTTGGAATTAGAATTAGTTAGTATCAGAGCTTCAGGGATTTCGCCAGAAGGACATCCACTCCCTTGCCCCGCATCTCGTCCAAAAGGGGGTAGTTGGTCATGTCCATGGCGATCGGCGACACAGAGACGTAGCCGTCGTCCACCGCCGTGATGTCAGTTCCATCCTCGCGCTTGTCCTCGACCCTCCCGCCTATCCAGTAGCAGTCCTTGCCGTGGGGATCCTTTATAGTGGTGAACTTGTCGACGTACCTTCGATGGCCGCGCCTCGTCAGCTTGAAACCCTTGATGTTCTTCATGAACTCATTGGGGACGTTGACATTGAGCAGGGTGTCGTTCGGGAGGCCGGTCCTCTCCACATATTCGAGAACAGCCAGAGCCGCCAGAGTCGCGGTCGTGTTGTGTCTAAAGCTGTCGTTAGGCTTGCAGCAGAGCGAGACCGCGACCGCGGGGCGGCCCAGGATAACTCCCTCCATCGCCGCGCATACCGTGCCGGAGTACGTGACGTCGTCCCCCATGTTCGGCCCCTGGTTTATGCCGGACACCACGAAGTCGGCGTCTGGAAACAGCAGATCGAGCCCCAGAGTGACGCAGTCGGTCGGAGTGCCGTCGCACGAGTAAGCGGTAACGCCTGGCGAGAACATACCCGGGTCGAGAGGGTGGACGCGCACCGGAACCCCGGAAGTTATGGCATGTCCCATGCCGCTGCGCTCCCTGTCAGGCGCGACCACGGCCATCAGCCACTCCCTGTCGGCGAGGGACCGAGACAAGATCTGAATGCCGGTCGATATGACGCCGTCGTCGTTGGTGAGAAGAATTTTCATTAAAAAGTTACACCTCCAGTGATTTAAAAAAAGAGGATAAGTTGGAACAGATTCAGGATCAACCCAATGATCGGCATCATTATGCTCGATATCACCCTCGTGAACACGAGGATGAGGATTATAACCATGCCATATCTCTCGAGGAAAAAGTACCCGCTCAACATCGACGGGGGCAGAAAGACGGCTAAAACTTTCGAGCCGTCCAGCGGCGGAATCGGGATAAGGTTGAACACTCCAAGGCCTACATTTATGAAAAGCATGTTCTGCATGATTGACCTTATAGCGCCGGAGCGCATCAACTGTGGAAAAAACCGGATCAGCGCCAGACAGACGAAGGCAGTAAGGAGATTTCCGGCCGCCCCCGCGATGCTGACCAGCGCTATGTCCCTGCCGGGACGCCTGAAGTTCCTTGAATTGATCGGGACTGGTTTGGCCCAGCCGAACGGAAAGAAAAGCAGCATCAGTGTCCCGATCGGATCCAGATGATCCAGCGGGTTGATCGAAAGACGTCCCTGAAGCGCGGCAGTGTTGTCTCCCAGCTTATAGGCGACCCAGCCATGGCAAAATTCGTGGAACGAAAGGGCCCACAGCAGAGCTGGCAGACGAAGGAGTATTTCAGCCAGGGAACCGGATGAGAACAATCCCATTTTTAATCACTTCCTTATCGAAATCGCTTTACGTGTTTGCTCGCTATTCTGAACAGCTATCCGCTATCCACTTGAGTGTCTCGAAATCTGAGCGGCACAGCTCGGTCGCGGTTATGGCCGGCAGCTCGTAGGAGTGGTTTTTCCTTATGCAATCCCTGACCGTGCGGATGTTGGCCTCGATGGTCTTGCAGGAGAGCCTCCACTCGGGATGTCTGCGCTCCTCGCCCCTCCAAACGTAGCGGCTGGCGGCCTCCGAGATGTTGACGCAGGCCGCCAGCTTGCGCCTTAGAAGTTCCGAGGCAATCCCATCCACTTCCCCCGCGGATTCACAAAACGTCGTCACCTCGCATACCCCGGAGATCGCGCGCAACAGTTTTCCAAGGTTCAGCGCCGAAGCCTCCCACGATGCCATATCCCCATCATTGCGGAGGATCCTGTCCGCCATTTTTTGTTTTTTCTCCGAAGCCATCAAAAAACGTTCCCTGCGCGCTATTTCCTCGCCAGCCCAGCCTCTTGAAGCGTTTCTTCTCACCCTGTCTTCGTCAGGAGCCGTTACGTATACCACCCAGTCCGCCCATTGCGCGCCGCCCGACTCGAAAAACAGCGGTATCTCCACAACTATCCAACCCCTCAGCGCCGAGACCCTGCGGGCTATCTCAGCCCTCGCGGCCGGGTGGATCAGAGAATTGGTGAAACTATATTCCTCATCGTTCGAAAACGCCCTCTCCGCTATTTTGGCGTAGTCCGGCGCTCCGTCCCTCAATACCTCCGGCCCCCAGCGACCGGTCATGGCGCTCTGAATTTCCGGACGCGACCACTGATCCTTCGCTACGGCGTCGGCATCTATCACGTTTGCTCCCATACTCCGCCACGTCCGCGACAGGGTACTCTTACCAGCTCCAACGTCTCCTGTCAGGGCCACCGCGAACATCCGCGCCACCACCTCTAGTCCTGTCATCCACAGCCGCATCATCCGGAAGCTCGAATAGGAACCGGGAGAACGGCGATCTCTGAAATCCTCCGAAGAGCAGCCTGCTCATTACGCCCGACATATAAAGTCTCTCGCGGGCTCTGGTCATCCCGACGTAACAAAGCCTCCGCTCCTCTTCGATTCCGCCCGGCTCATCCAGAGAATGAGCGCTTGGAAATATGCCCTCCTCGCATCCTGCCAGGAATACGACCGGGAACTCGAGGCCTTTCGCCGCGTGCAGCGTCAGAAGGTTGACCGCCGAACCGGCCGCGTCCCCCACCTCCTGATCCGTGAAGAGCGCGACCTCCGCCAAAACTTCAGCGATGTTCCCCTCGCCCGGCATTATGGACGACAACTCCCTGATATTCTCCAGGCGCTCCTCCCAATCGTCGGGAAACTCGCCCCTTATGTATTCCTCGTAGCCATAATTATACAATATATAGTTGATGGCGCTCTCCAGAGCATCCTCGCCAGCTATTTCGAGCATGGCGCCAGCCAATTCGGCCACTCCCCTGCCAGCGCGGCCCTTGAGAGGGGGGTTGCGCATCAGCTCGCTCCACACTTCCGAAGGATCTCCTTCCGCCGCGGCAAGGTAATTGGCGAGATCGGCCACTCCCTTCTTGCCAAGTCCGCGAGACGGCACGTTCGCTATGCGCTCTAGCGAGGCCATGTCCCTGGGGTTGACCGCGAGGCGCAGCATGGATATTACGTCCTTTATCTCACGCCTTTCGTAGAACGCGACGCCGCGCACTATCCTGTAGGGGATGCCGCGCTCCAGAAGGACCTGTTCGTATCCCCTGGACAGGGCGTTCATCCTGTAGAGTACAGTGATTTCGCCGTAGCCGTAACCATCGCTCGCAAGGCGCTCTATCTCGTCGGCCACAAAGGACGACTCCTCCGTATCGTTCCGCGCCAGCAGGACTTGCACCGGCGCCCCCCCCTCGGAGGACGTCCAGAGGTCCTTTTTCCTGCGGTCCGCGTTTCGCTGAATCACTGCGTTTGCGGCGTTCAGGATGTTTGAAGTCGACCTGTAGTTCTGATCGAGGATGACCACCCGGGCTCCCGGGAAGTCATCCTCGAACCTCATGATCAGCGACATGTCCGCGCCCCGCCAGCCGTATATGGACTGGTCGGGATCGCCCACGACCATGATGTTTCCTCCATCGCCGATAAGGAGATTCAGAAGATGATACTGAGGCGAGTTGACATCCTGATACTCGTCAACCAGCACCCACTCCACGCGGCTCCTCTCGCGCTCAAGAACCTCCCTCTCAGTCTGGAGGATATGCAGCGGCAGGATCATCAGGTCGTCGAAGTCGAGCGCGCCCTGGCGCTTCAAGTCCTCTTGGTAGCGGTCGTACAGGGCCATCCACTTTGCCTCGATGGCGGGCGCCAGCGTAGACGGGTCGCACTCGGACTTGCCCGTCGATATCCTGTTCATGAGTCCCCCAGCGTCGTACTGCCTGGAGTCGATGCCAAGGTCGCGGGATATGCGCTTCACGACGCTCCTGCAGTCGCCTCTGTCAAATATCACGAATGACCTGGGATAACCCATCTCGCTCAGTTTCTCAGCGTTTCGACGCAGGAACCTCAGTCCGTATGAGTGGAAGGTCGAGACCTGCATCCCATGCAAGTCCATGCCGAGGAGCGACGTAACTCGTTCCGACATCTCGCGGGCGGCCTTGTTCGTGAAGGTGAGCGCCAGTATACGGTACGGCGGAACTTTTTTCACGTCAATCAGATATGCTATCTTTGCCGTGAGGACGCGGGTCTTGCCGCTGCCGGCGCCTGCCAGCACCAGCTCAGGCCCGTCGCACCACCTGACGGCCTCGGCCTGCTTTGGGTTCAGCTCTCTCAGGACATCTGACATCGACCGAGCCATCGTCACGGTTCTCCGTTGAAAAAATTACCGGGGAGGGGGGCCGCGCCTCCCTCCCCGGATATCAGAATATCAGAACTCACTCCCGTGGCTCCAGCAGTCCATACCCGCCATCTTTGCGCCTGTAGACGACGTTGAAGTCACCGCTCTCCCCGTTTCGAAAGAGGAAGAAGGTGTGTCCCAAAAGGTCCATCTGCCGCGTCGCCTCCGCCGGAAGCATGACGGCCACTGGGAAACGCTTGCGCTTCACTATGTCCTTAGGACTGGCGTCCTCTTCGTCACGCTGATCCCCGAAGATCTCCGGCGGAAGGTCAAATGAGATTTCAGGCGTCTTTATATGCGTGCGATCCTTGAGGTAGTCCTTGTGCCTCTTGACCTGGCGCTCTATGTTTTTGAGCGCCTTGTCGAACGCCTTTCGCATATCCGGCGAGTGATCCTCTCCCCTCATGACGAGTCCATTGGCGTTTGCGGTAATTTCTACAATGTTCATGCCGCGCTTGTAATCCAGCACGATCTGCACATCAGATATTTTGTTGAAAAATTTCTCGATCTTAAAGAGCTTCTTCTCCATGAGGTCCTTGATTTCATCCGATACTTCCACGTTGCGAGTGACGAAACGAATATCCATGGCCACCCCTCCCGATTATTTTTTTATTCCCATAGCGCACTTACATCGATATGATTTTATCATCCAGACAGTCCGCCCGCAATGAAACATTTGCCAACCTTGCCTTGATAGCGAGCCGCAATCAAAGGTTTGTTTTTTTGATTTGCCTAAACAATGGCATAGCCTGGTTTTTACGCTTTACCCTTCAGGACTTTGATTTCAAATTGGTGTGAATGGCTGCGACCGAGCCTGTACCCAGGCAGCTCGTCATTCATTATTTCGGAGGAATACGGTTTACTGAAATTGCTTC
>JAITNX010000005.1 GCA_031290235.1 Synergistaceae bacterium | reverse complement strand
TTATTTGAGGATATGTCGCACGATGACGGGTGCAAGCTCAATATGGCCGATTTTCTCCAGCCCAAGATCGAGGCGGAGATAGCGTTCTTTTTAAAGAGCGATCTGTCCGGCGGAAGCGTCACGGAGGGCGACGTTCTGGATGCCACCGACTACGTAGTGGCCTCGTTCGAGATAGTGGACAGCCGCATCCGTGACTGGAAGCTCAAATTGCCGGACACTATCGCGGATAACGCGTCGGCTGGCTGTTATGTGCTTGGGAAAAGACTGTTCGCCGCTGGTTCCGTGGACCTCGCATCCGTGAAGATGCAGCTTTTGAGAAATGGGCACCCGGCGGGCGAGGGTTTCGGAGGCGACGTGATGGGCAGCCCATACCGTACAGTGGCTTGGCTCTCCAACAAATTGTGGGAGTACGGCGTGGAGCTGAGAAAGGGAGAATTAATCCTCTCCGGCGCGCTTTCAGCCGCTTCGGCCGTGTCGAAGGGAGATATGTTCGAGGCTCGTTTCTCGGATTTAGGCCGCATCACGGTGGAATTTGTTTAGCCAGCCGTAAACGTCCATAAAATTTTTCGAATCGCGGGATCGAAGAGTTGAGTGTTGTGGATGTCAGGAAAATATTATAAACTTCACCATAGAGCTAAATTAGGATGGGGGATATTTCTGTGGCTAAAAATATAACGCCTAAGGAAGAAAATTTTTCGCAGTGGTATCAGGACGTCATAAGGGCCGCTGAGCTGGCCGATAACGCGCCGGTTCGCGGTTGTATGGTGATCCGCCCCAATGGATACGGCGTTTGGGAACTCATCCAGGCCTCGTTCGACAAGGCCTTTAAGGAGACTGGACACGTTAACGCCTACTTTCCGCTGCTCATCCCCAGCTCCTTCATGGAGCGGGAGGCGCAGCACGTAGAAGGATTTTCCCCCGAGCTGGCGGTAGTGACCACCGCCGGCGGGTCGGAGCTGGAGGAGCCTTATGTCATCCGCCCGACGTCAGAGACAGTGATCGGGCACATGTACAGCCAGTGGGTGCAGTCCTGGCGGGATCTGCCCATCCTCATCAACCAATGGTGCAACGTAGTGCGCTGGGAGAAGCGCCCGAGGTTGTTCCTCCGCACGTCGGAGTTTCTGTGGCAGGAGGGCCACACGGCGCACGCCACCCGCGAGGAGGCCATCGCCGAGACGTTTCAGATGCTGGACGTCTACCGCAGGATAATGAGGGACGAGCTTGCCCTGCCGGTCATCCACGGGGAGAAGTCCATGAACGAACGCTTCCCGGGCGCCGAGAACACATATTCCTGCGAGGCGATGATGAGTGACAAGCGCGCGCTTCAAGCCGGCACGAGCCACTTTTTGGGACAGAACTTCGCCCGCGCGTTCGAGATCTCGTTTCAGAACAAGGACGGGGCGATGGAATTTGCCTGGACGACCAGCTGGGGCGTGTCGACCCGTCTGATAGGCGCTCTCATAATGACCCATGCCGACAACGACGGCTTGGTGCTGCCGCCGAACGTGGCCCCGGTCAAGGTGGTCATAATCCCGCTGTCCAACGACGAGAATAAGCTGAAAAGTCACCTCGAGCCGATGGCCCGCACGATCTCCGGCAGGATAGACGCCGCGGTGGGCGTCCCCTGCTCGAAGGTCGACAAGCAATACCACCTGCGCCCCGGCGACAGGTTCTTCTACCACCTTCAAAGGGGCGTGCCGCTCCGCGTGGAGTTTGGCGACAAGGAGTTCTCGGAGCACTGCGCCACTATAGTCCGCAGGGACACCGCATCGAAGGAACGCGTCTCTCTTGACGCCCTCGCCGGCAGAGTGAGGGAGCTGCTCTACGAAATTCAGGACGACATGTACAGAAAAGCGCTCAACTTCAGAAAGTCCAATACCCAGGATATCTCGAACTTTGATGAATTGAAGGAATTTTTCAGCGACAGCGGCCCCGGCGGTTTTGCCCGGACGTACTTCGGCGGCTCTGGCGACGACGAGAAGGCGATAAAAGACGCAACGGGCGGCGTTACCATTCGCTGTATTCCCATTGAGGACGATACGAGCGGTAAGTGCGTCTACACAGGGAAGGACGGCGCAAAACGCGTTATATTCGCGAAGGCGTATTAACGCCGTTTCGCGTTCTATGCGGGCGCTTGTTATGATCCGAGTCAGGTATATTCTGTGTGAGCATATCCCGATTAAGCGAATTACTATAAAGAGCGAGACTGTATTTCTCCAAGACTGAATCAAAGGCGCTGCTCCCTGGCGTAATACCAAATTGCGATCGATCAAAGGAGTATGTGGAGAATAATGAAAGAGTCCATTCATAAGTATTTGAAGGTCGGCCTGATAAGTTTCATGGCTTATCCGTCGACTATGCGGGGCGAGGAGCCAAAAGTCGCGGAGTTCATCAAAAAAATAGCGACGGACGATTATTTCGACGCCATAGAGGTCAGCTGGATAAAGGATTCGTCTCTGAGGGCCGAGGTCAAGAAAATACTGGACGTCTCCCATCTCACAGTCTGCTACGGGGCGCAGCCGCGTTTGCTCACCACCGGCAGCAACGCGAATCACCTCGACGAGGAGGAGCGTCTAAAGGCGGAGGCCACGCTGATCGAGGCCATTGACGAGGCTCAACAGCTTGGGGCCGGCGGTATCGCGTTTCTCTCAGGAAAATGGAAAGCCGAGACGAAATCCGAGTCCTATGCCCAGCTGCTGAAGACGACGCGCAAACTCTGCGATTACGCCAAGTCCAAGCGCATGAATGTGGAGCTCGAGGTATTCGACTATGACATAGCCAAGTCCTCGCTTATCGGTCCGGCGCCTTACGCGGCGCGGTTCGCGGCTGACATGAGGATGACTCACAACAATTTTGGGCTGGTGGTCGACCTGTCTCATATACCTATGACCTACGAGACGCCTGAGTTCGTTGTGCGAACGCTCCGCCCATATATTACCCACTTTCACGCCGGCAACACGGTATGTTCTGACCCATCCGCCGAGGGTTACGGCGACGAGCATCAGAGGTTCGGTTTTCCATGCGGGGCAAACGACACAGCACAGCTTCTGGAGTATCTGAGGGCGCTGAAAAACGAGGGTTTTTTCAATGCCGAAAATCCATACGTGTTCTCCTTCGAAGTCAAACCATGGAAGGACGAGGATCCGGACGTGGTCGTCGCAAACGCCAAGAGAACCCTGAACCGCGCATGGGCGCTGCTGGAAGATTAAAGGAGGGGTCATTGATGAAAACAGTAATATTGGACGGCTACACCGAAAACCCTGGAGATCTGAGCTGGGAAGGGCTGGAACGGCTGGGCAGCCTCGAGGTCTATGACCGCACGTCGCTCACCGACAGGTCCGAGGTCATATCCCGCATAGGGGACGCCGATGCCGCGATTACGAACAAGACTCCCATCGACAGGGAGTCGATCAAAGCGTGCAAAAACCTGAAATATATAGGTATTCTCGCCACCGGCTACAACATAGTCGACGTCGATGCCGCGAGAGAGAGGGGCATCCCGGTCTGCAACATCCCGACGTATGGCACCTGGGCGGTAGGCCAGTTTGCGATAGCTCTGCTGCTGGAGATCTGTCATCACGCAGGCCATCACAACGACTCCGTACACAGCGGCGGCTGGGAAAAAAATCCGGACTGGTGTTACTGGGATTATCCGCTGATAGAGCTGGCGGAGAAGACCATAGGCATAATAGGGTTCGGCCGCATAGGCCAGACGACCGGCAAGATAGCCAAGGCCCTGGGCATGAAGGTCATCGCGTACGACGAGGTCAAAAACGACGCTGGACGCGCGGTCGGGGACTATGTTTCCCTGGACGAACTGCTTGCCCGCTCTGACGTCGTTGCGGTCCACTGCCCGCTGTTCCCCTCGACTCAGGGGATCATAAACAAGGCCAATATAGCGAAGATGAAGAACGGGGTCATAATCATCAACAATTCCCGAGGACAGCTGGTCGTGGAGCAGGACCTGGCCGATGCCTTGAACAGCGGCAAGGTCTACGCCGCGGGGCTGGACGTCGTATCGACCGAGCCGATAAAGGGAGATAACCCCCTGCTCAAGGCCAAGAACTGCATAATCACCCCCCACATATCATGGGCGCCAAAGGAGAGCCGCAAGCGCCTGATGGACATAGCGGTCGACAACCTGAAATCCTTCGCGGAGGGACATCCGATCAACGTAGTGAACCCCTGAGGAAGTTCCAGCCCCCGATAGGGCTGCTTTGGAGCGAGATCTGCCAGAAATGGCAAAACTCGCTCCTTGTTCAACGCGACGTCTCAGTTTCGCGTTTTTTCACGAGGTATTTTTTCAGTTTAGCCAGCACGTCGTCGATGTCGAGCGGTTTCCCCACGTGGTCGTTCATGCCGGATGCGAGGCAGTTTTCTATGTCCTCGCGGAACACGTTCGCTGTCATGGCGACTATAGGCACGCTGCCGGCGTTCGGGAGGCCGGAGGCTCTGATTCGGCGGGTGGCTTCGAATCCGTCCATCTCCGGCATCTGCAAGTCCATAAATATCAAGTCGTACTTTTCCGGATAAGCCATGAACATATCCAGAGCCTCTCTGCCGTTTTCCGCGCAGTCGATGGAGATCAGGGAGGATTCCAGGAGGGCGATGACTATCTCCCTGTTGACCTCCACATCCTCCGCCAGCAGCATGCTGTACCCCTCGAAGGAATTTTCTTCGGCTGGCGGCAAGTCGTCCTCTTGCGACAGTCCTGTGCCATATCCGAGGAACTCTCCGATACAATCTGATATTACGGAGAGGAAGAGCGGCTTAGGCAGGAATTTATCCACCCCGGCCCTTATGGCGTCGCCCTCGATATCGCCCCACTCCTTCTCGGATATCATGAATACCACCCGCTTGTCCGGGTGTCGTTCCTTGATGCGGCGGACTGACTCCATGGCGTCCATATCTGGCATGTGCCAGTCTATGAAGTACATATCGTAGGCGCCTCGTTCTATCATCCTCGAAGCGTCTTCGGAGCTTGTGGCGATGTCGCAGATTATGCCGAGCTGCGTCGCCGTCTCCTCGAAACGCTCCTGGATTTCGGAGGAGTCGCCCAGGACCAGTATGCGCACTCCGCTCAATTCGCCGGCGCTCCTCGGGGCTGAATTTTCGTCCGAAACGCGGAGAGCCTGTATCGTGAACGCGAACACCGAACCCTTGTCGGGCTTTGATTCCACCCATATCCTGCCGCCCATCATCTCGACAATCTTTTTTGAGATAGCGAGTCCGAGTCCGGTCCCTCCAAATTTTCGCGACGTGCCGCTGTCAGCCTGGGCGAAGGAGTTGAAGAGGCGCGATTGCTGCTCCTCGCTTATGCCTATCCCTGTATCGGCGACCTCCACTCGAATCATACACAGGTCGTTTTCCTCAGCCTCCAAGTGCGCGTCGAGTCGCACGGATCCTCCCTCCGGCGTAAACTTCACCGCATTGGACATGAGGTTTGTGACGACCTGAGCCAGGCGCTGGTCGTCGCCCAGTAAGGCGCGAGGGATGTTTTTGTCTATATGGACGCTGAAATCCTGTCGTTTTTCGTCAACTCGGAAGTTTATTACGTTCGCCACTTTCTGGAACATCTCCTCGAAGATGAAGCTCACCGTAGACAGCTCCAGCTTGTTCGCCTCTATCTTCGACATGTCCAGGATATCGTTTATGACCCCGAGCAGATGGGCGGACGCATCCTCTATTTTTTTGAGGCAGTAGTCCTTCCTCTCTATGTCGGAGGAGGATTTCGCTATTGCGGTCATGCCTATGATGGCGTTCATCGGCGTCCGTATCTCGTGACTCATGTTCGAAAGAAATTCTGACTTTGCCGTGCTGGCGCGTTCGGCCTCCTCGCGCGCTCTCGACAGCTCTGTGACGTCGTTCATGACGACTACGGCGCCCCTTCGGACGCCGCTGCTCTCCTCCGCCGGGGTGATAGTCACCTGAAAGACGATGTCGTCTCCGTTCTTCAGAGTCACATGTTCCTCGTAACTGAGAGGGGCGCCGGTCTCTATGACGCTTGCGAATTGCTCGCCGGCGCATTCAATCCAACCGTCCGGCATGGCGCTCGCGAAGATCTCCCTGAACGACAGCTCCACCATCTCCCTCATGTCGGCGTATCCAAGCAGGGTAACGGTCTTGTCGCTTCCAAGCACGAAACGCATCTCGGCGTCGAGCATGAAAGTGATGCCCGGAGTGTTCTTCAGGAGAAGACGGTTGTAAAAATTCGACAATTCCTTCGCGGCTTCGTTTGAGTCGCGCAGGCGCTCGGTTTGCTCGTGCATGATGGATAGCGCGCGGTAATCTCGCTCGAGCTTTTTTAACTGCCGCGCAAGTTGACTGTACTCTTTGTCTGTTTTTTCTATATTATCAGGAGGCATGGGTTCGCCACTGCTCCGTCCGTAATCGCATCAGAACATGCAGAATGTTATCGAACAGTTATGAAACCTGTTGGCGACTTGCCCGTCCTTGTAGCGCGCCGGACAGATCTCGCCAAGGCAGTACGCGCCGGCCAGCGTCATTTTTTCCGGCTTCAGCTCGGCCAGGATTCGCCCCTCGGCCGCGGAATCGGAACCCAGGATCATAGCCCGTCCGCAGCAGGATATGCAGAATATGGTCGAGTATTCGTAGCCCCGAGTTTTGTTCGCCTCTTCCAGGAGCGCGTTCATGGACTCACGGCAAGCCGCCACTATGTCATCCTTGTTGACCAGGCATATATTGGCCAGGGTGCCTGTCGGCACGTCCCCGAAAAAAACTCCGGAGCCGTCGGGGTTCAGCGCCAGGATATGTCTCATGAGCGGAGTCTCGTCATTGCCCTCCCGCGTCAGCATCATGGGATATGATGTAAATGCCAGAAGCGGGTCGTCGACGTCTGTCTTCAGCCCAAAGCCCTTCAGGTATTCGACGAAGGTCTCGTCGCCGACCTTGTACACAGTGTTGCCCTCTGCCAAGACCACCCTTCTGATGCGCTCGGCGAAGCGGGAGGTGACATGACGCAGCGCGAATACCGGCTTGATATTTCCCCAGGCGCTGATGATCACCATTGCGTCCCTGTACTCATTCCCGGAGAAAAATACGCGCGCCCGTTCGTAGTCATAATCGTCCGACGCCACGCCGCCCATTACCGGAACTCCCTCGACAGCTCTGGACAATACATCCGGGTATATGTCGCCGGAGTATGACATGCTAAAAGGGCAGAAGGTAAATATGACGCCGGGTTTTGGGCCATATTCGCTCCCGTCTTTGACGGTATTGTTGTATGTCTCCGCGATCTTACGCTCATGGTCGCCGCCGGCAAGCGATTCAGAGACCGACGCGACAAAGCGGCAATCGTCGGCCGTCAGGACAGTCAGCACGATGGCCGCCTCATGGTGGCCGTCTGAATCCATTGCGGCCAGCGTCGTCATTCCCGCTACATCGATGCCGAGCAGATCCTTCAGCTCACGAGTGACGGAGGCGCCATCGGTGTCGGCGTCGCACAACAGGATCCCGATGGAATTTTTTCCCAGATCGAGCTGCCCTTTTATAGAATCAGCAAGCTGACGGGCGGTTTCCACAGAATCATCAAGATCATAACTGATTGCAGCCGCGCTTTTCATGCCAAATCCCCCTCGATTTAGTCAATAATTGGGTACCCACTAATCTATTTTGCGTGATTCCATATTAATGATACCATGATTATATTAATTATAGTGCCAGGATACTCTATAATTACTCACGGCGCGCAAGGATTAT
>JAITNX010000004.1 GCA_031290235.1 Synergistaceae bacterium | reverse complement strand
TCGGCGTGGACATGCCCAGCCATTGTAAAAATTCATTCGACCACGGGACAAGGGGCACAAAAATGGCGGTCCCGGCCATTTTATAGAAAAACGTCGCCAACCCCAGCATGCGGGTGTTGCGCCTTCCTCCCGCCGCCGCCAGCAGCATTGTGACGGTGCTGCCAATGTGCGCTCCCAACGCCACTGGAAACACAGCGCTCTGGGACAGCGTCCCGCTCATCGCAATTGTTACGGCAAGGGCCATGACGGACGCCGAACTTTGAAGGATGGCCGTCATGAGCATCGCCGTCATAAACATGGTAAACGGCACTCTAGCGGCGTTTACCACGGCATCCCTGACGGTCTGGTTTTCCAAAAGGGGATCCACCCCCAGCTTCAACAGGAACATTCCGATTAAGATCATTGAGACGGAGCGGAGCACGTTGCCGGTCTTCTTCGCCCAGCCGTTCTCCAGCTGGGATATCACGAAGCTCGCGGCCAAAATGAGCGGCGAGAATTTCACAATATTGAGGCTGATGAGAAACGTTACGAATGTCCCCCCAATGCTGGCTCCCATCATTACGACGATAGAGCCGGCAAGCGAGAGCATCCCCACGTCGACGAAACTTATCGCTATCGATGTGGAGACTGTGCTTCCCTGAGCGATGGCAGCCAGCACCACGCCGAAGAGGAGCGCCTGCGGTTTTTTCTGCGTAAACCGGCTCATGGCCTCTCTGGTTTCGGCGCTGAAGGCTGTGCGGAAGGCCTCAGTGGACTGCGATACCCCGTGGAAGAAAAGGCATATACCCCCCAGAATATCGATGACATAATAAAAATATGGGTCCATTCCGGGGGATGACATGTTGATTATCAGTCGAACCACTCGGCCGCGAATTTCTGTGATTTGTAAAGGTCGAACTCTATGAGCCTTGGTTCATGCAGCCCGTCTGTCGCGAGAGGGTCGTTATTCATGATTGTTTTGGCATCCTCCGTCGTCTTTGCCTTTATGATTATAATGCCGCCGTCCCCTGCGCTCTTTGGTCCACCGAAAAGAATCGTCCCATCCTCTATCCCACTGTTCACGTAATGGCGGTGCTTTTCAAGCGTTTCCCCGATCTCCGCTTCGCTTTTTGTTATGCTGCCGCGATTGACGCCCTCGATGATGAAATATTTCATGTCCCCGACCTCCTCGAATTTAAAATCTGTCAGACTCTGATGTTCGCACTTTTATCCTCTTGGCTACAACGCGCTTTTTATCGAGTTGAACAGCCGAAAGATGAGGCCGTCTATAATCGGAAACGCGGGACCCGCCGCTTCAAGTTGTTCATAGGCGTCCGTGCCTTTTAATCCAGCGTTTTCAGCTGCGTAATCTACCGCAAGTTTCCCAAAATTGTCCCGCGTCTTTGCGTTCGCGCCGTGGGCGAGCAGAACGTATATCGTTCTTGGGTTGCCGTTGCCCGAGGCGGCGTACATCAGGGCGGTCTGGCCGTCCTTGTCTTGCTCGTTTATCTCGGCGCCTGCCTCCAGCAGAACGTAAAGCACTTCGGGATTGCTGTTTCGCGAGGCGGCCTCCATCAGGACCGTCCTGCCGTAGTTATCCTGCGCGTTTACATTTCCTCCCGCTTTCAGCAGAGCTTTTGTCATCTCGGGATTTGTATTCTCAGAAACGGTCTGCATCAGAATCGATCGCCCCTCTTCGTCCCTTATTGTCATGTCAGAGCCGCTATCCAGCAGGGGTTGAATCATCTTCGTGTTGTCGTTCCGCAATGCGGCCAGTGTCAGTGCGGTCCGCATGTGTTTATCCGTCATGGACGCCCTAGCGCCGACTTCCAGCAGAACGGAAATCACCTCTGGGTTGACGTTCAGCGATGCCGCGTGCATAAGAGGGGTCAGCCCGTCGTGGTCCGTTTCGTTTACGTCCAGGTCTCCGCTGATGGCCGATGCTATTTCCTCCGGCGTCCCGGATTCACACAGTTTGAAAAAAAACTCCGTGCTTTCCAGAAGCCGCCGATATGTATCGGTATTCTGCAAATCCGGATTTTCGTCGGCGTAGTCTATAGCCCTCCGTCCTCCAAAGCTCTTTATCCTCGCATCCGCACCAGCGTCGAGCAGTATGGAAATGGCTCCGGTATTGCCGTTCGGCAAGGATGCCAGCATCAGGGCTGTCATCCCCCTGTCGCTTTTAGCGTCCGCCTCGGCGCTTGCCTCCAAGAGCAGGGAGACCACCTCCGGGTCGTCCCCGATGGAGGCGGCTCGCATCAAAGGCGTCTGGCCGTCCCTGCCGCGCTCGTTTACGTCGGCCCCATTCTCTATGGCGTCGGCTACTTCCTGCGGCGTCCCGCTTTCGCACAGCTTCAGGAAAAATTCTGTGCTATCGAGCAGATCCTTATACACGGAGGAGTTCTTCAGTATTATATTTTCGCCCGCGTAATCGATCGCCAGCCTTCCGTTTTTGTCCCTTGCCCTCGCGTCAGCGCCGCAGTCCAGCAGGGCGGAGACTGTCTCGGGGTTGCCGTTTCTCAGCGCCGCCAGCATCAATGGCGTCCGCCCTCCGCTGTCAGTCGCGTTTATGTCCGCCCCAAGGTCTACAAGGGCGCGAACTATGTCAGTGTGTTCGCTTTCCAGAGCGGCCCTCATCAAGGCGGTCCTGCCCTCGGTATCTCTCTCGTCCACCTTTATGCCGGCATTGACGAGAGTTGAAACGATATCTGGGTTGTTGTTGTATATGGCCGCGTAAGTCAAAGCGGTGTACCCTTTTTTATCGCGCGCTTTGACTGCCGCGCCGCTTTTGGCCAGAAGTTCGAAGACCTCAGGGTCGTGGTTATTGTACGCCGCTCTCATAAGGGCGGTCGCGCCGTCGTTGTCCGCGTCTCTGACGTTGGCGCCGGCCTTTATCAAGGCGGAAACGACCTCCGTGTCGCCTTCCCCGGCGACGGACCACATCAGGACAGACACTCCGCCGTTGTCCTTTTCGTTGACTTTAGCCCCAGCCTTGATCGCGGCTGAGACGATATCCACTCCGGCGTATTCGGCGGCGTACATCAGCGGAGTTCTCCCGGCGGCGTCCCTGGCGTTTAAGTTGGCTCCAGCCTCTATGAGGGCGGAAATTACCTCCCGCGCGCCGTTGTCTGTCAGGGCAAGCCTGATGATGGGGGCGCCATCGTTATCTAACGCGTTGACATCCGCGCCGGCCTCTATCAGGGCCGAAACCGACCCTGGGCTTTTGTTCTCGTAAATCGCGTAAGACAGCGCCGTCCGGCCGTATTCGTCCTTCATGTTCGTGTCCGCGCCAGCTTTGAGCAGTATCCCCACCGCGGTTTGGCTGTCTGCGGCAACCGCGTTCATCAGGGCCGTCTGTCCGTCCACCGCTCTCGCGTTTACATCGGCGCTCGCCCCGACCAGGGCGGAGACCAGATTTGGATCGATGTCGCCTGTGGCGGCGTAAATCATGGCGGAGTATCCTACGTTGTTTTGAACGTTCACGTCAGCGCCGCTCTCGAGCAAAATCGAAACCGCCTCGAAATTACCATTGTCGGCTGCCCGCATTAAAGCAGTCGTTCCCAACTTGTCCGTCGCGTTTATCTCCGCGCCGTTCACGAGCAGGGCTGATATCGACTCTGGGCTGCCGTTCTCGGCAGCCCAGAGCAAAGCCGTCCTGTCCTCCTTGTCGCGGGCGTTGATGTCGGCGCCCTCCTCGATCAGGAGCGAGATAACCTCCGAATCGTCGTTATAGAACGAGGCCAGTATCAATGCCGTCCGCCCCTCTTCGTCGGCGCCGTTTACATCAGCGCTTGACGCGATGGCCGACGCCACTGCTTCGAGCGATCCGGCTTTGCAAAGTTCCAAAAATTCGGCATCGCTCGCAGCATTAGCCGCATTTATTAAAACACCGGCGAGCATAACCGCGATACCCAACGCCATCCGCTTCATATAAATTTGAACCCCCTAAACCTGCCCCGGTCTTTGGTATGAGCTATATTTCGTCTAAGGCGCCGCGCTTGCCGCGGAACTCGGGCAGGAGATCACTCAGCGCATCTATCAGCAGATCGTTCTCGCCGTCAGTGCCTATGGAGAACCTGATGCCGCATGGCGCGTTCTCGTGTCTCAGCGTGCGGACCAGTATTTTTTTCTCGGCCAGAAGAGACGAGAGGTATTTCAGATCCTCGTACGGCCTGTCGTAGAACGCGAATACGAAGTTCGCTTGAGAGCGGACGAATGGGATCCCCTCCTCGCCCAAGAAACCCTCCAGCCTCTCCCTGTTCTTGGCGACGGACGCCATGGTCCTCTTCTTGAACTTGGCGGCCGATTCGTCGCTCACGTCCGCCACAGCCGCCGCCTGAGCGAGGGAGTTCACTGTGTATGGCTGACGGACCCTGTACATGTATGACAGCAGCCCTGGGCGGGCGATTGCGTACCCCACTCTGAACCCCGCCATCCCTGATATCTTTGAGAACGTCCTGAGTGCCACGATGTTCCGATAGTTTCTGGCGTATTTCATTACGTCCGGGTAATCTTCCCCTGGCGCCACGTAGTCGACGTAGGCCTGGTCCACTACCAAAAGCGGACTCAGCGGCATGTGTGCCAGTCCCTCGACCAGCTCATCGAACTCCTGGGTTCCGACTATCGTTCCAGTCGGGTTGTTAGGGTTGCACAGTATGACCATCTTCGTCCTGCTAGTGACAGCGCCAGCCATTGCCGCGACGTCTATGGAGAGGTCCGGCCTCATCGGTACCATGACCGGCATCGCGCCGAGAAGCCTTATTACGCTTTCATACACGCCGAAGCTCATGGCAGGAATTATAACCTCGTCCTCATGCGAAATGAACGTCATTGCCAGGATCTGAATCACGTCGTCGAGTCCGTTTCCGACTAAAAACCAATCCGGCGGTGTCCTTAAATTCCTGGAGAGAGCCTCCCTCAGCGCGGCGCAGTCGCTGTCCGGGTATCGGTTCAACCCGGGGACGGCAAGACGCGCGCTGACGGCTTCGAGAACTGACGGTGCCACCCCGAAGTCGTTCTCGTTTGCCGAGATTTTAATGAACCCTTCCCCGGCCTGCGACGGTCCAGCCGAGTACTCCTCCAGCAACAGCACCTGAGACCTCGTCAGCCTCTTGAAATACGCCTTTGCGTCGTCATTGAATCCCTTTTTTACAGCCTTCATCCCGACCACCCCGTTAAATTCAGCAGCGCTTCTCCAATATTCTCAAAACTCATTCCCTCGTCCGGCAATATGCCGCCTATCGCAGCGAATCTGCCCATACCGAACGCCGAATGAGCCCTCCTGTCGCTCGCCGTGTCCCCAAAATACAGGGGATTTTTATGCCCGAATTTGTCGCAGATATAACTCAGCCCTTCCGGCGATGGTTTGCGTATGCCGGTGTCCGCGTGGACGACCCTCTCGGCGGGAAAGTCGTTCCACGAAAGCGTGCGTTTCGCCAGCTCCCACTCCTTGAGGTCGCGTCCGGTGTAGATATAGGCTGGGAGCGGCAGCGACCGCCAGCCAGCCAAAAGCGCAGGCGTCTCCAGTTTGTACGCCCAGCCGAAGTAATCCCTGGCGCACACTTCCCTTATATGATCGCGCCGGTACTTCTCGGCGAAGGCGCCGCGCAGCCATTCAACGCAGTCGCCCCGGCAGCCGTCGATCAATCGCTCGAGCCCGCCGGGTGAGGGGAGTGCCTCCGACAACCTCGACGCACCGCCTGTGTCCGTCCTGGCCGCCGAGATGTTCAACAGTGTCCAGGCGATGTCGTAGTCGTCGTTGAAGGCGCCGTGACGCTTCAATACCGCGTTGTACTCCGGTGAGTACCCCGCGGCATCCCGCTCGAACCCCGCCTCGCTCCACTCCCTCTCCACTGTCGCCCGTATCGCGGAGGGGAACGACTCGCTAGTATCAACCAATACGCCATCGACGTCAAATATGAGGCAATCTGTGAGCGCGCCTGCGTCAATCCCACGGCCTGGCCTTACGTCGCGCTCTTTTCGCTGGTTCAAAGTTCCACCTCCGTGAGTGAAAAAACATAAATGCAGCTTGAATTGTTCGGTTGCAGCTTTATATTCATCATGATATCATCAAAACCGTAAGTCGTGCAATGACATAGCGTCAGTCGCGTTTATCTAAAGGGGGCGGCGTATAGGTTATGAATCTTACCCCACGAGGGTGCAGCAGCATTGGCGGTGAGCTGGCGTCTTATATGGAGGAGTGCCGCAACAGGACCATGGGCATGTTCTCCTCATACGGCTACAACCCGTTCAATCCGGCGGAGTTTCAATTGCTGGAGGGCGTAATGAAAAACCTTCCGCGCAAAAGGCGCGAGCGAGTGATAGTTGTGAGCAGTCCGTTTGGGGAGCCGTGTTGCATGAGGGCGGACCTCACCCTCTCAGCTCTGTCCTATATGGCTCTGCATCACGCTCCAGAGGAGTTTCCCCTGCGGCTCTGCTACGCGGATAGGGTTTTCTCCGCGCCAAAACCGCCGAAGGCCAATCTCGAGGACACTCAGGTGGGCATAGAGCTGTTGGGCTGGGAGGGGCTTGGTTCGGACGTCGAGGTTGCCGCAATCCTTCTGAAGGCGCTTGACTCGCTCGGCCTGACAGAATCAGTCATAGTCCTCGGCGATGCGTCAATAGCGTCCGGCGTCTTTCCGAATTTGCCAGCGGGGTTCTCCGGTAAACTGGTGGAGTATCTCCAGGAGGGGTCATACTACGACTATACGAGGGCGGTTGACTCCGTGGACGGCGTATCGGACGCCGACAGGAGGATACTCAGGGAACTGCCTCGGCTGAAGGGCAGCATCGATATCCTCGGGGAGGCGGAGGAGATATTGGGTTCGCGTATGCCGCTGCACCCCCTGCGAGAGATATGCGGCTCGCTCGACGCGCTTGGATATGGGCGCCGGGTTAGGATAGACCTCGGCTTCACCAGGGACTTGGGCTACTACTGCGGCCCGATATTCAACGTCTACGCCACGGGGGATGGCGGTCTCCTCGGAGGAGGGGGGCGCTACGCCGGCGTCTTGTCCGACGTGCGCTTCTCGTGTCAGGCCGTTGGATTCGGGTTGAGCCTGAGGGAACTCGCCATGGCGAGACATCCGGAGGCCCGTCCCGCTAGGGTGATGATCTGGTCCGGCAGCCTGCCTCCGTCGGCCGCCCTTGGTTACGCGGCCGATCTGGCTGAGCGGGGGGTGTCGTTCGAGATAAGCTGGAACCCGGACGACCTTGAGTCGAGGAACTTTGCCGCATCGAGGGGCTGCGGCCTGTGGGTTAACCTTCAGGACGACTATGCTCTGGACATGGCGGTCGGCACGAGGACGAAACCCGAAGCGATAGGAGGTCCGCGAAGATGCCAGTGATCGCGATACCGACCGGGAGGTCGTTTGACGCGTGCGCCGATATAATAGATGGGGCAGGGTTGCCGGCGGGGGGCATTCGGAACGCTGGGAGGAACCTCGTCGTTGACGACGGTGAATTTCGGTTTCTGCTCGGCAAGCCCTCGGATATACCGACGCTCGTATCTCAGGGAGTGGCGGACCTGGCGCTCGTGGGCAACGACGTTACAGACGAGTCGGACGCCGACCTTACGGAGCTTCTGGACACCGGCAGAGGAAAGTGCTTCATGGCGGTGGCCGGCCCGGAGGAGCTTGCGGGGCGCTTTTCGGGCCACGCGAGCAGTCTCATGGGCCTTCGCGTCGGCACTAAGTATCAGAGGACGGCGCAGAGGACATTCGCGGCGTGGGGCGTCCAGATCAGGACGTTGTTCCTGAACGGCTCTGTCGAGCTGGCGCCGGCCCTTGGACTCGCGGAGTGTATATTCGACATAGTGCAGACTGGCGGGACACTGAAGGCCAACGGCCTGACGGTGATAAAGAGGACCGCGGAGGTCTCTCTGAGGCTGGTGGCGAACCAGGGCGCTCTTCAGCTCCGCTGGAACGCTTTGCGCCCTGTGGCCGACGCGATTGGCGATTTTGTATCAAGGGTATCGGCGCAATGAATGGGAAGGGGAGGAACGATGGTTAAAATATCACGCAACACCTCGGAGACACAGATCTCCATTTCGATGTCACATCCATCTCCGTCCAGGAGCGGCATTGTAAATATACCATGTGGATTTCTGGTCCACATGCTGGCTCTTATGGCCCACAGGGGAAAACTGGACCTCAGTATCGAGGCGACAGGAGATATGTATGTGGATGCGCATCACCTGACGGAGGATATAGGGATAGTGATGGGACAGGCTATGAGGGAGTTGATAGTCTCCGAGACGGTTAACCGCGGAAGGTACGGCTGGTGTCTGCTGCCGATGGACGGCTCGCTCGCGAGGGTGGCGCTTGACATCAGCGGCAGGGGCGGGCTGTACTGGGAGGGGGATTTCCAGTCGGACAAGTGCGGGGATTTCGACTTGGAGCTCGTGCCGGAGTTCTTCCGCAGCTTCTGCCGTGAGTCGCGCGCGACGCTGCACATAAGCCTTCTGTCCGTGGACAACTCGCACCACGCTGCGGAAGCGGTCTTCAAGGGGGTTGGGGTGGCGCTCGACATGGCGCTTGCCCAGGCTGATATCGACCCTAGCACAAAGGGGGAGTGGGTATGATAATTATGCCCGCGATAGATCTCTATAACGGTCAGGTAGTCCGCCTCACGAGGGGTGACTTCAGCAAAATGACGGCCTATAGCAACGATCCATGCGCGATAGCCCAGTATTTCAAGGACGTCGGCTGCACGCATCTCCACGTCGTTGACCTCGAGGGCGCTAAGAGCGGCGAACCTAAGCATCTCGACACGCTTTCGGAGATAACGAAGCTTGGGTTCATCACGGAGTACGGCGGGGGAGTGCGCAGCAGAGAGGCCATAAAGGACGTGATGCAAGCTGGCGCGTTCAGGGTGATGATAGGCAGTCTTCTCTTCAAGACGGATGGAATGTCGAAAGAATTGTTCGAAGAGTTTGGAAACAAGCTGATGCCTGTCCTCGACACTAAGGGCAACAGGGTCGTGGTATCAGGATGGAAGAAGCAGACAAACTTGTCGCCCAGGGCGGCGCTGGTGAAACTTTACAAGGAAGGGTACAAGGTGTTTCTAGTGACTGCCGTGGATCGGGATGGCGACCTTCAGGGTCCTGACCTCGAGCTGTACAGAAATCTCGTGGGGGATTCGACGAGCATCATAGCGGCGGGCGGCATATCGTGCATAGATGATTTGATCAGCCTCAAAGATGTAGGAGTGGCTGGCGCTGTGGTTGGAAAGGCAGTTTACGAGGGCAGCGTAAACATTGGCGAGGCGCTGAAGATAGCGAGGCAGTGATCTTGCGCGGCGCCGGGGAGGTTTTTCAATGTCCGCCAGCGATTTCCGGGACGAGATAAAGAAGATAAAGTTCGACCGTGACGGGCTGGTGACGGTCGTGGTGCAGGACGCTAACACGGCCGAGGTTCTGATGACGGCGTGGGCAAACGAGGAGGCTCTCCGGCTTACGGAGGAGCGCGGCGAACTCGTGCTGTGGAGCAGATCGAGGGGCGAGATTTGGCATAAGGGCGAGACGAGCGGCAACAGGATGAAGGTTTCGGAAATAAGGGTGGACTGCGATGGGGATACGCTTCTTGCGCTGGTCAAGCCAATGGGTCCTGCCTGCCACACTGGGGAGAGGACATGCTTCTTCAAGCAGATCTTTGGAAATGAGCGTGGGCATGATACCGGCACGTTTCTCTGGAGGCTTTACAGGTATTTGGAGAGAAGAGGCCACGATTCGCCGGACGAGAGCTACACCGCGAGGTTAATGGCGAGCGGCAGGTCGCGGGTGGCTCAGAAGGTGGGAGAAGAGGGCGTCGAGACCGCTCTCGCGCTGGCGGCTGGCGGGCCTGAGGAGTTCCGCTACGAGGCTGCCGATCTGCTGTACCATTTGCTGGTCGCCTGCATATCGGCAGGGGTTCCGTTCGTTGATGTGGTGCGAGAACTCGAATCGCGGCACAAGGGTTAGCCCGCTTAGCCCGAAGGGTCCGGGCTTTTCCAAGTCAAGCGCTCAGGATGCGCGTTTGACTTGGAATTAGAATAAGGAGGTGGCGCGATGCGCCGGACAGCGAAATTCAACAATGAGAATAAAATATACATTCCGCTGGTTCTGGCGGCCCTGCTGTTTTTGCTTATTGGCGCCGACACCGTGCATGCCGCGGACATCAGCAAGGACCTGGCAGGCGTCAAGGAGGGCTGGGCCTGGCCGGTGGTGGTGGTTCCGCCCCCCGAGGGGTGGAACAGCCCGACAGGCAATTCGATAAAGTATGCCATGCGCACAGCGGAGCGGGAGATATCCCTGAAGCGCGGCGGCATAAGGGGCAAGGAGGTCACGTTCATGTTCTCCAACCTCTCCAGTCATCTGGAGCTGGGAGAACGCCTCAGGACGTGGCGCGCTATGGGGGTGTACGCCATAGTGAGCTTCGGAGGGGGAGAGATGGACGACGTCCTGAAGTCGCTCTGCTCCCAAAACGGCCCGTCGGTCCTCTTCGTCGGCGGCGAGGAGCTTCCGATAATTGACCCAAACACTGGCCGTCCGTATCCGTACCTATTCACGCTGGACCTTCCGTACTTCGCGAGGGCAAACGCGCTTGCGGAGATCGCGGCGACGGAGAACCCCAAGAGGGATGTAGCGGTCATTACGGACGTGATGTCCGTAAAGCTGGCCAAGGGCGCCGCCCTTAACGTGGATTATCTGAGGCTGCGCGGGATCAATACGATGGATCTCTCCGTCTCGGCCTACAGACAGGATCAATTCGCGCCGCAGGTGAGGAACTCGGAGGAGTCCGGCGTCGGTGTCTTCATAAGCTGGCTCGACTCCATGGCCACCCTGTCGATATGGAGGACGGCTTACCAGAGGCCGAATAAATCGATAATCTACCACGCTGGAAACCAGCACAGGATCCTGCTGGATGCGGAGGGACTCATCCTGGTGGATAAGGATGTATTGCTGGAAAGGAACACGGATGGACGGCGGCATACGTCCTTCATAATTCGCGATACGATACACGAGGCTGTCGACGACCCAGTGATCGCCGCAAAAGCGTACGCGCTCGGCAAGTGGGCCATTTCAGCCTACATGACCGTCATCTCGGAGGACGTGGGAGCGATTTCAGAGACTCTGGCCCAGACGGCTGGGATTCCGCTCATGGACGAAGATCTTTCCATAAACCCGCTCACCCACAGGCCCGTTTCCCGCAAGTTCGGCGTGCTGAGGATACAGGGCCGCCAATATGTTTCAAACGGATTGGTCGAGGTGTTTTCCTCCGAGGCCTCGGAGTAAACGCTAAACACCAGACACAAACTTTGATGGGAGATTGAATCGCACCTATGGCTAAAAAAAATTTGTCGCGGTTCAGGTGTTCAGGCTGCGGCTATGTGAGTCTCACTATGGTGGGGCGGTGTCCCGGCTGCGGCGATTGGGGAACCATGACGGAGGAGGCCCCACTCAAGGAGGTAAGGGGCGGCGTCGCCGCGGTCCTTAGAGCGTCGGCGATATCGAGCATAGACGTGATGCCGGAGGAGCGCATATCCTCCGGCATAGAAGAGTTGGACAGGGTGCTTGGAGGCGGCTGGATAAGGAGCGGCGTCGTGCTTCTGGGCGGCGAGCCGGGGGTTGGGAAGTCAACTCTGCTGCTCCAGGCATGCGCCTGCATGGCCCGCGTGGGCCGCAGGGTTCTTTACATCTCAGGAGAGGAGTCGGCGGGGCAGCTGGCACTTCGAGCGCGAAGGCTCGGCATTGCCGAGCGAAACGTTGACCTGTTATGCGACGCGGATCTGTCAGCGATGCTTGAGACGGCCAGAGGTTATGATTTTCTTGTGATAGACTCGGTGCAGGCTTTCCGACTGGACGACGAGGGGGGATGGGCAGGATCGCCGGGTCAGGTGAGGGCCGTTGCGTCGAGGTCGTCGGAGGCCGCCAAGCGGGCTGGCATCCCAACCGTAATGGTTGGCCACATAACGAAGCAGGGCCAGATAGCCGGCCCCAAGATCTTGGAACACATGGTGGACGTCGTGCTCCTGTTCTCGGGCGAGAGGACGAGCCGGCACAGGTTGCTTCGCGCCGAAAAAAACAGGTATGGCAGCACGGAAGAGCTGGGAATATTCGAGATGACAGAACAGGGCCTGTCGCCGGTAGTGGACCCGAGTCTGCTGTACTGGAACGCGTCCGACCAAGTCGCGTCCGGGGTGGCGATAGGTGTTTCCATGGAGGGTTCACGCCCCCTTCTCGCCGAGATACAGGCTCTCTCCTGCGCCACGCCGTTCCCTTATCCCAAGAGGACTGCCCGCGGCATAGAACTCAACAGGCTGCAGTTGTTGCTTGCTGTTTTGGAGCGCAGATGTGGTATATTCTCAAGGAGCTGCGATGTGTATGTGAACGTAGCAGGGGGGCTGACGCTTCAGGATCCAGCTTCGGACCTCTCGATATGCGCCGCGCTGGCGTCTTCTCTCAAGGATTCCCCAGCGCCGGCCGATACGTGTTTCATTGGCGAGATAGGCCTCGCGGGCGAGGTGCGCCCCGCCGCGCAGGCGAGCATGAGGATAAGGGAGGCTGCGCGGCTCGGATTTTCCAGAGCCGTTGTCAGCGAGTACAACAGGCCGAGTTGCCCCGGTTGCGAGGTTATAGGGGTCAGCTCTATATCGCAGATGCTGGAGATAATAAAATGAAGAAAAAAAATCAAGGTTCTCCACCACCGATAGGCGTGTTGCGCGCATTATCGGCAGCGTTATGCTTTTTCTGCGTCACACTGGCTTCGTCCTGCGAGGTCTCATTAGCGGCCGGCAAGTTACAGCAAACGGAGGCCCTCGAGGCTACCTCAGACGAACTGAGTGCGCCCCTCTCGCAGCAACGGCCGCAAAGCCGGCAAAAACCGACTCCCGTCTACTTCGCTCAGCTGGACGGGATGATAGGGGTTCCGATGGAGGAACACATGGAGAGGGTATTCGATGAGATAAGGGGCGTGCAGGATGCCATCCTCATCCTCAAGATGGATACGCCCGGCGGACTCGTCACGTCAATGTCAAGAATAATTTCGCTCATTGCGGACAGCGACTGTCCGGTCGTGGTGTGGGTGACGCCGTCCGGAGCGAGCGCCGCATCCGCGGGCGCTTTCATAGTGATGGCGTCTCACGTTGCGGCAATGACTCCTGGGACGAATATTGGCGCGGCCCACCCGGTGACCGGTCTTGGTGGAGATATCGGGGACAATGATATGGGCCGCAAGGTCACAAACGACCTCGCGGCAAAAATCAGGTCGTTCGCCCAGGAGAGAGTCCGCAATGAGGAGGTCGCGGAGTCGATGGTGACGGAGAGCGTTTCCCTGACAGCGCGCGAGGCGCTGGACAGCGAGATCATCGACTTCCTGGCGGCGGACGAGGACGAGCTGTTTGACAAGCTGGACGGCCGATGGGTGGACCTCAAGGGGCACCCGGTTGAGTTATCGCTTGAAAACCGCGACGTCAGGCGAATCGAAATGACGTTCAGTCTTCTCGCTCTGGAGCTATTCTCGCGGCCCGATATCGCGTACCTCGCGCTTATGGCCGGGATTTTCCTTCTGGTTCTGGAGGCCAGAGCCCCTGGCGGCTTCGTTTTCGGGGTGAGCGGCGTCATATTGCTCCTTATCGCGGCTTATGGCATGAGGGTCCTGCCTGTAAACTTCACGGGGCTGACTCTCCTGGTGGGTGGAATCTTAGTTGTCATCGTCGATCTCGTGGCGGTTGGAACCGGGTTGATCTCGCTGGCCGGGATAGGAGCGATGCTGTTTGGCGGCCTCATGCTGTACAGGACTCCAGGCGCGGAGCTTCTGAACATCTCCGCCGGCTTCGTCGTGGGGGTCACGCTCGTGATAGGCGTGATGTTCCTGGTAGTCATCAACCTGGTCTATAAAGCACTGAGGACAAGGCCGCTGTCCGGCGTCGACAGCATGAATGGTGAAATAGCGAAGGTTCTGAGCGGCTCGGGCGGCAGCCCCATGGTCTTCGTCCACGGGGAGTACTGGAAAGCCCTGCCGGTGGAATCGTACCTAATACTCATGCCTGGCGACGAGGTGGAGGTGATTAGGGTCGAGTCGATGACTCTCTACGTCAAGCCGGTGAAGTCCGGCAATAAGACATAAGTTACTGTAAATAAAATAATGGGAGGTCAAAAGCATGTACGGTCTTTTTAACATCAGCTCGATAATAGGAGTCATAATAATTCTCATCTTTATCCTGATCGCGACGATTAAAATCGTCCCCGAATATCAACGCCTGGTGGTCTTCCGCCTCGGCCGTCTTTTGGGCTCCTCCGGCCCCGGAATCGTCTTCGTCATACCGTGGATAGACCGTGTACTGCGGGTCGACCTCAGGGTGGTGACTCTCGACGTTCCTGTACAGGAGGTCATAACGAGGGACAACGTCCCGATAAAGGTGAACGCGGTTCTCTACTTCCGCGTCCTCGAACCGTCGAGGTCGATGGTGGAGGTGGAGGACTACATACTCGCCACCAGCCAGCTCTCGCAGACGACGCTCCGTTCCGTGATAGGCCGCGCCGAACTGGACGAGGTTCTCTCAGCCCGCGACAAGATAAACATAGAGCTTCAGCAGATAATAGACGAGAGAACAGACCCGTGGGGAATAAAGGTAAGCGCCGTAGAGGTAAAGGAACTGGAACTCCCCGAAGGAATGAAGCGCGCCATGGCTCGCCAGGCCGAAGCCGAACGCGAACGCCGCGCGAAGATAATAGCCGCTGAGGGCGAGTTGCAGGCCGCCGAAAAATTGACCCAGGCAGCCGAGACGATGGAGCGCTCCCCAATGACCCTGCAACTCCGCTACCTCCAGACACTGAGGGAGATCTCGGTCGACAAGAACTCGACGACGATATTCCCGATACCGATGGACCTGATCAGGCCGTTTATGAGGAGAGAGGATTAGCTGGGGATTTATTTAAATCTAAGTCAAACGCGCATCCTGCGCGTTTGACTTAGATTTGACTTAGAGAAGCCGCAATGCCGCGCATTCCAATATTACCTCAGCGAAAGTATGGAGCTTTCATCGAGGCCGGTGTACTTCCTGATGGTTTCGGCGGAAAGGCCGTCGGCCAGCATTGAGCGCGCTACTTCAAACTTGCCCTCTGCTTTGCCTTCCGTTTTGCCCTCTTCTATGCCCTTTTCCATGCCCTTTTTCATGCCCTTTTCCATGCCCTCTTCTTTCGCGTAACCTATACGAATATCCATAACCACATCGTCTATCGGCCTGAACTCCATCTTCCACGCCTCCTTTACCTTTTGATCGACGTCGCCTTTGCCTATTTGCAGAAT
>JAITNX010000159.1 GCA_031290235.1 Synergistaceae bacterium | reverse complement strand
ATCTCTGACTGAACAAGACCAACAAGTACGCTTGCGTTTTCTTACCCTGCAATGATACTTTTCTCTGTTTTCGCTCGATATGGACGACCCCTGAAGGGTCGCTGTCATGGTGCTCCGCTCGAATGAGCGAGAGTAAGTATATTCGGCTTTGGCATTCTTGTCAACTGTTTCAACCGCAAAAACTTGGCCGAGGGGGGTGAAAAAAATAGCGCGGCGCCGGATCGTGTAAAAACAATCCGGCGTCTTTTTTGTATTATGGCATTATGCGTTTTGCGTTCTTCGTGCCCTGCTTGAAATTTGCGAGTATGTTTGTCTCGAACGAGTATGTAAACTCGGCGTCATGCCGCTCCCTCTTGAGGGCGAGCTGCACCAGCCTGTCGAGCAGGTCCCCGTACGTTATCCCGGCGGGCGTCCACAGGTAGTACGACAGTGACCCAGGTATTGTGTTGATCTCGTTCACCCAGACCTCTCCGCTCGAGCTGTCCATGAGGAGATCGACCCTCGACACTCCGCTGCAGCGAAGCGAATGGAACGTCCTGACGGCCAGGTCCCTTACGAGGTCGCGGGTCTCGGGCGTTATATCGGCTGGGAATTTTCTCCTGGCTCCGCTCATCCCCTTCGATCCTCTGGGACCTCCCAAATATTTGTTCTCGTAGCTCAATATCTCATCCGAGTTGATGGGTTCCTCGCACTCCGAGGCGATGGCCAACTCGTAATCGCCCAGCACCGCGCAGTTTATCTCCTTGAGATTCGGCACGGCGCGCTCTGCCAGTGCGGTATCCGAGTACTGGAACGCGTATTCGAGCGCGCCCTTGAGTCCCCGGCTGTCGGACGCCAGGCTTATGCCTATGCTCGAACCCAGGTTTATCGGCTTGACGATCATGGGGTATTGAACGTCGCGCTCTATGTCGAGGATGGCGGCGTCCGGGTCTTTGAAAAACGACTTTATATAAACTCTCGCGCAGTCCAGGACAGGGATTCCGTCCCCTCTTAAAATCGCCTTCGCCGCGAATTTGTCCATCCCAGTTGCCGAGGCCAGCACGTCCGGCCCAACGAACGGAATTGACATAGTCCTGAAAAACCCTTGGAGGGCGCCGTCCTCGACGTTGGTTCCGTGGACTATGGGGAATGCCGCGTCCAGGAGACGATAGACCGAGCTGCCAAACTTTTTCGGCGGGTACAGGACGAGGGCGAGGGCGCCGCTGTCCCTTGCGCATAGCACCCTCCTGCTTTTTTTGAGAAGAGCCGGGATGTCCCTGTACTCCTCTATCCTGCCGAGTGCCTCCCCAACGTACATGTCGCCGCTCCTGTCCATGTAAACCGGCGTGACGTCGTACTTTGCGCTGTCGAATGCGTTTATGGCCTGTATGGCCGAGATGATCGACACCTCGTGTTCTACGCTCCTGCCTCCGAAGAAGACGCCCACCCTTATGCCCATGAGCCAATCTCCTCGTTAATAGTTATCCGGCAAGTCATTTTCCAACAACACCACTTTCCTCTTCCCGCCGGCGCTGATCGCGTTTATCCTGCTGAACGCCTCATCCACATTTCCGACGACGAATATTTTTTCACCTGGGAATGACTGGCTCCTCAACCCATCGAGGACGCCCTTTGACGTGCGCTCTCCGACGAGTACGACGTAGTCGCATACACCAGCGGCCGCTTCCCCGAAACTCCTGTTGTAAATGTCCTGGGCGTTCCCCAGCTCCACCATGCCTGGCGTGACCAAGATCTTATGCCCGTCGAACATGCCCAGGACGTCGAGCGCCGCCCTTGCCCCGCTCGCGTTCGAGTTGTAGGCGTCGTCTATTATTATTATATCCCCTCGGTCCAAGAGTTGTAACCTGTGCGGGACGGGTTTGAGCCTGCGGACCGCGATGACTATATCCTCCAGCGGCACGCCCAGGGAATCGGCTGCCGCTATGGCCGCGAGTATATTCGTCACGTTGTGTCTGCCTATCAATTTCGTTTCGAAGAGTACCTCGCGGCCTTCGGGAAGGACAGCCATAAAGGACGAGCCAGACGCGTCGGTCTTAATCCAGAACGCTGTATAGTCGCAGGAGTCCTCCGATATGGAGTATGATACTATTTTCGGCCCGCCGGTTTTATCCATGACGCGGCGCCTGATGTTCCAGTCGTCGAAGTTCAGAAACGCCGCCCCGTCCTCCGGCAGGGTGTCCACAAGCTCGAACTTCGTCCTCTCCACGTTCTCGATAGTTCCAAAACTTTCCAGGTGCTGAGGGCCTATGGACGTGATGACTCCATATTTTGGCCGCACAAGGTCGCATATTTCCTTGACGTCGCCGACATATCGCGCCCCCATCTCACAGATGAAGACGTCGTGTACAGGCCTCATGTTCTCGCGTATAGTCCTCACCACTCCGAGCGTCGTGTTGAAATTCCCCGGCGTCATCAGCACGTTATATTTTGAGGATAGCAGGCGCTGCAGAAAATATTTAGTGCTCGTCTTGCCATAGCTGCCAGTGACTCCTATCACCGTCAGGTACGGCATGTCGCCGAGCATCCGCCTCGCGTCAGCTATGTACCGCCGGTTTATATAGCTCTCGACCGGCGAGTTGAGCGCGTTTGTAAGCAGCATCAAGAGCGGCGTGCAGATCAGCCAGAGCGAAAGGGCCGCGGCCTGCAATGGCGGACTCGTCTGAAATGAGAAGATGAGCGCCAAGGTAGTGAGGAGCGCGTTTACGGCGAGCATCCTCTTGACTCGGCTCGTGTAGACGAGGGGTTTTTTTGCCTTTTGCGGCCAGTTTATAAAAAGCTGCATCACAAAGAAGGCGCCGGCAGTCTGGACAGCCCTCCAGGAATCATTCGGAAATATCCAGTGGTTGAAAATAAAGAACGACAGCGTCAATACAGCGCAAAGATGCCGTCTCGCATAATCCGTACTAAAATTGCGCCCCATCCAGCGGATGTGTCCCAATGGCTTATAGGAGTTTAGCTGGAACATGTGGTAGTCGCGGAGGGACGTGACGGCGTAGCAGACCGCGAATGCCGCGGCCATCGCCACTTTGGAGATATAGTCGCCGTTCATCGCTGCCTCGTAAGAGACGACGAACGCCAGGACGGCCAGCACCGCGCGGCGAAATTTCATCACGGCAGCCTCGTGATGTTCAGGAACGAGTCGAGTACCCTGCCGAACGTGTATCTCTGGTCGAGAAAAGAGTAGTGGCCCGCGTCCTTCATTATAACGAGTCCAGCGTCCGGGATCATCCGCTCCATTATCCCGGCGTCGCTCACCGGCGTATCGGTGTCGTTCTCCCCCCAGACAAGAAGGGCTGGGCAGGATATCGACGGGAGGCAGTGTGTCAGATCTTCCGTCACGATCTTTGCGAGGCACTCGCGCATCCTGGAGGACGCGTTGCGATAGTCCTCGGAGCTGTTTTTCAGCCTCCACCCGTCGATGCACCGGGGATATTTTTTTTGCACAACTCCCATTGATAGTACCCGCTTTCCAAGGCTGTAGACCGCGGACTTCATTTTCTGCCGCGCCGTCCTCTTTGCCCTTATTCCCGCGCTGTCGATGAGGATGATTTTTTTTATGTCCAGACGGCCTTCGCCCATGCCAGTCAGTTTTATTACTATCCTGCCCCCGAAGGAGTGCCCGACTAAAACGGCGCTGCATATGCCCAATGCCGCGAGGAAGTCCAGGACAAAATCCGCGTAGTCACCGACCGACCACCCTGACGGCGGCTCGTCACTCCCTCCAAATCCTGGAAGGTCAAGCGAGCAGGTTCGGTAATATCCCGACAGGCCGTCGAGAAATTCGCGGAAGACCGAAAACTCCGACCCCCAGCCGTGTAAAAAAACGACCGCTTCCCCGGACCCCTTGTCGTAATAATTTATATTCAAGCCGTTCACCCGCATTGTATTGCCTCTCCTGTCCGTTATCAGCCGTTAGTATGATACGGAGACACGGCGGTTCCGTCAAGGATCTTCGCCCTCCTCCTATTTTGTTATCAGGCATTTCCTCGACCGGCCTATCAAGTCGGCGCGGCCCGCCTTTTCAAGGGCGCGGAGGACGAGTTCACGGTTGCGCGGCATCCAGTACTGGAGCAGCGCTCGCTGCATCGCCCGTTCGTCAGTGTCGCGAGGCACGTATACATCCTCCCCGGTCATGGGGTCTATGCCGGAGTAGTACATGCATGTCGAGACCGTCCCGGGGGTAGGGGTGAACTCCTGAACCTGCTCGGGGCGAACGCCCATATCCCTGATGAACTCGGCCAGCTCGACAGCCTCCCTCAGACCGCATCCGGGGTGTGAGGACATGAAATAGGGAACCAGGAACTGCTTTTTTTCAATCCGATCATTGGTCTCCCTGTAGGCTCTTATAAATTTTTCCGTCGCGCCGCCGGATGATTTTCTCATGCGGGAGAGGACTTTTTCGCTCGCGTGTTCCGGAGCGATCTTCAGCTGCCCGCTTACGTGATGCCGGCACAGCTCATCCAGAAAATCCATGCCGTCCGGATCCGCCATGATGTAATCATACCTCAGACCGGAGCGCACGAAGACCTTCTTGACGCCTGGGAGTTCCCTGACTCGCCTCAAGATCTCCAAATATTCCCTGTGGCTCGGCTCAAGCTCCCGGCACGGCTTCGGGAACAGACAGGACCTGCCGCGGCAGGCTCCCATCGTCTCGCTCCTGGCGCATGATCGGGTCCTGAAGTTAGCGGTCGGGCCTCCCACGTCGTGAATGTAACCCTTGAAATCCGGATCCCTCGTCATCAGGCGCGCTTCATTCACAATGCTCTCAGCACTCCGTCTCCCTATAACTCTCCCCTGGTGGGACGATATGGCACAGAACGCGCACTCGCCGAAGCAGCCCCTATGGCTGGTTATGCTGAAGCGTACCTCCGCGAGGGCCGGGATTTCATGCCCCTCGTACATCGGGTGAGGACGCCTTGCGTATGGAAGGGAGTAGATCGCGTCCAGCGCCTCAGTGTTCATCGGCGGCGGTGGCGGATTGTGGATCGACAGCCACGGCCCCTGGTCCTGGATTAATTGTCTGCCGGAAACGAAGTTCTGTTCGAGGTAGTATGACTTGAAGGCATCCGCATAAACTCGCCGGTCCGAGCTGACGGCGTCGTATGACGGCAGCTCGGTCACGTCCGGGGCGTCGGCCCTGTCGTGGGTCTTCCAGCACGTGCCGGGAACTTCGTGGATCTCGCGAACCGGCTTGCCCGAAGCCAAAAGGGCGGCTATCATCTCGAGCTGAGTCTCGGCCATCCCATAGATCAGGAGATCTGCCCGGCTGTCTATCAAAATGGACCTTCTGACCGAGTCTGACCAGTAGTCGTAGTGCGCTGCCCTGCGGAGGCTCGCCTCTATGCCGCCAATTACGAGCGGCACGTCGCCCCACAGCTCCCGAATCCTGTTGCAATAGACAATAGTAGCCCTGTCTGGGCGCCTTCCAGCCTCTCCGCCGGGCGAGTAGGCGTCCTCCCTGCGTCTTTTCGTCCTGGACGAATAGTTTGAGAGCATCGAGTCAAGGTTGCCGGCAGCGACCAGCACGGCGAGCCTCGGCCTGCCCATGACAGCGAAACCGGCGGGCGACCTCCAGTCGGGCTGGGGAATAACGCCCACCCTGTAGCCCTTCGATTCAAGAAATCGCGAGACGACAGCGTGGCCGAACGATGGATGATCGACGTAAGCATCGCCAGTGATACATAGGAAATCAAGCTCGTCCCAACCTCGCCGTTTCATCTCTGTGGCGCTGGTCGGAAGAAAATCGGCGGCCGAAGGAAAATTTTTTTTGTCAGGTGTCATCGCAGATCCCGCTCACGTCAGGTCGTGCCGCTCCGCACGCGCTGCCCTCTCTCATATTATTCTAATTCCAAGTCAAACGCGCATCCTGCGCGCTTGACTTGGAAACGCCGCAATGCTGCGCATTGCGCGGCGCGACATCGTGTCGCGCGTTCCAATTTTGAGTCAAATAAAAGCATCTTTGACTCAAAATTGGAATTACATGCACGCTATCCGTATAATGCCCTCCGAGTCGCTCGCGGCCAACAGATCCGAGATGGAGAGTCCGCTCGCCGGATGCGTCAATTCCGTGGCGATCTCGGAAAGAGGCATGAGGACAAATGCCCTCTCGTGCATGTACTGATGAGGGATTGTGAGGTCCTTATCATTTATGCGCACATCGTCGTACAGGAGAATGTCGATGTCTATCTCCCTGGGACCCCAGCGGCCTCCCTTTTTCAGACGGCCCATGTCATACTCTATTTCCTTGAATTTCGCAAGAAGGTCGTGCGGCGGCAGTTCGACGTCGACGAGCACACACGCGTTCAGAAACCTCGGCTGCACCGCCACTCCCCACGGCGGAGTCTCGAATACGTCGCTCGCTGCTACCACGACACCGGCTCGTTCCCTTATGAGCTTCAACGCTCTTCTTATATTGGCGAGTCTGTCTCCCTTGTTGGACCCGAGTCCGACAGCGACCCTACTCATGGACTCTCCTCCTGATCGCGTCCGCCATGTCTACGGCGCGCCTGTTCTGAAGCACGTCGTGTACCCTTATTATCTCCACTCCGTTATAAGCGCAAATTACCGATATCGCAAGCGTTCCCTCCAGCCTTTCCGCCGGGTCAGGCAATCCGAGCATCCTGCCTATGAACCCCTTCCTCGATACCCCTATCAGAACCGGCAGGCCAAAGCTCCTCATCTCATTCAGGTTTGCCATAATGTCTAAATTATCCGCCAGCCTCTTTCCAAAACCGACGCCAGGATCGGCTATTATCCTATCTCTAGCTATGCCTGCCGCTGCCAGTCCCGCTATCCCGTCCTCAAAAAAAAAGGCGAGGTCGGCCAGAAAATCATCGTAGTGCGGGGCTATCTGCATGTTCTCCGGCGTCCCTTTCGTGTGCGTCAGGACGTACGCGGCGCCCGACTCCGCGATGATACGTTTCATATTCTCGGCTTCCTCAGGGAGACCGAGACCTGAGACGTCGTTAATTATATCGGCGCCATGCGCCAGAACCTCGCGCGCGACCAGGGCTTTGCGGGTGTCCACGGATATCGGGACAGCAGGCAGAACTTGCCGCACCTCTGACACGACCGGGATCAGCGATTCCATTTCCTCGTCCTGACTCAGCCCTTTGGAGCCTGGGCGCGTCGACTCGGCGCCGATATCTATTATATCAGCGCCGTCCCGAACCATCGCAATCGCCGCTGAAACAGCCGCATCAGTTCCGGCGACTCTGCTGCCCGCGTAGAACGAGTCGTCGTTGACGTTCAAAATACCCATCACCAGCGTCCTGTCGAACGTTAGCGACCGGCCGCCGAAGAGGC
>JAITNX010000156.1 GCA_031290235.1 Synergistaceae bacterium | reverse complement strand
ATCTCTGACTGAACAAGACCAACAAGTACGCTTGCGTTTTCTTACCCTGCAATGATACTTTTCTCTGTTTTCGCTCGATATGGACGACCCCTGAAGGGTCGCTGTCATGGTGCTCCGCTGCCGCTTGCGCAGCAACGGGAATAATGATACACCGCGTTCCTTCTTTCGTCAAGAAGTTTTTTTAAAATTTCCCGTGAAATTTACCTGGGATTTTCCAGAGGTTCCACTAACAGCTTCTTGTCATGTGACAGACGGACTCCACATGGGCTGTCTGCGGAAACATGTCGAACGCGGCTATGCTTTGGACCGAGTAACCGTTCTCCATGGGCTCGGCCGTGATCCTAGATATGTCTCGCGCCAGGGTCGCTGGATTGCACGACACATAGACTATGTTTTCCGGGGAAATTCTCCTGATTCCGGCAATCACTCGCTCATCGCAGCCTGTTCTAGGCGGATCCAGCACTATCGTGTCATATTTCCCGGACCCGTTCGCAACGGTCTCCTCCACAAAGCGCTCAGCCGATTCAGCGAATGCCTCAACGTTCCCTATTCCATTACACTCCATATTCAGGGCCAGTTGGCGCGCCGCCGGCCTCCACTCCTCGACTGCGTCCACGTGCCCAGAGACTCCGGCGAGATACGCGGTCAGGCTGCCGACTCCGCTGTAGAGTTCGAGAAGGGCCAGCGAATCTGTTTTATTCACCAGCTCTGTCACATGGCGAAACATCGCCTCGGCCTGCGCAACGTTGATCTGGAAAAACGCGGATATGTCCATCTGAAATTCATGGCCCCCCAACCCCTGGCTGATGAGCTTCCTGCCACTGAGCCTCTTGAAAACCGGACCCCAGATGAAGTTATCCTGGGAGGTCTTGACGTTCATGACAGAGCCAACCAGCTCCGGATCGTCGGCGCTCAACCTCTGATGAACGCCCCTGAGCTTTCCGAACTCCCTCGCGCCAAGATCTCTGGCTGTGACGACTCCTGTTAGCACCGCCCTGGCGTCCTTGAACTCCCCGGTGCGAACGGCTATGTGGCGAATGTCTCCCGTTTTTTTCGCCTCGTTGTAACCGCTGAATCCGGCCTCCGACAGAGCCGCGATCGCCCGTTCCACAACTCTCTCAAGTGATGGATGCAGAACGGGACACCCAACAAACGGCACAATGTTGTGGGTGCGCCGCTCGTAGTAGCCACAGTCGATCGATTTAGCCCCGCTCCTTCCCCGCAGCGCCGGAAGCACCGTTTTGTTGCGGTAGCCCCACTCATCCTGGGACGGCTCTACACGAACGTCCTCAGACAGATCGAGCCTGCCTATCCTGCGAAGGGCATCCGACAAAATTTTTCCCTTCATCCTCAATTGCGCCTCGTACGTCGCGTGCTGAAGCTGGCAGCCGCCGCACCTGTCGTATACTGGGCATCTCGGCGCCAGCCTGTCCCTGGACGGCGCCAGTATCTCAGTCGCCATAGCGGCCGCATATTTTTTGCTCGTCCTCACAACGCGGCACTGAACCCTCTCCCCCTCCAGGGCCCCCGGCACGAAGACGACAAATCCCTCTTCGCCGAGCCTCGCTATTCCCTCACCCTCGCTGTTAATGGAGGATATGTCCGCTATTATCGACTCACCTAGCTCCATTGCCATCACCCACTTAATATGAAACATAAAGAGAGGGACTCTCAGCCCCTCTCCATATTACCACAGTATATTTTATTGATTGCCGCTTTACGCCTTTTACTTCTTCTCCTTCATGAGCCTGTAGCCCTCGTCGAAGGCCTTGCAGTTCAACTCCTCCGTACCCTTCGGCACGCTCGCTATGATCGTCTTCCTAATCGAATCCGGCTTCATTAGGCCCTGCAGCTCCAGTACCCTGGCGGCAGTTCCCAGGGCCACCATGTTGGTCACAATTTCCCTGCCTATGGTATCTCGGGCGGTCTTCACTATGGGCAGCCGGAAGATCTCAGCATCCACGCCGAGGTCCTCGCTGGGGAAGAAATCGTCCAGTATCAGCGTGCCGCCAGGCGTAACGTCGCCAGAGTACTCGTCGCAGGCCTTTTCGGTGAGTATGACCTGCAGATTGGGGCTGGCGGCCTTTGGGTAGTCTATCTCGCCGCGCGCTATGACAACCTCGGACTTTGAAGCGCCTCCGCGCGCCTCAGGGCCATAAGCCTGGGTTTGGACGGAGTTCAAGTTCTCCTCCATCAGAGCGGCGGCCTGCCCAATGATTACCGCCGCAAGAATTACGCCCTGTCCGCCGGAGCCGGCAACGCGAATTTCGTAACGTTCGCTCATTTTGACTGCCCCCCCGCCCTTTCAATTACTCTCTGATATTTTTTAGTGTATTCCTCGGCGTTTGCGTCATAGTGCAGCTCGCCTATCACGTACTTGTCCTCCAGCTCCTCCGGGGACAGGCCGTCGGCCTTTGTCTTCATTACGCTGCGATCCTTGAAGAAGTTGAAGTTGTCGAGCGGACGGCTGCGCTTATTTTTGCGCCCGAACTGCGTATGGCAGTGCGTCATTATCTCGATGACCGAAAAGCCATCGTGCTGTATTCCCTTCTTTATTAATGTCTCGCACATCTGGGGCTGCGCTATGGTCGCCCTGGCGACGAAAGTCGCCCCTGCGCCTATAGCGAGCCGGCAGATATCGAAGGGCGGATCGATGGCGCCGTAGGGCGCCGTAGTAGCAATTGCCCCGATTGGAGTTGTGGGAGACGCCTGGCCTCCGGTCATACCGTAAATGTTGTTGTTCATCACGATGGCGCAGATGCCTATGTTTCTGCGGCATGCGTGGATGAAATGGTTGCCGCCTATGGCTGAACAGTCACCGTCACCCATTACGTCAAGGACTGTAAGCTCTGGGTTCGCCAGCTTGACGCCCGTGGCGAAGGCAAGCGAACGCCCGTGGGCGGTGTGCAGTGTGCATGCGTCTATATACCCCGGCATCCGGCTGGAACAGCCTATTCCGGACGAGATTACCGTCTTGCCTGGATCCTTGCCAAGCGACGAAAGGGCCCGCAGCAGCGCGTGCATTATTATGCCGTGTCCGCAGCCTGGGCACCAGATATGGGGCATGAACTGCGAGCGCAGCCACTTCATTACGTCCTCGCGCGGCATTGTCAGGCCACCTCCTCGATGTACGAAATGATCTGCGCGGGCTTGAAGAGTTCACCGTTCAGCAGCGTCTTGCTGTGAGTCTCAGCCCTGCCGTGAATTGTCCTGTCTATCTCAAGGAACATCTGTCCCATGTTGAGCTCCGGCACTATGACGTGCTTTATTCCATAATCCTTGACTATGCCCTCAAGCTCGGCGTCGGCGAACGGCCAGAGCGTGACCGGGCGGAAGTGGCCCACCTTCACTCCGCGCGAGCGCATCTCCCTCACGGCGCGAAGCGCGGAGCGAGCCACGCAGCCGTATGACACGACGAGTATCTCGGCGTCCTCGAAGCTCTCGGCGGCGTATGCCACTATGTCCTCGCGGCAGCGGTCAACCTTTCTCAATATTCTGGTTATCTTCTTGTCGATATCGGCCGCGCTGTTGGTCGGAAACCCCCAGTCGTTAGTCGTGAGTCCCGTCACATGCCAGCGGTAACCATCGCCAAACGCCGCCATCGGCGGCACGTCGTCGCGGTCGTCCGCGAGGTACGGGACGAACTCGCTCTGCAGGCAGGATGGCTTCTTGCGGTCCACGAGCTCCAGGGAAGAGACGTCAGGAAGCACTATTCTCTCCCTCATGTGCCCTATGACCTCGTCCGCCATTATCAACACGGGCTGACGGAAGCGTTCCGCGAAGTTGAAGGCGCAAACAGAGAGGTCATAGCACTCCTGCACGGAGGAAGGGGCGAACGCTATCGTCGCGTGGTCTCCGTGCGTGCCCCAGCGCGCCTGCATGACGTCGCTCTGCGAGACCTTTGTCGGCAGCCCAGTCGAGGGTCCGCCGCGCTGCACGTCAACGCATACGAGCGGGATCTCGGCTATATAGGCATAGCCCAGAAGCTCCTGCTTCAAGGAAAAGCCCGGCCCCGACGTCCCGGTCATCGATTTCTTGCCGGCGATCGAACCGCCGATGGCGGCCGCGATTCCGCCGATCTCGTCCTCCATCTGGATGAACTTGCCGCCGCACCTCGGAAGCTCCTCCGCCATGACCTCGGCAATCTCGGTCGACGGAGTGATGGGGTATCCGGCAAAGAAACGACAGCCGGCATCCAGCCCCCCCATCGCTATAGCTTTATTGCCTTGCCAAAATTCAGCCCTGGGCATCTTCATTCACGCTCCCTTATCGTGATGGCAAAGTCAGGACAGATGTTCTCGCACTGACGACATCCTATGCAATCGTCCTGCCTCACCGGCTCGCACTTAACAGCATTACCCAGCTCGAGCACCTTTTTTGGACATATACCGATGCAGAGGCCGCAACCCTTGCACCATTTCTTGTTGATAATTACCTCAAACTGCTTTGCCAAAAAATCCACCTTCCTCCTCACAGTTTGACATTCATTCAGCCATAATTGACCAGAGACCCCTCAGCACAGGATACTCCTCCCTCAATCCTGAATATTCGCCTTAGTGAGAAATATACCTAAAAAACATACACAAATCAACCAAATTTTGCGCACTTTCCCATTCTCTCAACTTTCCCTCGGATTAGGGCTGCGGTCTATCATAACAGTCGCAGGTCAACAAAGATATCATTCGAGAAATGATACACTGAGCTTGAAAACCTGTCATCGGCAAACATACACAAGAAAGATTATAGTAACCATAACACCCAGGGGAAACGCATTTGCTATTGAAGAGGCTTGCCGTATGTGTTATAGTTCACCCATATATTTATAGGTGTTCCCAAATAATACGCCCCAAACATTGAAAAGCGATCCGCTTGGGGGATGGGCAAACTTGATCCTTAATAATGTCTCAGTTTCCAAGATTTTCGCGTTCATATTTGTGTTTTTTACGCTGATGATGGCTTGCTTAGGGTTGTCCATCCACAATTTCACTGGAAATATGGGAAGCACAGCGATCCTGCTTGTCATCATGGGGGTTGTGCTGGTACTGGCGTCCAGAGGCGTTTTGTCGAGCTTCGTCCGGGTAGCCGCCGACAATGAAAATTTGCGGTCGGAGGTGGAGTCAAAGGGCAAAGAGCTGACGTCCAGGGACATGCTATTGGCGTCTGTTTACGAGATCGCGGGACGCCTGCTGACAGTGGGCGTGACGGAGGTCGCGCCAGGCATCGAAGCCGCGCTGCAAAAATTGGGCGAGAGCGTGGAGGCGGACCGGGTATATATCATGCCGAACATCGAGATGGACGGCGCCAGATGCTTCAAGGTGGCTTATGACTGGGTCGAGGACGAAACTGTCCGCCCCAGATGGAAAAAGGGCAAGGTTTTCCAGTATTCGATATTCGGCGATTGGAGAGAACGCCTCGTCTGCGGGCATTTCATAAATGTCGGCACTAAAGCGCTCGACAGCATGGGAATGCAGGATGCCCGCGATTTTTTTCAACCCCTGAGCGTCCACTCCATCCTTGTGCTGCCGATCCATCTGGATAACGAATTTTGGGGCATAGCGTATCTGGCGAACAGCTATCGGGTACGATACTCGAATGACGCTGAGATAAAAGCCCTCCAGTCCGGCGTATGCCTGATTGTGCTGGCCATACTGCGCGCTCAAATGACGGAACACCTTGTTTTGGCCATGGATGAGGCACAGGCGGCAAGCAGGGCAAAAAGCTCTTTTCTGGCAACCGTGAGCCACGAACTCAGGACTCCACTGAACGCGGTCCTGGGTCTTACGGAGGTGGAACTGCAAAAAAATCAAAAAAATCTGCCGGCCGATACAGGCGAAAACCTCGAGAAGATCTACTCGGCTGGCACCGATTTGCTCGGCCTCATTAACGATATCCTCGACATATCAAAAATCGAAGCAGGAAAATCCGAATTATTCGATGAAGACTATAATTTCCCGGATATGCTCACCGAGGCAATAAATCCCAACACTGTGCGCCTCAACGCCCCGACGCCCGTTTCCTTACGCGTCGATGTGGATGAAAACATACCGGCGCGGCTATGCGGGGACGCGAAGCGGGTAAAACAAATCCTGCGCAACCTTCTCTCGAACGCGTTCAAATTCACAGAGGAAGGCGAGGTCCGGCTGCGTGTCTCCTGTGAGCGGCATGAAAAAGACGCGTGGATCACTTATGTCGTGAGCGATACGGGAATCGGAATACGCGAAGATGATATGGGCAAACTCTTCAGGAACTACAGCCAAATAGGAATCCGCGCAAACCACCAGATAGGCGGAACCGGCCTTGGGCTGTCCATTTGCAAAAACCTGGCCGAAATGATGGACGGCACAATCAGCGTGGAGAGCGAATATGGAAAAGGCTCGAACTTCATAGTTAAAATCCGCCAGGGAATAGTGGACGGAACCCCTATAGGCGCGAACACGGCCCGTGAGCTGAAGGAATTCAGGTATAAGAAACCCTGCCGGAAGAGGGCGGACGCCGCGCCCGTATTTATGCCCGAGGGCAGGGTTTTGGTCGTAGACGACCTCACGACCAACCTGGACGTAGCGAAAGGGCTGATGTCCCGATACGGCCTGACGGTACACTGCGCGTCCAGCGGACTGGAAGCCGTCCAGACAATCAGGGAGGGCAAAGAGAAGTACGACATAATTTTTATGGATCACATGATGCCTGAGATGGACGGGATGGAAGCGATAG
>JAITNX010000148.1 GCA_031290235.1 Synergistaceae bacterium | reverse complement strand
CATAAGAACACATGACTATCTGATGGTTCAGCCCAATGAAATTCAGCATTTGCCCAAGCCGCTTGCTTTGAAACACAAAAACGGAAACGTAGACATTTGTGTCAAGCGCTATCCGCACGTTGTTTAGTCTTCCGGTTTCTTCTTACTTCTTTTACGAGAGACACGACATCCTCCTCATCTTTTAACTCCAGACGTTCCGCTTCCCCGGCAAACACTTCCTGCACGTCTTTTATCGCTATGGCGATAGGATTGGCAACCACAATCTGGCTGCCCATTTCAATAAACGCGATCTTATCGCCATCTTTCAGGCGCAGCCTTCTGCGAATCTCTATCGGCAGGGTTATTTGCCCCTTTGACGTTATTTTAGCGAGTTCCATACTCATTTCTGCGCGCCTCCCTGATGTCATTGTATTCCTTACCAACGCCAGTATATCAAAAAACGCCGCGAAAACATAGCTATCGCGAACGGTCTAATCAAGACATCAAGGCACTGGATTCCGCTTCCCGTAAATCAGTGCGGGCAGTGCCCACAGACGTTGCAGGAGTTTACAGTCTTTTCCCGGTTCGCCGTTTGCACGTCCGAGATTGGTATAGGCGCAATCAGCTCCCGCGCTTCTCGACCCAAAAGTGGCACATTGGTTTCGCGGACCTGGTACAGAAGTATTGCTAAATCTGAGTCACAACCTGGCGCGGATATTTGCCCGCGCTCGTATTCAAAGTACAACCATTCGCCGTATATGAACTCCCTGCGCGGCGGATGTTGCCACGGCGTAATGTCATTAATACACACAATGGTCACTTCAAGCGGGCGTATGCCTTGCAAGTTGCCTGCTCTGCCAGAGATTGTCAGTAAGCGGCTTGCAAGTTCAGTCCGATTGTTGTCTGTCAATCTGCGGTTAGTGACGGCCAAAATGTCGACATCGCTGTCTTTGCGCAAACCTCTGCTTACAGCTGATCCATATAAATACGCCGCGATAACGCTGTCGCCGAGCAAAGTTTGGATAGCGTCAAGCGCGGCCAAGGCTTCCTCGAGAATATTGATAATCTGCTCCTGTTCCAACAGCTTCAATCCTTCCAGTTCCACCATTGCAGTTTTTCGGGATCGTGCGTCTCGTTGTCGGCAAAATAGACGGCGAGCCTATAAACATACAGGGAGCACCTGTCTACCTGACAACCTTGATAAGAGCAGTCTTTTTGGTAAATTTCCTCCGAGTTTTGCCCTTTGAGGGATTCTATCGTGGGATACCCGGCGTTTATTAGGTGTTGCGCCATGTTTTCCCCGACGCCGGGAATTTGTTCAAGCTCGGACTTTGCCATAACGTTTCACCCTCTTCTTAACCCCCATATATTCGGATAAGTCAGGCGTAATTGGCCGCAATGTCATACGTTCACTTCACTTTTTTTTTGTATTGAGAAGCTGCGAGAGCGAGGTTGAGGATCACTTCCCCCGCCCGCTTATACCTCACTCAAAAAGATGAATTGTTTCGTTCAGCGGTTCTCTGGCGCTGATAAAGTTGTTTATTTTGTTTTCCCTGTCCGCGCAGCCAACCGCTATGTCTATAGTGATTTTAACTGAAACAATACGGATTCGTCAACGTCCTCGCAGATCCTGACCGGGTTTTTGCTCGTCATGATCTGGCTTATGAATTTTTGTTTAGGCTCAATAGTCTGATAAAGGTACTAATCAAAAGACGTATATTGATAAAGAAGCCGGGTTTGTCAAGATTTTTACTTGACATGAACCAGGCAGTCGCATATAATCCCCTCTGTTGCGGAGTGATGTCAAGTGGTCCCATCGCGTGATCTTCAGGATTGTTTATTATTGGAGCAGCGCGTGCGTTTTGGCGAACTGTTCGATCTCTACCGGTCACTATTGACGGAGAAACAGAGCGCGGTATGCGACCTTATGCTTGGAGGCGATCTCTCCGTCGCGGAGATTGGGGACGAGCTTGGAATGACCAGGCAGGGGGCTTATGATCTTGTCAGGAGGTCGTTGGATCACCTGGAGGGGATAGAGCGCGGTCTCAGGCTTTGCGAGATCAGGGGCAGATATGAGTCCCTGGCGGCCATAATAAGGGAGTCAAAGCGCGATCTGCCGGAGGAGTTCATGAGCAGAGTAGCTGGGCTGCTCGCGCTGGAGGAGGGGTCAACGGATGTTTGAAGCGCTCAAAGAACGGTTTGAGGGTGTTTTTTCAGCTCTAAAGGGTAAAGGAAGGCTGACGGCCGAGGATGTGACAGCGGCGCTCCGAGAGGTTCGCAGGGCGCTGCTCGAGGCAGATGTCAACTACAAGGTCGTGAAGGACCTCGTTGACGCGATAAAAAACCGAGCGACTGGCGCGGATGTGCTGAACTCCATCACGCCGGCCCAGCAGGTCGCTACTATAGTATATGAAGAACTGGTCCGCATAATGGGGAAGGAAGCCGTTTCCCTGTCGATATCGCCGAAGCCCCCAACCGTCTATATGATGGTCGGCCTTCAGGGTTCCGGAAAGACGACTACGACGGTCAAGATCGCGAAGAGGTTATCGCGCTCCCACAAGCCTTTGGTCGTGGCCTGCGACCTCCGCAGGCCGGCCGCGGTCGATCAGCTTCGTGTGCTGGCTGAAAAATCGGGCGTAGCGTTTTACGGACCCGATGCCGGCGTGAGTGACCCCGTGGAGGTGGCACGCGGATCGATAACCTACGCAGAGGATCATCTCTGTGACCTGATACTGCTTGATACGGCCGGGCGCCTTCAGATGGATGACGAGCTCATGTCCGAGCTGGAGAACATGAAGGGCGCAGTCCCGCCGTTCGAGATACTGCTCGTCGTCGACTCGATGACCGGGCAAGAGGCGGTCGATGTGTCGAACGTCTTCAACGAGAGGCTGGGGCTGACTGGCGTCATACTGACAAAGATGGACGGTGACGCGAGGGGAGGGCCGGCTCTCGCGATAAAAGCCACCACCGGCGTGCCGATAAAGCTGGCTGGCATGGGGGAAAGAGTCGAGGATCTGGAGCAGTTCGACTCCAGCCGCATGGCGTCCCGCATAATGGGCATGGGCGACATGATGGGCCTCATGGAGAAACTCGAGCAGTCAACGACCGACGATGACGCTGAGAGGCTTGCCGAGAGCCTGAAAAAAAACAAGTTCACAATGGAGGACATGCTGCTCCAGCTCCAGCAGATAAAAAAGCTGGGGCCTCTGGACAAGGTGCTGGAGATGCTGCCGATACCAGGCGGCGCAAAGGCGCTCAAGGGGGCTAACATTGACATGTCGCGCATGAAATATACGGAGGCGATAATCCTCTCCATGACTGCCAAGGAGCGCAGGTCGCCGGAGATAATAAAGGGCAGCAGGCGCAGGCGCATAGCCGAGGGTTCAGGAACGAGCGTCCAGCAGGTGAATCAGGTTCTGGCCCAGTTCGAGCAGATGAGAACGATGATGAAATCCATCGGGAAAATGGGCAAGATCGGTCCTAAATCGTTCAAGATTCCCGGCATGATGAAAAATTTATTCAAGGGTTGAGGCGCATTTGAGCAACGGCTTCCGAGTTCAAGGCAATACGGATTACATTCAGGAAATGACCGGGGAACTCCCCGTCATCGGCATCTTGCCGCGCCGTTCTATAGGCGCGCGAGTTGGCGCATAAATCAGGAGGTGTGTAAGACAATATGGCGGTACGTATTCGTTTGGCACGGCACGGAAAAAAGAAGGCCCCGTTCTATCGTCTCGTAGTCGCGGACTCCCGCGCTCCGAGGGATGGACGTTTCATCGAGATGCTGGGTACTTATAACCCTATGACGGACCCGGCTGACGTCAAGGTTGACGAGGAGAGGGCGATGCACTGGCTCAAGGAAGGGGCCATCCCGTCGGACACGGCGAGGGCTCTTCTGCGTAGGGCCGGGGTGTGGGACCGATTTAACGAGGGCAAGGCCAAAAAGGCCGGTTAAAAGGACAAGATGCCAGACTATGGCTCAATAGTTGAGTATATCGTCCGCAGACTGGTAAACCACCCGGACAATGTGAAGGTGACCAGCGAGTACAGCGAGTCTGGCGCGGTGATGGTGACTATATCGACGGCGCCGGATGATATCGGCCGGGTGATCGGCAAGCGCGGTGCTACGATAAACGCCATCAGGCTGGTGGCGAAGGCCGCGTCTGTCAAACCGGGCGAGAAAGTGGATGTCGACCTCGCGTAAGGACGCCCGCAAGCTCGCAGAGGGGCGCGAAGGCAGGATCCTTATAGGCAGGATAATCGGCGCCCACGGCGTGAAGGGGACGTTCAGGGTACATCCTCTCACTGATTACCCGGAGCGGTTCCTGGAAATGACCACCCTTTCCATCGAGAAGCCCGGCAAGCCGCCGAGGGTACTCGAGGTAGAGAGCGTCACACATCATGTCGGAAAGGGCCAGTTTCTCATGGAAGCGGCAGGGATAGATGGCCGGGATGAGGCTGAGTCCCTCTTCGGATATTTGGTAACGGTCGCGTCCGACGAGCGAGTCGAGCTGCCGGAGGGCGAATACTGGATAGACTCCCTCATTGGCCTCGATGTGCTGGATGCCGAAAGCGGCGATCTGCTCGGAGTGATAGAGGACGTGATGCCAACAGGCGGCAACGACGTGTATCAGGTTCGCACGACCGGAGGTGAGGCGAAGATGATCCCCGCCATATCGGATGTGGTGCGTGAGATAAACGTCGAGGGCGGCGCCATGAGGGTAACCCTTCTGGACGGACTTTGGGATTGAGCGCTGGAATATCGATAGTAACGGCGTTGCCGGATCTCGTGAGAAGCTGTCTCTCGGCAAGCGTACTCGGCAGGGGGATTGAAGCTGGAAAGCTCGACGTATCCGTAGTCGACCTGAGGGATTTCGCGCCGGGGGATTATCGCCAGATAGACGACTACAGCTTCGGTGGAGGCGGTATGGTTCTGATGGCAGGCCCTCTCAAGTCGGCGATAGACTTCATAGCGGACAAGGATTCGCGCTTCGTTGTTTATCCCAGCCCTCAGGGCGTCAGGCTGTACCAGGAACTCGTGGAGGACTTGCGCAGAATTTGCGGAAGGAAACGCCTTGTATTAGTCTGCGGCCACTACGAGGGAGTGGACGAGAGGTTCGTCGAAAATTGCGTGGACCTCGAAGTTTCCCTGGGGGATTTTGTCCTGACGGGCGGAGAGCTGCCGGCTCTGGCGATAACCGACGCGATTGCGCGGCTCGTGGATGGCGTAGTCGGGAGACGCGAGGCGGTTGAGGAGGATTCTTTCTTCTCTGGAATGCTGGACCACCCTCACTACACGAGGCCGGCCGAGTTCGAGGGAACGTCCGTCCCTGCTGAGCTGATCAGCGGCGACCACGGCAGGATAGAGTCGTACAGGCGCGCGGAATCGTCGCGGCGCACGATATCACGCAGGCCGGACGTCATCGCGAGAGCGGGCATAATGCCGTACCTGAGGCGAGGCGTATACGTTCTTCAGATTCATTGCCCGGTGCTGGACAGAAACGGCAACTCAGTGACGACGGCCATAACCGGCATGGATCTGCACGACATCGCCAGGGTGTGCCGAACTTACGGGATAAAGAAGTATATAATAGTGACGCCCCTCGCGCCCCAGAGGGAGATGGTCAAGAAGATCGCCGCACACTGGACCGAGGGCTATGGAGCGTCCTTCAACCCGGATAGGGCCGACGCTATGAAGCGAATAAAGACGTTCGGTGTCCTGGAAAAGGCGTTCGACTGGATAGGCAAAAGGGAGAGGGCCATGCCGTTTGTGATAGCGACGACGGCCAGGGTCCGTGAGGATGCTACTCACTGGATGAGGCTGAAGGGCATGATGCTGCAGATGGAATGCCCAGTAGCCCTGCTCTTCGGGACCGGGCACGGCCTTCACGATGATGTGATAGGGGCGGCGGACGCGGTCATGACCCCAATAAGCGGGGGCCGTGGCGCCTACAATCATCTGTCGGTGAGGAGCGCGGCGAGCATAGTCCTCGACAGGTTCTTCGGCTTCAGATGAAGGGCCGGGCGTTGGACGTAATCCACTCGCCGCGGCAAGGCCAGCTGTTTATTGATAAAATAACCTGAAAGGAGCAATAGCATAATGATCGACCCAAGGATAGCACTGGTTGAAAAACGTTTTCGCAAGCAGGAGGATAATATCCCTGCCTTCCGGGCCGGCGACACGGTGAAGGTTCACGTCAAGGTAAAGGAGGGCAACCGCGAGCGCATTCAGGTGTTCGAGGGAGTGGTGATTGGACGCCAGCATGGCGGCCTCCGCGAGAACTTCATCGTCCGTAAGATGTCAGGCGGCATAGGGGTGGAGAGAATATTCCCGCTGCACTGCCCGACGATCGACAAAATCGAAGTGATGCGGCTTGGCAAGGTGAAGCGCGCAAAGCTCTATTACCTCCGCAAGTTGAGCGGAAAGGCTGCCCGCATAAAGGAACGCAGGGAGTTCGACTGATGCGGCAAAGCGGGGCTGCGGGCGATTTCCGCAACCCCGCGCGCGTGTTCCGATCCCCCTGATCTTATTCCGATTCTGAATCAAATTATTGTTTATCCGAGGGCTGGTGCGACGAGGATGGCGGAGCTGTTCACTATTCTTGCAACTTTTTTTAAAATAGGCATATTGACGTTCGGTGGCGGCTACACGATGCTGCCGCTCATTCAGAAGGACATCGTTGAGAGGCTGGGCTGGGCTACGAACGAGGAGGTCATCGATTACTACGCAATAAGCCAGAGCCTGCCTGGCATCATAGCGATCAACACGGCGATGCTCATTGGCTATAGAAAGAAAAAGACACTCGGCCTCGCGGCCGCCGCAATTGGCATGTCCCTCCCATCGATAATAATAATCCTCATAATCGCAATGTTTATAGAGAATTTCATCGATATCGAGATAGTAGCTCACATCTTCAACGGCATTAGGGTGGCTGTCGCCGTGCTCATAGTCAACGCCGCCGTGAGCATGGGTAAGAGCAGCATGAAGGACGCCGTCTGCTTTTTGATCTTCATCACCGCACTGCTGGCCTTCACGTTCGCCACTGTATCCCCGGTGCTGCCGGTAGTGGCTGGAGCCGTCGCCGGCATAGCGATTAAAGGGAGGGCCGCCAGATGATTTATCTTCAGCTGATCCTGGAATTTCTCAAAATAGGCCTCTTTTCGATAGGCGGCGGACTTGCAACGCTGCCATTCTTATATCAGATCGCGGATAAATATCCATGGTTCAGCAGGGAAATGCTGGTGAACATGATAGCGGTATCAGAATCCACCCCAGGCCCCATCGGACTCAACATGGCGACCTATGCCGGATATGCCGCGGGTGGAATGTTGGGCGGAGTCCTCGCGACCCTGGCGCTCATAACGCCGTCGTTTTTCATAATTTCCTTCGTAGTGACAATCCTTGACAAGTTCAAGGAGAATCGGTTCGTAAAGGCCGCTTTCTACGGCATCAGGCCGGCGGTTACGGCCCTTATCGCCTCCGCGGCGCTCGGCATAATAAAGATAACCCTGCTGGATGTTCCAGCCTACGAGGGCAGCGGCCGGATTGCCGACATCTTCAGTTACAAGGAGCTGGCACTCTTCTTCGTAATACTCGTCCTGACGAACAAAATAAACAAGCACCCCGTCTTCTTTATAGGCGGCGCCGCCCTGATCGGGGCGATATTCGGTCTCTGATTCGCCTTTTTGCAATATCCTGATATACAATACGCTCATGATGGACAATGTAAGGATAGGAATATGTTCATGGACTGACAGGACCCTCGTGAAGAGCGGGTTTTATCCCGAGTTGGCGAGGACGCCAGCAGGTATGCTCGGCTACTATTCTCACAGGTTCGGGATAGTTGAGGTGGATAGCACGTACTATGCCCTGCCGGATCCCGCGGTGGTATTCAAGTGGATAGCGGGGACTCCCAAGGGTTTTTCCTTCGGGGTGAAATCGTTCTCCACTTTTACTTTCCATCGCGCCAAGTTCTCGTCGCTTCCCCGCTGGCTCAGGATGGAGCTTGGGGAACGCTCCGCCTCCAGCGTCGTCGCCAGAGGCGAGCTCACTAGCAGACAGAGGATGAGGATGTTTGAGGATTTCATAGAGCCAGTCCGCATGTTGCATAAGGCTGGACGCCTCGCTTACATACTGTACCAGTTTCCGCCAAGCTGGGGTTTCAAGGCGGAGGGGTTGTCATACATCAGGCGTCTGCGGGAGATGAACGGCCCCCTGCCTATGGCCGTTGAAATCCGTAACAAGTCATGGTTGGCGCCGGAGAACAGGGAGAGATTTTTGCGCGCCCTCATGGTCGAGAATATCGCGTATGTCGCCGTGGATGAACCCGCTCTGGGGTGGACGGTCGGTCGGGACTGGCCCCTCACCGCGGAGTGGGGAACGCTCGTCCGGTTTCACGGGCGCAACTTGCCGGGGTGGCGCAACTCGCGGGCATCGGTACACGAGCGGTTCGACTACGAGTACGAGAGGTCCGAGCTGGAGGAGTGGGCGTCGGAGATCGCGCGAAGGCTGGAGATGATGGGCGATCTTGGGCAAATGTTCCTTATGTTTAACAACTGCGTATCGGACAAGGCTGTCCGCGGCGCGCTGCTGTTGAGATCTATGCTCGGTTTCCCGGATCCGCCTGAGGAGGAGGGCCGCCAGACGACTTTTGACTTTGGCGGCAGGTAGCTCCCGTTGATAATTTATTTATGTTGATTATACGGTGACAAATCGCAAAAAAAGTAATAAGTGTTGAAAAATAGAAAGCAAGAGGTATACTTATGGTGAAGTGTGAAGTTTTTATCTTCAAGATATCGCGAGTCGCCGCTTCATTCAGCCAGGTTGAAATCCGGGCGGCGATTGGGGGGAGAGCGGCTCAGTGTTTGTAGTGAGGGAGTTCTCGTTCGATGCCGCCCACAACCTCGAGAGGTATCATGGGAAGTGTGAGCGCCTGCATGGGCACACGTACAAAATGGCGGTCACGCTCGAGGGGAGGCCGGACGGCGAGGGGATGGTCATGGACTTCGTCGACCTCAAGAAAAAGGTGAACGAGGAGATCGTCTCGAAGTTCGACCACTCTTATCTGAACGACATTATTCCGCAGCCCACGGCCGAGAACATAGCGCGTTACGTCTTCGAGCGTCTCGACGGTGTGCTGAAGGGGCAAAATTATGGGTTGCACTCGGTCCAGATATGGGAGACGGCTGGATCGTCGGCAATATTTTTCAGGGGGGACCTATAGGGGATGGGTTATCTGGGGAGACGCTTTATATGGATAGCAGGATGAAGCCTCAGTTTTCCGAGAACGCAATGAGGGTTCTCGAGAAGAGATATTTGAGGAAGGATGACTCCGGAAAAATAATCGAAACCACTGAAGAGATGCTCTGGCGTGTCGCTTCCGCAGTAGCGGGAGCCGAGGAGGCTCATGGAGGGGACGCGGGCGAGTGGGCCGTGAAGTTCTGCAATATGATGGCCAGGCTCGAGTTCATGCCCAATTCCCCGACCCTCATGAATGCTGGTACTCCTCGCGGACAGCTGTCGGCTTGTTTCGTCCTTCCTGTGGGAGACAGCATGGAGGAGATATTCGGCGCGCTGTCGGCCACGGCCCTGGTCCATAAGAGCGGCGGCGGGACGGGTTTCAATTTCTCACACGTACGCCCGGCTGGGGATAGGGTTCGCAGCACGTCTGGCGTCGCGTCGGGGCCGATATCGTTCATGGAGCTCTTTGATCACACAACCGAGGTTGTGAAGCAGGGCGGCACGCGCAGGGGCGCTAATATGGGCATACTGGAGGCGTCCCACCCGGACATAATAGAGTTCGTCAAGGCCAAGACCGAGAAGAATATACTCACAAATTTCAACATTTCCGTCGGGGTGACCGATGCTTTTATGGACGCCGTTGCGGAGGATGGGGACTGGAATCTCGTGAACCCAAGGACAGGCGAGATTACCGGAACGACAAAGGCCTTGGAGCTCTGGGACCTCTTGACGGAGAGCGCTTGGAGGACGGGCGACCCTGGCGTTGTATTCCTCGATCGAATAGAGGAGGGCAACACAGTACCCAACCGCGGGAGACTCGACAGCACAAACCCCTGCGGAGAACAGCCTCTTCTTCCTTACGAGAGCTGCAATCTTGGCTCAATAAACCTCATCAAGACGGCGGACAAGCGAGGCGAGATAGACTGGGAGTCGCTGGAGACTGTCGTCCGCACTGCGGTCAGGTTCCTGGACGACGTCATAGACGCGAACACGTACCCCCTGCCTGAGATAGAGACTATCACGAGGGGCAACCGAAAGATCGGACTCGGCATAATGGGCTGGGCGGAATTGCTCTTCGCGCGCGGGATAAGATATGGCAGCGGGGAGTCGCTGGAGCTTGCCGAGAAGGTCATGGGATTCATTCAAAGGATAGGGCACGATGAGAGCGAAATTCTAGCGAAGGAGCGCGGACCGTTCCCGAACTGGAAGGGCAGCGCGTGGGAAAAGCGCGGCAGACTGATGAGGAACGCCACAGTGACTACAATCGCTCCGACTGGGACCATCTCCCTTATAGCCGAATGTTCAAGCGGGATAGAGCCGGTATTCGCCTTGGCGTTCCGCAGGAAGGCCTTCGACAGCGACACGCTGGTGTATGTAAACGGATACCTGGAGGAGGCTCTGGCGAAGGCCGGTGAGTCTTCGGCTTCCGTCCTCGAGCAGATAGCCGTCGGCGGTACAATGGCCGAGATAGACGTGCCGCGAGCGTTGAAGGAGATCTTTGTCACAGCCCACGACATTCCATTTCAGGAACACGTTGCCATGCAGGCTGCGTTCCAGAAGTACATCGACAACGCGGTCAGCAAGACGATAAACATGCCGAACTCCGCAACGGTAGAGGATGTCAGGCAGGCGTACCTGATGTCCTTCAAACTTGGCTGCAAGGGAATAACCATTTACCGTGACCATTGCAAGGATACCCAGGTTCTCTATCGCGGGACCGGCGAGGATGTGTCCGCTGCGTCCGCGGAGTCCAAACCGTCTCATGCCAAGCCGCGCAAAAGGCCCGCAAACCTGGTCGGCAGCACAGTTAAAATCAGGACGAGCTTTGGGAACCTGTACCTGACACTGAACCACTTTGGAGGACAGCCGTTCGAGCTCTTTGCGACACTTGGAAAGTCCGGCAAGGACACTCAGGCTCATACAGAGGCGCTCGGCAGGCTCATCTCGCTATCTCTTCGCAGCGGGGTGCCGGTTCGTGAGATAATAGAGCAGTTGAAGGGCATAGGGGGAAGCCAGCCGATTTTCGAGAACGACGGCATAATCCTCAGCCTCCCGGACGCTATAGCTCAGGGTCTGGAGCGGGCTCTTGGGGAGACTGTCGAGATAGCCAGGGACGATATGTGTCCCTCGTGCGGCGCGCCGACCATACACGCTGAGGGTTGCCTGCGCTGCGTATCGTGCGACTACTCGAAGTGCTATTGACTATGTATGATTCGTCAAGTGGGATGATGAGGCGTGACGCAGCATAAACAGGAGAATCCAAGTGTCGGCATTGCTTATAAAATATTTTATTTTCTCAGCATCGCTGCCATCCTGTTCGCCTGGGTTTACGCGTTCAGGTCATACTTTGAACACTATGACAGCCTGCACCCTGAGATCACTTGGGCGGTGCCTTGGCTTCAGTCGGATATAGTCGAGTCCAGAGGGGTTTTTCTGTGGAACGAAACTAAGATCATATCACCGAGGGCCGGGACTGTTAAATTTCCACTTGGGACTGGGCCGGTCAAAGTTCAGAAGGGAGTCGTCGTCGCTAGGGTAACTGCCGGCGGTTCCGCGGATGATATCAAGGCACCTGATGAAGGTTATTTTCTGGCCGGACTCGACGGTTTGGAGGGAAACTGGCGCTATGCGTCCTTATGGTCTGAGGAGATGGAGCTTCCAAAGGCGCCGGATGTGAAACTGATAAAAGACGGCGAGTCGGTGCAAAAAGGCGTGGGAATCGGTAAAATTGTGCAGCAGCCGCAGGATCTTCGATTCATTGGCTACGCGGATCTCACCGGCAATCTCGTCGAACATCTTGCGTCATACCGAGTTATGGTTAAAATGGATGCACTGGACACACCCTCGAGAGCCCAGGTGAGGGTTTATGAGATAATAGGGCACAGGGCGAAGATCTACCTGAATATGCCTTGGTTTCCGCCAGATCTGATCCTGTCCCGCAACTATGAGCTTATAATAGGCGTGGGGGAGACGTCTGGCGTCACCATTCCAGAGTCAGCCGTTACTATCAGGGACGGTCGGGCTGGTACGTTTGTATTGAGAGGATCTGTCTCTCACTTCTCAGAGGTCAAGGGGCGCACGATAGACGGCGGGAGGTTTCTCGTGACCGATGGGCTGAGGCTGGGAGACGCTGTGATAGTAGATGCGAGCGCCGCAAGAGAGGGCAGGGTAAAGCTATGGTAGCGATTGCGCGCGCTGAGATTCGGCGTAACGTCGAATCGGTTCGTGAGCGTATTGCGTCGGCAGCGGCCAGGTCGCGCAGGAAACCTGAGGACGTGACTTTAATAGGCGTTTCAAAATTTCAGCCTGTCGAGGCTATGTACGCCGCTTTAGATTGCGGCATAGCTATATTCGGCGAGAACAGGGTGCAGGAGCGGGCGGAAAAAGCGGCCCTCTGGAAGGGCGGAGAAGCGGTTTGGCACATGATAGGGCATCTTCAAAGGAACAAGGCCCGCAGAGCCCTTGAGCTGTTCAACTGCATACAGAGCGTGGACGGATTTGAACTGGCATCCGCGCTGGAACGGATAATAAGCGGACGGAGCGGCTCCGAACCTGTTATCTCGGCGCCGTATCCTGTATTTATAGAGGTTAACACATCGGGCGAGGGGTCAAAGAGCGGTGTTCAGCCGGAGGGGTGCATAGCCCTCGCGGAGCGCATAGTTCGGGACTGCCGGAGCCTGAGGATAGACGGGTTCATGGCTATCGGTCCGCTGAGTGAGGAAGAGGGGGAAACTAGGGCGTCGTTCGCCATTCTGAGGAGTCTGGCGGAGGAGACTAGGACGAGGACAGGCATTGAGGCGCCTCATCTCTCCATGGGAATGAGCGGAGATTTTGAGACCGCCATCGAAGAAGGCGCTACAATAGTGAGGGTTGGAACGGATATTTTCGGCGCGAGACACCCCTAAGGTTGTTACAACGTCTTGCGCAGATTTATGATATAGCGGATAATAAGCAGGGGGGAAGAGAATGAGCGACCTTTTGAGTTCGTTAGATGTTGTAAACCAGG
>JAITNX010000140.1 GCA_031290235.1 Synergistaceae bacterium | reverse complement strand
TGCTATGACTGCGCGTTAGGGGTAGACTGCTTTGAGTACTGACTATCTGGTTAATTTATCTAGTTCGGAAGAGGAGGCAGCGACGGCAAAGACGGCGCGGACGGGGTCGTCGGAGGCGTCGCCTTCGCGGACTGACCCACGGGTGACAGATCCATAGGCGGAAGAGGAGGCAGCGACGGCAAAGACGGCGCGGATGGGGTCGTCGGAGGCGTCGCCTTCGCGGACTGGCCCACAGGTGACAGATCTATGGGCGGAAGAGGAGGCAGCGACGGCAAAGATGGCGCGGGCGGGGTCGCCAGAGGCGTCGCCTGCGCGGACTGGCCCACAGGTGACAGATCTATGGGCGGAAGAGGAGGCAGCGACGGCAAAGACGGCGCGGGCGGGGTCGCCGGAGGCGTCGCCTGCGCGGACTGGCCCTCTGGTGACAGATCTATGGGCGGAAGAGGAGGCAGCGACGGCAAAGATGGCGTGGGCGGGGTCGCTGAAGGCGTAGCCTGCGCGGACTGACCTACGGGTGACATATCTATAGGCGGTAACGGCGATGCTGATGACGCTGGCTGCGACGTCCCCTCGGGCTGTCCCATTGACGCCGGTTCTATCGGAGTAAGAGGCTGCACAGGCTGAGCCAAAGTTACCGGCTGCGCGGGAGGTATCGCCGCCGGAGTTGCCGGCGTAATCGGCGCGGAAGGCGGGACCGGCAGACCAGCCTCCATCGGCAGATATTCCAATCCAGGTACCGCTCCCGAGGTTGGGCGTTCAACCGGAACCGCCGGCTTCCCTATGGACGTGGGAGGCATGGTGTCGTCCGGAGATAAAAATTCCATCGCCGGGACATCCGACGGCTCCCGCTTCTCTGGAACCGGGAGCTGAGGCGCCGCGGTCAGCGGCGGGGATTCATCTATGGGCAAATACTCCAGTCCGGGGATGGACGGCGCCGGACGGCTCTCCGGCACGAACGGAGGAGCCGGATTCTGTGGGGCTGGCTTCGGATCTGGAAATGTTGTCGAGGAAACACCTCCGGCAGGAGTCACAGGCGGCGCATACTGGGGCAAGCCAGGCATGCTCGAAACTTGCGGCATTGGGACGCCTGGCGCAGGCTGAGGAACCACAGGCGGGACGTTTGGGGGTGCCTGGACAGGCGGCATGGGCGGCAACGGAACCGGCGAATCAACCGGTCTCTGTACGGCTGCCGCGGGGGCGGGGGATGTGGCCGGGACGGAGGGATTGGACAGCAATACACTGGGGGCATTGCCGTCTCCATGTCTTGAGAGTCCAACATCCCCCGGATCAGAGATATCCAGCACAACTCCGCCACAAAGAGGGCAGTACGGTTTTCCCCATTCAAGCACATTATTGCAACGACTGCATTTTTTCATCCTCGCCCTTCCTTTCCCAGCACGAACCTACGTCTCTTTTGTCCATCCATAACTTATATATATACCGTCATTATTATATACTATTCTATATTCGTGTAAATGCTCATCTAAATGCTCATCAGTGTCACTTGGATAACCCCTACGTTTCAAAGACGCCAATGACCGCCGTGTGATCCGACGGTCGCTCCATGGCCCTCAACTCGAGCATTGCGTAGGCGTCGCGGCTGCAAAGGGCCAGGGATTCTGTCGCAAAAAGGTGGTCTATGCGCCAGCCTATGTTGCGCTCGAGCGCCCCTGGGACCCTGTAGTCCCAGAAGGAGAACTCCCCGGGGTTTGGACGGTGTTTTCGATAGACGTCGACGAATCCCCATGACAACACATCCTGCAGCGCTGCTTTTGCCTCCAGGCAGCAACAGACGTGATCCCGTTTTTTCTCCGGGTGTGTCACATCCATGTCCTCCGGCGCCACGTTTATGTCGCCCGTCCACAGCAGACGGCCCGTCGCCTTGAACCTTCTGTCGAAGAGCATCTTCAGTCGCTCGAAAAAACGCAGTTTGTAATGGAAGTCCGGGCTTTCCATAACCTTGCCCTGCGGCACGTACGAACACGCTATCGACAATCCGCCGAAGCGCGCAATGGCCAGCCTGGCGCGATCCTGCTCCAAATCCTCGCCGTCGCTGAATCCGAACGTGACGTCGTCCGCTTGGCGCCTCGACGCAACCGCGACGCCGTTGTAGGATTTCATGCCGCTGAAGGCCACGGCATATCCTCTCTCTCTGAAAAAAGCCGCCGGGAACTCCCTGTCCTGGCACTTTGTCTCCTGAAAGCAGATTATATCAGGCGAGTCGTCCGCCGTAAGCAGACGCTCCACGACAGGCAGCCTGCTCTTCAGCGAATTAACGTTGAAAGTCGCTATCCTTAAAATGGACATATCATGACCCCTCCTCTGCCTTTATCGTCTATTCACCATCCACACTCCAACCAAAATAAGCGCTCCTCCGATATATGTGTTGAGGCGCCCGAGAACGAATAGGGAGATCCTTCCCACAGGTAGAAATGCCAAGAACATTGTTTGCGCTATCAGCTCGAACAATGTGCGCATTATATCATCTACGCCTCTCTGAATCGCCTGCCAGCACAATTACACGTACTCAAAATATTGAGATCGCTGTAAAATAGCATTGTGGGGCATATATGGCATATAATATAATAAATGAGGAGGCGAAGAAATGGACGAACGTTCGGAGGACAACACCGCCGCGATGAGCATGGAGGAGATAGAGAGGGAGATACGCGCCCTCAGGGCAGCTTTGTCGGAGCTGGAAGCCGACGGAAGGAAATCGGATATGGCTGGCGTCAAAACAGCGTTTGAGGATGGGTTCTCAAGGATAACCGAGGCCCTTCGTCCTCTCGCCGGGGAGAAGGTTGCCGGACCGGTAATGGATGCCGTGAAACGCCTGGAGACAAAGGTCGCGTCTCACCCTCTGACGTGCGTAGCCATTGCCATCGCCTCCGGCTTCGTTTTAGGCAGGATAATCGATATAGCATCGGGCGACAAACGCTGTCCGCGCTGTGACAAAGAGGGCTGGGGCAGGCGGGGCCGAGACTGATGGTCAAGTCCCTTGTGAACGTCATATTAGGATTTTTCGACCTTCTGGAGGCTGAGGGACGCGCGCTGAGAAACAACGCGGCCCACCTTTGTTTCATCGTAGTGTTCTTCATAATAGCCGGCGTTCTGACTGTCTCCGGTTGCATTCTGCTGTTCGGCGGGGTATTCCACATCGTGGCCAACGCGCTGGGCAGGGTGCAGGCATTTTTTGCGACCGGCCTCGCGTGCCTCATATTCTCAGTGGTCCTCTTCACAGCCGGATTCTGGGAGATGTCCCGCAAAAGGCGCAGAGGCGAGGAGGCGAGATTCCGTGAGCAAAAGGCATCAGAAGGAGAGATCCATCGAGGAAGCGAAGGAGAACCTGAGGCGCTCCATGGAGATGGTAAATCCAACCCGCCTGATTAAGGCGCGCCCCATTAAATCAATGGCGGTTGCGGCCATCACGGGAATTGCCCTTGGCTACTCCCGCACCTTGAGACGAGGCGTCATCTTTATCGCCCGCGAATCAACACGGCATATTGTGACAGACGCCGTCGACAAATTTATCGACTCAGCGGGAGAATGTGGTAAATAGGTCAATTACTATCAAAAACAGCCCCGCCCTACTGTGACTTTGCTTTCATACCTTCACAATTGCAAGGGATGAGTAAAATATACTATCTTTTTTTGCAGATAATCCCTCATATAGTTTGTTATTTTTGCCTATGAGCAATAAACTCCACTCTGATATTATCTCCGCGAGTTTGTGATTTTGAGTTTTTATGCCAATTTGAAATCAAAGGCCTGAAGGGTAAAGCGTAAAAATCACGCTATGCCATTATGCCATTGTTCAGGCAAATTAAAAACAAACGTTTGATCGCAGCTTGGCATTAAAGCTGAGGGAGATTTTACATGAGAGTACAACCGTTATGCCGTTTTGCGCAACAAGAGGGGCCGCACAATTTTTCATCATATCGCTATCGGCATCTGGTTATCGTCGTCTCGCTCATCCTCCTGGCATTTTGCGGGCCGGTCGCAGCCCTCGCGCTTAGCTGGCACGATGGGGAGGGGCCATATTATATATCCACGGCTGAGGAGCTGGCTGAGCTGGCGTCTCTTGTGAACGGCGGAAATAATTTTAGCGGCAGGGCCATCCGGCTGTCTGAGGATATCGACCTATCGGGCTATGAAAACTGGACGCCGATCGGGAGCAGTCTCACGCAATTTCTTGGAGAATTCGACGGGAGAGAACACGCCGTCTTCAACATGAAGGCGGTTGGCGGCGTTAACACAGGACTCTTCGGATACGCTGGGAACGGAGCGAAGATAAGGAATCTCGATCTGGTGGATTTCAGTATTCAAAGCACCAGCTCGAGCTCAAACAATACAGGGGTCGGCTGCCTTGTCGGCTATAACGGAGGCGCGGTTGAAAATGTTTCGTCAAACGGCGTCATCACAGGTTCCGGATATATAGGCGGTCTGGTCGGTTGGAATAGCGTTGCAGGCACAGTGTCCAACAGCAATGCCCGCGTGGAGGTCACAGGCACATCTACGACAGGCGGACTCGTGGGGCAAAACTACGGCGTTATAAGTGATTGCGCCGCGACGGGCAGCGCCGCCAGCACAGGAAATGGCGCGGGCATAGGCGGACTCGTGGGCGCTAATAACGGCGTGTATTCCAAGATCTCCAATAGCGCGACAAACACCAGGGTCAAAGGCGGCACGCTTGCCAATATTGGAGGACTCGCCGGTTACAACGGAGGCTATGTGAGCGGCAGCGCCGCAAACGGCGAGGTAGGAGTATCCGGCGCATTCGAATCCCCAAAAGCGGGCGGCTTGGTCGGCGACAACATTGGCTCTGTGGCAGACAGCGCCGCGAGCGGCAACATAACCGTAGCGATCTCGATAAAAACATACGATACTCACATCGGGGGTCTGATAGGCGACAACAAAAGCGAATCCAAATCACACTATATAGTATCGAACAACGCCGCGAGCGGCAATGTCAGCGTCAACTACAGCGCCGGCAGCAGCAGGATGTACGTCGGAGGTTTCATCGGCAATAATGAGTCCGGGATCCTGAGCCGCGACAACGTTTACGACAGACAGGCTGCGGCGCAAAACGCCGGCATGGGCTATAACGTTAACGCAAGCGGCGGCGTAAAGGGCGCGACCACTGCGGAGCTGACGCCAAGTCCGCAAGACGCGTCAAGCAACCTTGGCGACAGCTGGACCGCCTCAAAATGGACATTTTTCCAGGGACACTACCCCCAGCCGCGCCCCCTGGCCGAGAGCGCCAATCCGCTGGCGCGCAGAATTTCAGCCATCGCCTCGGCGCCGGTCTTATTTGGAAATTCAACCGACACTTCGCGAAACATGACAGTTCCGTTCCGTGTCCCCAGGGCAACGGCCGGGACTCTTCACGCCAACCTCCAGTGGACTCAGGACGAACAGCGCACGCTGAAGTTCTACTCCAAAAGAGGCGATGATAAGTACTGGCACGCAGGGTGGGGCCAAATTGATTCGGACAAAGAAGTCGCCCTGACCGCGACCGATGCCCTAGGATGTACGAAGGAA
>JAITNX010000120.1 GCA_031290235.1 Synergistaceae bacterium | reverse complement strand
GCCTCGACATTTATGGCGATGAAGAAGTGTCCAAGGTGATAAGGCCTGGGTTCGCCTTTGGCGTCTACTCTGCTGATGTCCTTGAGAAAATTTCCGTTCTGAAGCGCGGCGGAGAGTATTTCCACAACTGTCGCGAAACCGTACCCCTTGTAGCCGCCAAGCTCCTCGCCGACTCCGCCAAGAGCTGCCAGCGCGGCCCCGCCACTCATGAGGGCGGCCAGTGCCTCGCGGGAATCCTTCATTACCGCCCCATCCCGATCGACCACGGTTCCCTCCGGCAGCGGAAGGCCCTCCCTTGCCAGCACCTCTACCTTGCCGGTCTGGATTATGGACGTCGCGCAGTCCAGCATGAAGTCGAAGGGTTCGTCGGTCGGGATGCCGAACGTCATGGGGTTTGTGCCCATCATGTTCTCGACCCCGAATGTAGGGGCGGTCGTGGGGCGGGCGTTTGTTCCGGTGATTCCAATGCATCCGCTCTCCGTCGCCATGCTGGCGAAGTACCCGGCAATGCCGTAATGCGTGGAGTTCCTGACGACCGTCATGCCAAGGCCGAATTTTTTAGCCTTGTCGATGGCGAGCCTCATTGAGCGAGCGCCGATGACCTGCCCCATCCCGTCGTGCCCGTCTATAACCGCTGTAGCGCCCGAGTCCCTGAGCACCTCGAAGTTGGTGACAGGGTATTGGATTCCGTCCCTGATTCGGTCCAGATAAGTGGACTTGAGGCGGTTCAAGCCGTGCGACTCTATTCCCCTGCGGTCCGACTCCAACAGCACGTCCGCGCACACCACCGCGTCCTCCTCCGGAACGCCGTAGCGGCAAAAGACGTCAAAGACGAAATTTTGTATGAGAACCCATGGAATCGACGTATATGACATTGATTTTCTTCCCATTCAAGAAAATTATAATGTGGCAGCTCGCCGCAGAGTATTATAGCACAATTTCCGTTTACTTCCTTGGTTCGTGCGCTTATAATGTGCTACGCAGCCGGTTGCAGCATAACAAGGGCGGAGAGGATGATATAGATGTCATATTTCGGCAAGATGGAAGAGTCGCTCAGCGAGTTGGACAGCGAGATAGGCTCGCTCATAGCCAACGAACTCGGGCGCCAGAGAACTCATATAGAGCTGATAGCGTCGGAGAACTTCGTGCCCAGGGCCATAATGGAGGCCATGGGTTCGGTTCTCACCAACAAATACGCGGAGGGATACCCTCACAAGAAATACTACGGCGGCTGCGAGTTTGTGGAGAGGATAGAGGAGATAGCTATAGAGAGGGCAAAGAAGCTCTTCGGCGCCGACCACGCGAACGTGCAGCCGCACTCCGGAAGCACGGCGAACCAGGCGGTCTACTTCAGCGTAATGAAACCGGGGGACACGATGCTCGCGATGAGACTCGACCACGGCGGTCACCTTTCGCACGGGCATCCCATCAATTTCACCGGCATCATGTACAAAATAGTCCAGTACGGAGTCAATCGCGAGACGGAAATGATAGACTACGACGAGGTTGCGCGCCTTGCGCACGAGGACCCGCCCAGGGTGATAGTCGCCGGCGCGAGCGCATATCCCAGGAAGATCGACTTCGCCAGGTTCCGCGCCATAGCCGACGAGGTGGGGGCCATCCTCGTGACGGATATGGCTCACATCGCCGGGCTGGTAGCGGCAGGGGTTCACGAGAACCCAATGCCCTATTCGCACTTCGTGACTTCGACGACGCACAAGACATTGCGCGGCCCGAGGGGAGCGTTCGTCCTCTGCACCGAGCGATATGCAAAGGACCTCGACAGGACTGTCTTTCCAGGCGTGCAGGGAGGTCCGCTCCTTCCGGCGCTGGCCGCAAAGGCCACCTGTTTCAAGCTAGCCATGGAACCGGACTTCAAGGAGTACTGCGAGCAAATTTTGAAAAACGCGGCAGCCATGTCGAAGGCGCTTGCGGACAGGGGCTTTCGCATAGTCTCCGGCGGCACGGACAATCACCTCATGCTCGTCGATCTAAGGCCCAAGGAAATAACGGGCAAGGCGGCGGAGGCACTGCTCGGCGAGGCTGGAATAACGGCTAACAAAAACGCCATACCGTTCGACCCCGAGAAACCCATGATAACGAGCGGCGTGCGCTTAGGCGTTGCCGCTGTCACGACCAGGGGAATGAAGGAAGAACAGATGACGATCATAGCCGATGCCATCGACGAGGTGCTATCCTCGCCCGACGACGCGAACTTGAGGAAGGCCGTGCGCGGCAGGATGGCGGAACTTAGCTCCGAGTATCCCCTGTACGAGAGTCTGACGTAGGTTCATGGCAGGCATGGGACTTCCAAGCGCATACGATAAGGACAACGAAGAGTGGGGTTTCTTCTTGGGCAAATTGGGGCAGCCGTCCTACCGCGCCGACCAGATCTGCGGCTGGCTGTGGAAGAAGAGGGTCTTCGACCCGTCGGAGATGACGGATTTCCCAAAACAGACGAGGGAGGAACTGGCGGGAAAAGTGGATTTCTTCCCCCCCGAGATAGAGAGCGAAAAAAGCTCGGGCGACGGCTCGCGTAAATTTTTGATACGCATGAGGGATGGCGTCAGGATAGAGACGGTGCTGCTGAAACAGGGAGACCGCCTGACCGCTTGCCTCTCGACGCAGGCCGGCTGTCCCATAGGCTGTCCGTTCTGCGCGACCGGCGGATCCGGTTTCGAACGCAACCTCACGCCAGGGGAGATAGCGTCCCAGCTTGCTGTCATGGAAAAAGCGGCGGGACGCGAGATAAACAACGTAGTCCTCATGGGCATGGGGGAGCCGTTTCTGAACACCGAAGCAGTTCTTCACGCGGTCAGGATCCTCAACAACCCAAAGATGCGCGGACTCGGCATAAGGCACATCACGATTTCGACCGCCGGCATAATTCCAGGCATCGTCGCGCTGGCGGAGTCAGGCCTTGGAGTCCGGCTTGCGGTCTCGCTGCACGCCTCCGACGACGAGCTTAGGGATGAGCTTGTCCCCTGTAACACGACATATCCTGTGAAGGAGCTGGTCTCGGCGCTTCACGAATATCAGCGCGTGACCGGCGACAGGGTCACTATAGAGTACGCCCTGTTCAATGGGAAGAACGACTCCATCGGTCATGCGAGGACCTTGGTGCGGTTGTTGCACGGCCTTCACTCGTTCGTCAACCTTATCCCGGCCAATGCCGTAAGGCCAGGATATGAGCGCAGCCATGCCGAGGACGTTCTGAAGTTTCAGAGCGTCCTCAAGTCCGCCGGCTTCGAGTCAGAGATACGGGCCGCGCGAGGCGGCGAGATAAACGCGGCCTGCGGGCAGCTCAGGCGGACGGCTGAGCCGGCCGACGCCCCAACGGAACGACGGACGCGGACGACCACGACGCGGGAACGCCATACCGACAGGCCGGAGCGGAGTCCGTCGTCGAAGAGCCTGCACGCTGGCCGCAAAGAACAGGGAAAAGAGGCGCGAGTGCGCTCTTCCGGTAAAGCCGGCGAAAATGAGGGGCCGAAAAACGAGGGGCCGAAACGCAATGATGATCGCAGGGAACGGCCCCAGAGAGATCGTGGCGCCCATGCCGGTTGGTCCGGTGGCGATACGGGGCGCGGCAGCGGCGCCGGAGGCAGGGGAGCGGCCCGGCCCGGCGGCTCGCGGCGCCGCAAGTTCCCAAGTGGCTCGAATGCCTCGAACGGACGGAAGGATGCCGGACGCGCAAAAAAGAAGTAATAAGCCCAGTCCGCGTTACTGCCGGATTCTTCTGAGAAGCGGCCTTGCGCTGCCGGCGTTCCTGTTGCTGCTGTGGTGGTGGGGATCGCGCTCCGGCTGGTGGAGTCCATACATTCTCCCCAGCCCGTCCGTTGTCATGAATTCCTTCGTCTCAATGGCCATGGACGGGTCGCTCCTCCGAAACGCGGCAGCCAGCATCCTGAGGATAGTCAAAGGGTTTTCAGTCTCGCTTGCCGCGGCCGTTTCCATCGCTTTTGCCTGCGGGGCTTATGCCCCCCTCATGAGGCAGCTTTCACCAACACTGGAATTTTTGCGCCACATCCCGCCCATGGCCACTATCCCGATGCTGATACTATGGTTTGGCATAGGGGAGACGTCGAAGATAGTTATCATAGTGCTTGCCGCGTTTTTTCCCATATTTTTAAATACAGCAAAGGGCATAGAAGAGAGCGACGCAGGACTCGTAGAGGTAGCGAGCCTCTTTGGATACGACAGGTTTCAGGTGCTGTGGTACGTAGCGGCGCCATCGGCCCTGCCATACATCCTGACCGGCATGAGGCTCGGACTGGGTTACAGTTGGCGATCCCTCATAGCGGCGGAGTTGTTGGCGGCGTCCTCCGGCCTCGGCTATTTGATACTGGACGCCGAACAGCTCGCCAGGCCCGATGCGATCATGGTGGGCATCCTTGTGATAGGGGCGCTGGGCTCGGCGATGGACGTGTTCCTCTCAAAACTTGCCGGCAGGTTAGTGCGTTATTCAGATATAAGCGTGTGACGATGGCTTGGTTCGAGGCGAAAGACTTGAGAAAAAATTACGGGATTGGAGGCGCACTGATAGCCGCCCTGGACGGTTTCTCCCTCTCGGCGGAGCGCGGCGACTTCGTATCGATAGTGGGGCGAAGCGGTTCCGGCAAGACTACGTTCCTGCGAATAGTGGCCGGCCTGACGGAGACGACGTCGGGCGAGCTTTCATTTGGCAGCGGGACGGGCGCGGCTAAAATCGGAATGGTCTTTCAGGAACCCCGTCTCATGCCGTGGCTCACGGTGGAGCAAAATATCCTATTCCCTTTTCTCCGGGGGCCGAGGGCCTCTATGCCCATCGAACGCTCCGCGCGCTTCCTCGGCTCGCTCGGACTCCTTCCATACAGAAACGCATACCCCGCGCAGTTATCAGGCGGCATGGCACAGCGCGCCGCCCTTGGCCGCGCCCTGTGCTACGAACCCGAGATAATACTTATGGACGAACCTCTGGGGTCGTTGGACTACTTCACAAGGAGATCCCTCCAGGACGAGATACTGCGGCTTCACATGGCGGAGAACCTGACGATATTTTTTGTGACGCACGACGTGGAGGAGGCTATAAAGCTCTCCCGGAGGGTGGTCGTAATAGACGAAGGAAGGAAGATCGGAGACATACCGATAGATCTGGATTTCCCGAGAAAACAATCCGACCCAGGTTTTGCCAGGAAGCTCGATGAGATCCTCTCGCTCATAGTCAGGTGATCCCAAATATCATAAACACCTGTATAGAACGCGAAGCGATATATTAATATGCCTCCATAGCCTCACGTACCTTTTCCCATATCTCAGGTTTTTCGAAGCCCTTGCGCCAGAAGGCCGCGCCTGCCAGTTTTTTCCTGTTCACTATCTCCATCCTCAGGGCGATCGACCTCTCGTCCTCCACCCAAATCTTGTGGGTTTTGCCGCCTTCCGTGAACTGGAAATAGTTCTGGCCTATGTCGGAGAGCCACTTCATCTGTGACGAGGTTTCTCCAAGGCGTAAATCAACGGATGGCATCGCCATTGCAACGGATTTTACAGTGGCCTTTCCTTTTTTGTCCTTCGTCTCCGTCCACTCCCTGGTGTAAAGTGGTATGCCCAAGAGCAGCTTTGACGCCGGGACCTCGGAGAGGGTTCTGTCTATGGCGGCCCGGACCCAGGGCAAGGACGCGGTCGATCCCGCCGTGGGGGCGGTTCTCCAGTGTTCGTCGTATGTCATCACAGCGATGTAGTCCACCGCTCCGGAGAGTTTTTTTCTCTCGTATGCCTTCGACCAGTTTGTTGGGATCATGACGTCTATTGACATCGTCAGGCCGAGTGTCCTGGCGGCGGTTGTCAGGCTGTTTACGAAGGCGGTAAGTTTCGCCGCGTCGTCATTCGCGACGGCCTCGAAATCTATGTTTATCCCGTCGAATCCATAAATCCCGGCGTAGGCGATCATCCTCGCTATGAAGGCGTTTTGCGCCGTCTTCGAGCCGAGAAATTTTTTAGTTCGCCCATTATTGAAGCTGTTCGAGACAAGCGCCCAGACATGATATCCTCTGGCGTGGGCCGAGGCGACGTAAGCGCGGCTCGCCTTGTTCGAGATCCCGCCGCTCTCGCTCGACAGGGCGAACCACGTTGGCGAAAGCACGCTCGCCGCGTGGTTCGTCTCCTCGGCAGCGAGATCGGGGTTATTCCCAGCTATGTGATCCCACAGGATGTTGAATGGGGGAGAAAGCTCCTCCAGCTCCTTTTGGGCGTCGGTTTTTGCCCCTTCCCTTGGAATTTGCGACCGAGTCCCGATGAGCAGGCGAGGTCCGTTGTTACCCTCCGCGCCTGGCAGCAAAAAGGACAGTCCCGTGCAGTTTTCAACCCCGCTCGCGTTGAAGTGCAATATGTTGTCGGCGCTCAGCACCGGAAAGTCCAGGTCCAGGGCGTCAGGCGCCAGCTGTTTCAGTGCGGGGATTCCAAGCCTCTCGGACGGCTGGGATATTCGAAGGGTGAACGCGTTTTTCTCAGCGTTGAGCTTGAGCGGCATCTTCAGGTCTGCTATCAGCTCTGACGGAAGCCAGACGTCCGGCTCGGCCTCCTCGTCGGCGTAGGTTCTTATGATTGCGCTGTATCTTGTCAAAACCGTCTTGCTCGGGGTTCTGTAGTCGATCGAGACGCAGGTAACGTACGCTTCGTCGACCATATCGAGGGTTGACGCCCAGCATGGTCTGATAAAAAAAATCAGCGCCGCTGTCAGGAGCGCCGGCGCAAAACTCGCAAAACTTCTCCAAATCCTGCCGTGGCTAGCTTTTTTAAGAAAAAAATTTATGGCCGTTCCCTCCTGAAAGCGTTTTTCACCCTGCTGCTCTTGAGGTCGGCCAGTGCCTGCGACGCCACCCACCTGGCCTTCTCGGAAGGCTGGGCCGCTATCTCGCCCGCCGTTTCCACCGACGCCTCGTTCCAATCCGCGTCTATTCTGCCTATCATAGCTAGGGCTGAACTCACGGCCCGCCTCACATGGGGGTTTTTGCTCGAAGCGCGTTTTCGCGCCAGGAAGAGGGCGTTGTCGTAGAAGCCGGGCTGACAGTCCCGTCCATGCGGCGCGTGCAGCGCAATGGCGGCTATCAGGCTGAAGCCGGAACACAGGAGTTTGTCATTTTCAGAATCCGCCCACTCCGATGCTTTCCTCACGGCGAATGGCATTTTCCATAATATCTTGTTGCAATAATAATCGCACAGGAACCATGAGTCGAAATTTCCGGCGAGTTCATCCGCCTGTTCCTCGGTGATACCGGCAGGGTCGCTTAGCATACAGGACAGGATTTTGGCCTCGTACTGGTCCGCGCGCCACAGTTCGTTCGCTATATCCTGCCGCGGCCTGCCTATTTCATCGGCGATAGCCAGCAGTTTTTCATGTGGGATGTCCAAAAAAAGCAGATCGCGAATCCCAAAAATATCGAGATGTCCAAGTTTGATCTCCTTGACGGAATCATCGGCGCCTGCCATCTCGTTGAGCCTGTCGATTATCTCCTTGGTTTGAAATCCCATCGCTGCCACCACCTTATCGTCATATTATAACGTTCCAATATTGAAACGGCAAACTCAGTTCGCCTGCCGGGCCAGATTCATTTGACGTTCAGGGTTATAATCGCAATCTCAGGCCGGCCGGTTGTGCGGATGGGCGGACCCCATGTCCCAGCCCCGCTAGATATGTAGTAGTTGGTGTCCCCTTTCTTGTACAGGCCGTAGTGTTTCTCGTACATCAGGGATACCAGGTAGTTGAAGGGGAAGATCTGTCCTCTGTGAGTGTGGCCTGATACCTGAAGAGCGGCGCCGGCGTTTTGAGATTCATCGAGGCCGAACGGCTGGTGATCCATCACTATCAGGGGCAGCTCTCTCGTGTTCACCCCTCCGCTGCTGGCCTTCAAAAGTATTTCTTCAATCCCGGCCCTCTGTTTCCCGTCGACGGACGCCGATCTATCGTCACGTCCCAGCAGGATTGCCTCTCCCCCTGGGGTTGAGAACTCGTCGCGGAGGACCTTCACGTTAGTCTCCCCCATGAAATCCATGAATCTTTCAATCCCTACGTAATAGTCATGATTGCCCGGTACCGCCCATGAGCCGAGTCGTGACGAGAGCGACGAGAGCAGGCTTGCGGCCTCGCTCCTCATCTTTGGGTCGTTCAGCAATTTTTCGTCGTCGAGCACGTCGCCGGCCAGCAGGATTATGTCGGGGCTGGCGCTGTTAGTCAGCCCCACTATCTTCCCAAGGTGTTTTGTCCCAACCATGCCGCCAAGGTGTATGTCCGACACTACGGCTATCCTGATCTGGCGCTGGGTTTCCAGCGCGCCGGACGAACCGGACCAGTCTGCCTCGTGCCGCACTATGATCGGGAACTTCGCGTTGAGAGCGCCGGCAAATGTTATCAGCACGCTGAGGGCAGCGACGGTCGCGACCACGCTCGTCCTGCCGCTTACAGTGAAGGGAGGGGGATTGGGCGTGATTTTCACCACGCAGTTGAGCAGGCGCAGGATGTCGGCGGACACGGTCAATATGAATCCATAGATCATTGGCGAGAGATACAGGGCGCCTATGAAGCCAAACGCGGAGGGTATCTGAGCCGGCAGATGTCCATGCAGTGTCCGGCCGAGTGGGAAGCTCAGGGCCAGAAACAGGAATATCGCGCACGAGATCCCTCGAATGAGTCCGGCCCCCTCCAGCGTCATCCAGAGCCTGATGAACATGTACGCGTTGACGCCTATGTACAAACCTAGAACAGTTATGATAAGGACAGATATGGACATACCGGACACTCCCTTGTTTGAGCGCAACTTGGTTTAATTCGTCAGAACATGAAGCCTAACATCCGCCAGTCGGCCAGGAAAAACATGTACCCGGTTTCGACGCAGGCCACCGCGCACAATAAAAGTTTCTCGGCCCAGTGATGGTCAGGATTGAACAGGTTGCCCAATATGCGAAACCACAGCCACGCCACCAAGACGCCTCCCGCCAATGGCATCACAAACAGCGCCTTTACCTGGTACGGCACGAATACGACGAACTCATCCCACATTAAGTGCGCGGAGATGGCGAGTCCTGTGATGAACGACAATTGTATCCCGGAGAAAAGGGCCGCTATGCCCCATAGCTCTGTCGCTGAGCGGATATCTTTTTCCCACGGCAGCATGTTCTTGTTGACCGCCATCCCAGCCAACAGGCCAAGGCCGGTCAGGAGAGCCGTGACTGCGAAAGTCGCCACGAAGGCTATCTGCCACGGGCGGCTCTCGTGCGTCTCAAGTTTATCATAAGTGTGGTTGACATCGCCTATGATGATCGCCGAAATTTTTCCGTTATCGTCCCTCTGTACGAACAGGCGCTCGTCCGTCAGGTTCCCATTTTCATCTGACATCCGCAGGAGGTCTCTGCTGGATGGCAGCCACACACGAGACGCCCCGTAGGCGTTCTCCGTGTGAGTGGTCACTGCCTTGCCGTTGGTCACATCTATCCTGATCTGATCCTGTGCGATGCTCATGATCTTTTCAGCTGTGTGCCTGGCCACGCGGTTTATCCTGTAGTACCCGGCTATGTCCGGCGGGACCTGAGGCACGGGATCTGGAGCCGCGGGCGCGGCGGCAGTCTTTCCAGCGCCCGGCGGCATGAAAAATCTTTCAACCACTGCGCTCGCGAGGTCGTCGCTGAAGTCGAGTCCGGCCCTGTTCGCCGAGTAGAAGAGGCCGAACCGCCTGTCCGGTATCAGCATCAGAAACCCCGAGTAACCGTTGAAGTCGCATGACTGTTGGAGCGTCCTCAGGCCATGGACCGTCCTCTCGTAGTACGCGAGTCCTGTGCCGCTGATGCTGGGGTGGGGCGAAAAATGTCTTCTCAGCATGCTGTCCGCGAATGTGGGGGTTAGGATACGCGTTCTTCCTATCATTCCCCCGTTCAGTTGCGCAATCATGAACCGCCCCATGTCTGACGCCGTCGCGCTCATCCCGACCGCCGGCATGTCGTAGCGGTATTCGTATCGCACCGGGTTGCCGTGGGCGTCGCAGCCTGCCGCAAGCATCCTTGCCTGTTCCTCCGTAAGAGTGAACGCGCTGTTTGACATCCCGAGCGGCTGAAAGATGTGCCTCGCGATGGCGGCCTGAAAATTCAGCCTGGAGTAACGCTCTATTATCGAGCCAAGGAGAGTGTAGCCCATGTTCGAGTAGCTGTAGAACTTTCCAGGCGTCGCGTAGCGGGCCGGCATTATCTTCTGCAAGCGGGACGCGTACATTCGTTCGTCGGTCGATGTGGGCGCGTTGACCTCCAGCTCCTTGTAGTCGAAGCCGGCCGTGTGAGTCAGCAGATGCCTCAATGTGACCGGCTTTTCGAATCCGCCTGGCAGCCTCGACCTTCGCAGATATGAGTTCACGTCCTCGTCGAGTCCGAGCCGCCCTTTCTCAGCAAGTTGCATCACCGCTGTCGCGGTCACGAGTTTCGATATCGAACCCACCCTGAAGAGCGTCGCGTCAGGGCTGACGGGCGTCTCCGACTCCGTGTCCGCGTATCCGTATCCATTTGAATATAAAACCTCGCCGTCCCTTACCGCTATAAACGAGAGTCCGGAAACGTGCAGATCCCTCTGTACCCCTGCGAAAAAACCGTCGATAAACGACGCGAACTCCATCTGTTCCTGTGTGGGGCGCCGGGCTTGGGCCGCGTCGGCATGGCCCTGGAACGCCGGGATGAGGATGCACGCAAGCAGAGCGGCAAGGGAAGATCTAATGGCAAATGGTATGCACATCTCGTCACCGTCTTTCAATTATCATATTGTGAGGAAATATGCCGGATGTGTAAAGGGGTAGGGCGAAAAATCCAGAACAAACGCGCCGAAACACCGGTCAACGTTGGTTAATTTGGTTGTGACAAAAATAGGTCGATAAAATTTTTCTAACATATATTTACTTTTTCCTATTTGACATTTCCACCAGCCGATGCTAAGCTCAAGCAAAGTCAAATTACAATATCAGTTAAAAATGAACGGGAAGCGATTCATTGATGATCAGTGTAATTTGCGCTGGCTGCTGTGTTGCGCATATTCATATACTTATTCTAATGAGGAGGTACACGTGAATGAAGAAATTTTTTCCTGGAAAGGCTTTTGTCTTCAAAGCGTTGTTTTTGTTGTTAGCCGGAGTCGCGGTTTTCGCCGCCGCCCAAACAGTCTCAGTCGGAGCCGTTTACGGAGCGGAGAAAGAAATTAAAGAAATTCTCGGCAATGTGAGCGGCGGCAACATTTTGGTTTACGATCCTGGAGAAGACGACCCGCGTTCCAAAATATGCATTGTTATGATGTATGGCAGTACCCGCGCGACCGACACCCTGCCGAACGCGGGCATGAAAAGGTACGCCGAGCTGGGCTACAGGGCCGCGAACTGCGCCCCGCAAACACTTACTTTTATTGATCAGGTTAAAACTCTTGACTTGTCTATCAAATGGATAAAAGCGAATGTGCTCGGAGTGGAGAAGGTTGTTCTATGGGGGAACAGCAGAGGCTGCAATCTGACCAGCGCGTTTCAGAGGATCGCCGAACGTCCGGACTCTTTCGTGCCGAATGTCTCGGGGAACAGCAAAGCTATAGATATTCCGGCCAGTTACAAGACGGAGAGCGGCAGGTTCACCCCGGCGGACGGGATCATCATGTGTGACGCGAACCATGGTTTCATGTTCAATGTTCTCTCTTCACTCGCCACAGATTTGGCCGACGATGGTACAGGTTCAGGCCCCGGCAGTGTTATGTCTCGTCCTAAAACCGACTTAAACCCTATTAACCAGGCTAACGGTTATAACCCAGATGATGGGTCGGCCACTTACACCCCGGAATTTCGTAAGAAGATATGGAAAGCGCAGGCGGAGCGTTACAACGGGCTTCTGGCAAAAGCTAAAGGCAGGTGGGACGCGATTCAGCAGGGAAATGGCGCGTTCTCGGACGACGAACCATTTACGGTGGTAATGGGCTTTGGCAATGTGAGCACCTATCAGCTTTACACGCATGACATCAGTAATCTCTATAGCCAAACCGCAAGGCCGCAAAAGCTCTTACACAATGATGGAAAAATCACCAAAGAAGTGGTTTATTCTCTCCGTGGCCCCGAAAAGGCGCAGTCGACAGCGAATATGGAAATGATGGACAAATGTTACAATATTAAAGTGAGCGAGTTCATGTATCTCGCGATGGATGTGGATCCGGAAACATTTGGCTATGACGAGTCCGAGATGTACGGTGTGAAGGGTGATGATTTCTCCTCCGCCCACCTTAACGTCAAGTACATTTCAGTCCCAACCCTGGCTTCAGGCCGCACGGCCGGTACGGAATTTCACATCGCCGAAAAGGTTTATGAGAATTCTATAGCTGCTACGAAAGACTGCATCTTTATTGAAGGCATGACACACGGCGGTGGCATCCTGGGTAATGATCCTAAGTACTCAAATGTAGTCGCTAATGAACTTAACTATATCGACGATTGGCTGGTTGAGGTTTTCGAAATAAACTCAAGCGAGCAATCCTCCAAGGGCGGCGGCTCGGGCGGATGCTCGGCGGCCGGGGCAGGAATCGTCGGTCTGCTGTGCGCCGGGGGGCTGTTCCTCGTAAAGAAAAAAAAGGGAGAGTAAACGTTATATATAATTTGAGGAGGTATGAGCGATGAAAAAATTTTCCGGAAAGAAATTTGCCAGCTTGGCGTTGTTTTTGCTGTTCGCCGGAATAGCGGTTTTCGGCGGCGCCAAAACGGCAGCGGCGGAAATTAAAGAAATTATCGGCAATGTGAGCAGGGGCAACATTGTGGTTTACGATCCGGGACAAGACAACCCCCGTTCTAAAATATGCATTCTTATGTCGTACGGCAGCGGCCGCGCGACCGACACCCTGCCGAACGCGGGCATGAAAAGGCTCGCCGATCTTGGCTACAGGACCGCGAACTGCGCCCCGACAGTGCTTACATTTATCGATCAGGTTAAAGTTCTTGACTTGGCCGTCAAATGGATAAAAGCAAATGTGCCTGGAGTGGAGTATGTTGTTCTATGGGGGAACAGCAGAGGCTGCAATCTGATCAGCGCGTTTCAGAGGATCGCGGAACGTCCGGATTCTTACACGCCGGATGTCACGGGCAATACTAAAGCTATAGATATTCCGGCTAGTTACAAGACGGGGGATGGCAGGTTCACCCCGGCGGACGGGATCATCATGGCCGACCCCAACCATGGCTTCATGTTCAATCTCCTCACTGTACTCGCCACAAATTTGGCCGACGACGGTACAGGTCCAGGCATCGGCAGCGCTATGAGTCGTCCTGATGACACCCTTGACCCTAGTAACCCAGCTAACGGTTATAACCCAGATGATGGGTCGGCCACTTACACCCCTGAATTTCGTAAGAAGATATGGAAAGCGCAGGCGGAGCGTTACAACGGACTTCTGGCAAAAGCTAAAGCCAGATGGGACGCGATTCAGCAGGGATATGGCATGTTCTCGGACGATGAACCATTTACAGTGGTAATGGGCTTTGGCTTAGCCGCTGAGAACAACTATCAGCTTTACATCCATGACCTCAGTCTCTTCAGCAATACCGAAAAGCCGCGAAAGCTCTTACACAATGGTGGAGATATCACCACCGAAGAAGTGGTTTATTCCCTCCGTCATCCCGCAAAGGCACAGTCGGCAGCGAATATGGTAATGATGGACAAATGTTATTTTTCTACAGTGAGCGAGCTCTTGTATCTCGCGCTGGATGTGGATCCGAACACCTTTAGCTATGATGAGACGAAGGTTTACGGCGTGACTGGTGATGATTTCTCATCCGCCCAAAGTAACGCCAGGTACATTGAGAAACCAATCCTGGCTATAGGCCGCACGGCCGGTACGGAATTTCACGTCGCGGAATGGGTCTACGAAGCCTGTAAAGACAATAACACTAAGAACGACTGCATCTTTATTGAAGGCATGACACACGGCGGCGGCATCTTGGATAATAATCCCGCGTATTCAAATGTAGTCACTAATGAAAACAACTATATCGACACGTGGCTGCGTGATGTTTTCAATATAAACTAAGCCGGCGGCGGCGACTCGCTCGCTTCCGGCTCGGATCAAAAAAAAATTCCGGCCTTCGCTTCGGCGAAAGCCGGAATTTTTGTGCGCCGGCATGTGCGATAACTAGATAAATGGCGTAATATGCGCACTTTCACATGCGTTTACATTTTCTTCACTGTAGTATCCGGCATCTGCCAGTATTTTTTTGACTTTACCCAGTTCCTCCGGTAAAGCCTCTAAGAAAGAGGTGTGGCGTATGAAGGACAAGAGCATCGGCAATCTTGAAATTGATGAGCAATCGATTTTACTCCATGCTCGTGTCTGGCGCCATTTCAATAATCTGGAACGAGGCTCCTTTTCCTGATTTTTATGCCTATGACGCAGGCAGCTATTATCTTGACGACTGTCGTTGGTATGAAGGGCAGGACGCAGGCATTAAACGCCACAAGCAGGCCCTGGCCGGTTATCGTGCTGAACATGATCATGCCGCATATATAGTTGACGACCGTTCCCGCCAACAGCCCGAGCACCACGGCCGGCACGGTCTGTTTTTCGGCGCCGTATCCTACTAGCCATGCCATTAGTGGGAATGAAAGGATAAAACCGCCAGTCGGTCCCACTATTATCGGCAGTCCGCCGCTTAATTTAGCGAACACAGGCGCTCCTACGGCGCCCAGAAGTACGTAGACCAGTGCGGAAACGAACCCTCTCCTGGCGCCGAGCAGTATGCCGGCCATGGAAATTGCGAACGTCTGCATAGTCATGGGTACTCCGAGCGGCATCGGTATGCTGATTTGAGCCATTACAGCGGTAAGGGCGGCAAAAAGCGCGATAAAACTCAAGTCATGTGTTGTCATCTTCTTTTTTAACATCAAAGTCACCCCAGGCTAAATTAGTTTTATCTCTCCGGAATCGATATGGCATGTCAGGCCGTCTTCGCGCTCAACTATCAGCTCCCCGGAGTCGTCGACTCCGAGTATCGTGACCTCGCTTGAAGCGCCAGATATGTCGACCATGGCCCTACGCCCGATGATAAACATCCTCCCGGCGTAGGCGTCAAGTATTTCACCCCTCCTTCCGTTAACTGTGTAGTCCAGATAAACTTCCTCAAACTCGTTTAAAATTTCGGCGATCAGACGATTGCGAACCCCGCGGATGCCTGTCGCCCCGTACAGGGAAATCGCAGTCTCCTCGACCTCCCTGGCGACTCTGCCAGTGTTCAATCCGATGCCGACCACCACGTCCTCGACTGAGCGCAGCTCTGCGGATATTGAGGCCTCCGTGAGTATGCCGCACAGTTTTTTGCCTTCGAGGTAGATGTCGTTCACCCATTTGATGTCCACGCTCAATCCGCAGATATTCCAGATCGCGCGGCAGACCGCGACAGCTGCGCAGATGGTGAGGAATGGCGTATCGGCAATGGGGATGGCTGGTTTTAACAGCACGCTGAAATAGATACCCTCGTGCGCTGGGGAGTGGAACGGACGGTTCATCCTGCCCCGTCCCTCCGTCTGTTCATTGGCCACTACCGTATACCCTTCTTCAATGGCAGCGGAGTCGAACTGCTTTAGGTATTTATTTGTCGATGACAATGTGGGAAGCAGCTCCATATTGCGGCCAAATTTCCGAGTCCTGAGCGAATCGTTGATTGCGCGCCATGACAGGCCGTCGCTCTCATCGGTCATGCGATAACCGCTGTTTGGCAGGGATTCAATATCGCTTCCGCTCTCCCGGAGAGCGCGTACAGATTTCCATACGGCGGTCCTGCTCACGCCGAGCCGCCTTGCGATCTCGCCCCCGGTTATCACCTGTCCGCGATTTTTTTCCAATAGGTAAAGAACCTGTTCCCGAAGCATACCCGCTACCCCCATGTCGCCGAGGATAGCAGAGAGGGATTATATTGTCAACTAAAATATTTTATAGGTTGACAATTTTGTGGTTATTTTTTGTCCAACAGCGAATAATGAGCCAGAAAACGCTCAAGGAACTCCTTCGATCGCTCGGCGTAAAGGAGGGATCGCTGCGGTTTGCCCGTCTTCATCTTTTTCCCTCCGCTGGTTGCCGTATCGATCTTTGGGAATATGCCGAGGTTGACGTTCATTGGCTGGAACGACCCTGCTTCCGCTGTCCTAAGATAGCGCAGCAGCGCGCCGATGGCGGTCTCAGCCGGCCACTCTGGCGGTTCCTCGTTCCTTGTGATCGAAAACAAGTTAAGCGCGGCCACGAGGCCGGTTGCGGCGCTCTCGACGTAGCCTTCGACTCCGGTTATCTGGCCCGCGAGGAAGAGGTCGCGCCTGAACGGTTTTCCATCCCTTCCCGGCCTAAGGCAAGGGTCGAGCACGCGGGGCGCGCATACGAAGGAGTTCCTGTGCATTACCCCGTAGCGGACGAACTCGGCCCGCGCAAGCGCCGGTATCATCCTGAGCACTCGCTTTTGTTCGGGCCATCTGAGATTCGTCTGGAAACCGACCATGTTGTAGAGATTTCCGTCGAGATTGTCGCGTCGCAGCTGAACGACTGCGTAGGGTTCTCTGCCTGTGGACGGGTTTTCGAGTCCCACAGGGCGCATCGGGCCAAACCGCAGCGTATCGACGCCCCGGTCCGCCATTATCTCGATCGGCAGGCAGCCCTCGAAAAACCTTTCTTTGTCCGGGATGGTTCCGCCGGGAGGAGCGTCTATCTCGCCGGTTGGGACCCTCTCTGCCGCTGTCAGCTGGCTGTGGAACGCCAGGTAATCTTCGCGCTCCACTGGACAGTTTATGTAGTCGTTCCCGGCTCCATAGCGCGAGGCATTGTAGGCTATGTTCATGTCTACGGAGTCGAGCGTCACTATCGGAGACGCCGCGTCAAAAAAAGAGAGGCAATCCTCTCCGACGATCTCCCTCAACCGTTCCACTATGCCTCCAGACATCAGGGGACCGGCCGCGATTATGGACGGTTCTTCCGGTATCTCGGAGACCTCAGCCCTGACCAGTTCTATATTCGGGTGAGCGGCTATCTCATTTGTTATCATCTCTGAAAAAAGATTTCTGTCCACCGCGAGCGCTTTTCCAGCCGGAACGCGCGTCGTCTCCGCGCACCGGATTATGAGGCTGTCCAAGCGCCTCAGCTCCTGCTTCAGAATGCCTGCCGGGCTTGTGGGCTGGTCCGCTCCGAGGGAGTTGCTGCACACGAGTTCCGCGAGGTTTGACGTAGAGTGGGCAGAGGAACTTCTCCGGGGCCTCATCTCGAACAGCGTCACGCGAACGCCGCGTTTCGCCAGCTGCCACGCCGCCTCGGTTCCGGCTAAACCTCCGCCGATGATGACGCTATTCAAATTCGCCCTCTTCCTCTTCTGGCCCGCTTTCATCCTTATTTCCGGCTTTGGCCGGGGTCTCAGGCTTCTTCCAGCTCACGAAGTCGCAATCAGGATATCTGCTGCAACCGTAGAAAAAGCGGCCCTTCATTTTGCCCTTTCCAGCCTTGCGCCGAATCAGCTCGCCCTCGCCGCATTTTGGGCATTTGATGCCTGTAGTTTTAATTATCCTTCTGGTGTATCTGCATTCCGGATATCCAGTGCAGGCGATAAACTCGCCAAAGCGGCCCCTCTTTATCACGAGCGGATGCCCGCACTCTGGGCAGTTCTCGCCTATCTCCTCCGGCGGAAGCTGCATGTTCTCCGCCGTGGCAGATACATCGTCAAGCAGCGGTTTGAACGTGTCCCAGAAGTTGCGGACAACGTCCACCCATTTTTCCTCGCCGGACTCCACCGAATCGAGCTCGTTCTCCATCTGAGCCGTGAACTCGGTGTTGATGAACCTGGAAAAATATTTAACCAAAAATACGTTGACAACTCGTCCCAGCTTCGTCGGGACGAGTTTTTTATCGTTGTCGTCCCTCTCGACGTAGCCTCGGTCTGCCAGCGTCTCTATTATGGAGGCGTAGGTAGACGGTCTCCCTATCCCCTTCTCCTCCAGCACCTTGACCAGCCCTGCGTCGGTGTAACGCGCGGGAGGCTGGGTGAACTTCTGCTCCCTCTTGATATCGACGAGATCGAGTTTTTCTCCGGCCTCCGCCCGCGGGATGCTCACGTCCTTGACGCCAAGGGGCCATACCTTGCCCCAGCCTGGAAAGAGCACCACTATGCCGGCCTGTTTCATGCCGTACTCGCCGGACGTTGCTTCTATTGTCGTGCGCGCCACCCTTGCCGCCTCCATCTGGCTCGCTATGAACCTGGTCCATATAAGCTCGTACAGGCGGAATTGTTCTGGTCTCAGGTATGGTTTCAGCGACTCGGGGGTCAGGTATGAGTCCGTAGCGCGAATCGCCTCGTGAGCGTCCTGAGCCTTGCCCTTTGGGGTGTAGAAATTCGGACGTTCCGGCAGATATTCGGGGCCGATGTGCTGCTCTATATATTTCCTGGAGGATTCTATCGCTTCAGGGGCAAGTCTCAGGCTGTCCGTGCGCATGTATGTGATCAGCCCCACGGGACCCCGCCCAGGGATCTCGATCCCCTCGTAGAGCGACTGGGCTATCCTCATGGTCCTGCGGGGGGAGTAACCGAGTCTGCGCGAGGCCTCCTGCTGCAGGACGCTTGTCTTAAATGGGGGAAGAGGGGGGCGTTTCGTCTCCTTGACCTTGAAGCTCTCGACGATGATGGGGTTGCGCTTGATAGTCGTCTCCGCCTCCTTTGACTGAGCGGAATCCTCCGGAACAAAAGTCTTGCCATTCTTCTTGTCCACCCTCATGACGTAGTGTCTTCCGCCGGAGGCGGCTTCGACATCGAGCAGCCAGTATTCTTTGGGGATGAAGGCCTCTATTTCCTCCTCGCGTTCGCAGATTATTCGAAGCGCCACGGACTGCACCCTTCCTGCAGATAGGCCGCGCTGCACCTTGTACCAGAGGAGAGGACTCAGGTTATAGCCGACGAGTCTGTCGAGCACCCTGCGCGACTGCTGAGCGTCCACCAGGTTCATGTCTATCTGGTCTGGATTCGCTACGGCGCTCTTGATCCCCTGTTCTGTTATCTCCTGCATGCGGATCCTGCAGTCTGAGGCAGGATCTATGCCGAGTATAGTTGCGAGGTGCCATGATATGGCTTCCCCCTCGCGGTCAGGATCAGACGCCAGCAGGGTGCGGGCGCTCGCCTGTGACGCCGCCTTGAGAGATTTTATGAGGGCCGCTTTGCCCCTTACGTTTATATAATCCGGGGCGAAGTCGTTGTCGACGTCAACTGCTATCCTGGCCTTGGGCAGATCTCGCACGTGTCCGATGCTGGCCTCGACGTGGTAGCCGCTGCCAAGGATCTTCTCCAGGGTGTGGGCCTTCGCCGGAGACTCTACTATTATTAGAGTCCTGTCGGATCTGACTGCCGGACTCTTCCTGGACTTTGGTCCGGCCGAGGAGACGGAGGCCGGCTTTGTTTTTTTCTTGGCTGTTCCTGCGGCGCGCGTTGTCTTCGACGTGCTCGCCGCAACCGCACGGACTCCGGGCGAAGCGGGCTTTACCCCTGCCTTGCCCGTTTTAGCGGCCGTGGTGGTCTTTTTTCCAGTGGCGTCCGGGTTTTTAACGCTCCGGGATTTGCTTGCTTTTTTCTCCGCGCCGGGCGATTTTACGTCAACATGCTGAACCTCCGCCGGACTTTCCAACTCGGAGGCAGATTTATTCACACTTTTTTTCGCCAACTCACAGCCCCCTCAACAGTATCTGTATGCTGCGTCTCCATCCTCGCTGACAGGGCCGAGCACTGGCGTTCCCTCGTACTCCGAGATCTTCTCGATGAGGAACGACAACATGCCCTCGTCCACCCGGCATTGATTTATCCGTGACACCAATACAGCCTGTAACAGTACCTTCTCCATGATGTCGGGCGTACAGTATTGACTGTGAATATGTCTGTATACCAGCCTTACGGCCTCCGGCGACAATGAATCGTTCTCCTCGCGGGACAATAACCGGCTTCCCATTCTGGGGCCTCCATTCTGTTTTACGCACCCGACACAATCTTCACGCATCCGTCAATCTATAGCGTCCCGCTCCGGATGAATACACCAATCCTCGGAGCGATAACATGGACATCGTTCGGAAGACCTCCGCGGCGCTCATTTTAGCTTCGCTCGCCAGGTTGTCAATAGTACGATCCCCACTATTTGTCAATAGGGCCATCAATGTTTTTTCAACATCGCTCAGTGAAGCTCTTGTCTCCGCTCCGATTTCTGCCGTCTCCTGCCCGTCATCAGGCTTAGGCTGCCTGTAATCCCCCTCTCCGAAGAAAGATTCCATGTCTATGAGTGGGAAGGCGCCGTCGAAGATCAGCTTGTTCGAGCCGCCGCACCTATCGTCGGTAATGCGTCCTGGGACTGCCCAGACCTCCCGGCCGCAATCGGCCGCGATTCGTGCCGTTATGAGGGCGCCGCTCTTCGCTGGAGCCTCAACCACAACGATGCGGGACGACAACCCAACGATTATCCTGTTGCGCTTTGGAAAGTGCCACGCTTCGCCGTTCGTGCCGAGGGGGAACTCAGAGATGAGCGCCCCATTCTCCATTATCCTCTCGAAGAGTCCCTGGTTCTCAAATGGATATGTGACGTCGACGCCGGTTCCGAGTACCGCGGCGGTGAGGCCGCCTCCATCGAGGCAACTGCCATGAGCCACAGCGTCTATTCCCTTCGCTCCGCCGCTCGCCACGCTCCATGAGCGTGAGGCACAGAGCCTGCCTAGATCCTTCGCGACTCCTACGGCGTATGAACTGCACCTTCTAGTGCCGACTATTCCGACTACCTTCGGCTGCAGGGAGATATGCCTGCCCCTCACATAGATGACTATCGGGGCGTCGTTCAGCTCCAGCAGGCTTCTCGGATATATAGGATCCCTGCACCCGATCAGTCTTACGCCAAGTTTTTCACATCTCTCGATTTCTCTGTCCGGCCAGTCCGACCCCAGCGCCTTCGACATCGCGGCGCGCGTACTCTCTCTTATGCCGATTTTCTCCCAGAGCGACGGACCGCCTTCGATGAAGCCGCCTCGATCCTGCTCCAGCTCCTCGAACCGCTCCCAGGCCCGAATGTCCTGATGCGCGAGGGTAAGCAGCAACATTGAGCGTATCATCTAGTTTCTCCACCCCGGCCCGTTCCCGCGACCAAATGCCTCACCCTCGCGATACGACAGGCTCTCGGCGACATGATGCACCGCTATCCTCTCTGCCCCATCGAGGTCGGCTATAGTTCGCGACACTCTGAGAATCCGGGAGAACCCCCTCCCGGAGAGCCTCAGCCTCCTCACCGTCTCGGCCAGAAAGGGTTTGACGTCGGTTTCCATGTCGAGCCGCTTCCGGAGGACTCTCTCCGGGAGCTCGGCGTTGCAGTGGAAGCCAAGCTCCCGCCACCTATTCTGCTGGGTCTCCCGGGCAGTCTGAACCCTTCGCCTTACCTCCTCGCTCGACTCGCCGCACTCTCCGTCGAGCGACACGAGTTCCTCCGGCTTGAGCCGCGGCACTGCCACATGGAGGTCGATCCTGTCGAGGATGGGTCCGGACAGCTTTCTCTGGTAGCGTTCTATGGAGTGTGGCGCGCATCTGCACTGCTCGACAGGGTCCCCGCTGTAACCGCAAGGACATGGGTTGCAGGCCGTGACTAGAAGGACTCGCGCCGGATACGTGACGCTGCCGGCGGCCCTGCTTACCGTGATAGTTCCATCCTCGAGCGGCTGGCGTAGACTTTCCAGTACGTCACGCGAAAATTCAGGAAACTCATCCAAAAAAAGGACTCCGCGGTTGGCCAGCGATATCTCGCCTGGCCTCATCGAAGAGCCGCCGCCACATATAGCGACAGAGCTGGCGGTGTGGTGCGCTGCCCGAAACGGGCGGGCGCGTCCTGGTTCGAAGGGCATACCGGCCGTGCTCCTTATTAGCAGAACCTCCATCATCTCCTCGTCGGAGAGCGGAGGCAGGATTCCCTTCATGGCCCGCGCCAGCAATGTCTTACCGGAGCCTGGAGAACCCGTGAGAAGCAGATTGTGATGTCCTGCCGCCGCTATCTCCAGCGCGCGTTTGGCCGTGAACTGTCCCTTTATGTCGGCAAAGTCCGTCTCCACCACAAAGTTCTGTTCCTCGAAGATGGCTGGTTCTATAGGGGCGAGCGGTTTCTCTCCGCTCAGGTGAAGCATGAGATCCGACAGATTTTCCACCCCATATGCCCTGACGCCGGTGACGATAGCGACCTCGCGCTCGTTCTCCTTTGGCACATAAAGAGGCGCTCCAAGCTCGCGGGCGAGCAGCGCCGCCGGCACCGCGCCTCTCACCCATCGCAGCCGTCCATCGAGGGCGAGCTCGCCCATAAACAATGATGGCTCCGTGCATCCTATCCGCCCGGCGCCGCTTGCAAGTCCAACTGCCATTGGAAGATCCAGCAGAGCGCCCTCCTTTGGTATGTCGGCAGGCGCCAAGTTTATCGCTATTCTTCCCCTCAACATGAGGCCTATCTTTCTGAGCGCTGCCCGCACACGTTCACGGGCTTCCTTCACAGCCATATCCGGCAGACCGACAACCGTCATCGAGAAAAGCCCGCCTGTGATCTCAACCTCCACCTCCACCGGGATAGCCTGAGTGCCCCGGAGGGTAATTCCGCAAATTCCCTTGATCACCCCATGAACCAGCCCTCCCTCCCCGCGGTAACGTCGCTGAACAGCTCTATATGGTCATTCCCGGCACGATCCTCCGTGACCGCGACTACGTCAATCCTCCAGGCGCCGCCAAACGCGATATTTTCAACGTACACGCGCGCCGCTCTTATTATACGGCGTAATTTCTGTGGGCCAACCGTCGTCTCCGCAGGTGATATATAGCCAATTTTACGGGTTCTGACCTCGACGATGACGAGCTCTTCCCCGTCCATGGCGACAATGTCGAGTTCCCCGTGCCCGACTCGCGCATTCCGATCGATTATCCTCCAACCCAGGCGTTCGAGGTAGCGCGCCGCCTTATCCTCTCCCTTTCTCCCGAACTCGATGCTGTTCAACTCTTTATGTCCTTTTTGTCCAGCTTGTACAGGAACGCAAGAATTTTCGCAACTGACTGATACAGCTCCGTTGGAATTTCATCGCCGAGTTCCAACGCGAGGAGCGCGCTCACCAGTGCGGCATCCTCCACAATTGGGATCTCAGCCTCGATCGCGGTCTCTATTATCTTTTCGGCAACTAGGTTCTGCCCCTTGGCTATTACCCTCGGGGCATGGTCCGTCCCCAGCTCGTACTTTAGAGCCGCGGCTTTCCTCCCCCTGGCGCGCCCTCTCGGCTCATCCTGCCCGCTGCTCAATCCTATGCCTCCAAATCCAGGCCCTGTCTCGCGGCTGCGTTCATCTCGTCCTGCCTGAACGCGCCGATTCCCAGGTACTGAAGCACAAGGGGCACCTCGGACAGATCATCCCTCAGTTCCGGCAGGTTCTCCTGGACGAAATCCAGCTTTGACTCGTCCTTCAGCCTGAGGCTGATGGACATCGCCCTGCCATTGGTCATGACTGCCCCAAATACTGGGCCGAGCGAGTCGCCCTCCATCTCGAAAGCCAGCCACCAAGCCTTGCGGCCCTCAAGCTCCTCCGTCGAAATGGAGACTTGGGCCATCATCGCTCTCCCGGACTCGTCGTCGCCGGCCGGCCACCACGCAGGCGCCATCAACATCGCCGGATCCAGCCCGCGCCGCGCTGGTTTGCCGGCAAGGGCATGGGCTTGTAAAAATTTCCTTACGTCAGCGTCGTCGTCGCCCTTTATCGCGGACAACAGCTCCTTGGGCGAGCCGTATTTCCTCTCGTGAAGCCGGTCGCGTATTTTCTTCCATATCTCGAACGCGTATCCCGGCAGCAGCTCCATGTACCACGAGAGAAGGGCTATGTTGTTCTCGGTCATTGCCGCTCCGCGCGCCCACAGCTCCACCATCACGCCCAGCTTTGACTGGTCCCCTCCGTTGTGCATCCACTGCTGGCGAAGGCCCCATATCACGTCATCCTTTACCGACAGTCCCCTTGACAACAGGGCTGTGGCAATTTGCTGATCCCTTCCCGTAAAACGCGCGAGCACCGCCATGTCCGATTGTTGGAGTCGCAGCATGGGCGGCACGGTCGACGAATCCCATACCGCGCGAAACCGCTGGCCAATGAAAAGAGGTATGGTTGAGCGCGCGTTGAGCATCTGGTTCCCTATCCGCACGAGGTAGGCGTCGCCCTCCTTGGCTGTGACCAGTCCATCGACGACAGCGCCGTTTTGTATCTGAGACCCCTGCTGCTGTTGGTCTCCAGGGCGGGTGACGGCCTGCCCGTCGCTGACCGGCGGTCTGATCGTAGCGGCGTTAGGGTTGTTCGGGTTGATCGTGCCGCCCGGGAGTCCCCCTACAGTTGTCATTGACGTCCACCTCCCAGGGTGAAAAGTTTTTTATCTCGTTATGAAATATTGTTCTTGTTGTATCCGCCGAAGGACAGACGGTGGACGGGGGAAGGACCCAGCATGTCGAGCGCTTCCCTGTGCGCCTTTGTGGGATACCCCTTGTGGGAGGCGAAACCGTAGTTTGGGTATAGCCTGTGAAGGCTCATCATCACCCTATCCCTCAGGACCTTCGCCACTATGGATGCGGCCATGACCGCCGGCACCTTCGAGTCGGCCCTGGGCACCGCTATCTGCCTGCCGCAGACTATGCCCGGGATCAAAATATTCCCGTCCACTACAACAATATCGGGCCGCGTGCCGAGGGACATTACTGAGAGCCGCATCGCCCACAGAGTTGCGCGAAGTATGTTTGTCCTGTCGATCCTGACGTGGGACGCCGCTTGTGCGGACCAACACACCCCGAGGGCCATAATTCGCCCGAAAATCCTTTCCCTGCCCTTCTCGGGAATTTTTTTCGAGTCGTTCAGTCCCTCGGAGAGCAATACGCGAAACTGAGGCGGGGTGAGAATTACCGCGGCTGTCATCACAGGCCCGGCGAGGGGTCCACGGCCGGCCTCGTCGACTCCCGCAATTATCACGATAATTCACTCCATGGGGGCGGGGAACCAGGCCGCTCAAGGCTCAGCCTGCCGAGACGTCCGGCGCCGAGCGACTCGACGAAGGCCTTTCCAGACGCCTCTATATCTACAACTCCGCCCGGCAGCAGCCTGCCCAGCCTCCTGCCAATATTTTCCAGGACCTCGGCAGGATCGCGGGCCGCATCGATTTTCCACGCCGACTCCAACCCCGACGTCATTCCATGTCTCTGAAGAAAGCCGACGCACTCGTATGCGAGATTTGACCATGAGCCTATGACCTGTCCCTTTGTGGATGAGATCCAGGACAGCATCCTGTGAGCGCGGGCGTCGGAATGCGGGTCAAGGATGCCGGGGGAGTCGGCGATCAGGCACCCTTGCCCCTTAAACCACGCTACTCCCTTTGTGACTCCGGGGACGCCGCCAATGGCAGCTGCCTTTCGTCCGACGAGGCGGTTGAGGAGCGTGGATTTGCCGACGTTTGGTGTGCCGGTGACAGCCAGACGAACCTCCCGATACTCGCGGTTTGAAGACGAAGAGGGCGTCAGCTCGGCGATGGCGCGCTTCAGCGTCTGTGGAACGCCCCTTTTGAGATCGAGTGTCCAGACGCGCCGTCCCTGCCCGTTGAAGTATTCAAGCCATTCCGCTGTCACTTCCGGATCGGCCAGGTCCGCTTTTGAGAGCAATATCCACACAAAGAGGGATTTGGGTATATCGCGAAGCGAGGGGGAGGCAGTCAACATTGGGGCACGGGCATCTCTCACCTCCAAGAGGAGGTCGAGCGCCCCGGATAGAGCTTCCAACTGCCTTTGCCCCTTGGCCATGTGGCCAGGGTACCATACTGTCCTGCCCACTAAAAGACTGAGGACCCCATCAATCAAGCAGCCCTATTCTGCTGGGAGGCCAATATCTTATGACAGCCGGACCGCGCATGAAGTCCTCCTTGACGAATCCCCAGAACCTGCTGTCCTGCGAGTTGGCCCGATTGTCGCCTAAGCAGAAATAGTTTTTTTCAGGCACCAGCTCCGGTCCCATCGAAAAATTATCCGGGTGCTGCACGTATGGTTCCGCGATCTCCCGACTGTTCACGAAGACTCGCCCTTCCTTGATCTCGATTGTGTCCCCCGGCAGTCCGATCAACCTTTTGACGAAGTCCCTCTCAGGATCGACAGGATATTTGAAGACCACAATCTGCCCGCGTTTCGGAGACACATTCGGCAACGAATACCAGAACTTCAGGACAAGCACGCGATCCCCTGGTTCAAGCGTAGGTATCATGGAACCGCTTGGTATCCAGAAGGCCTGAATAATGAAGGTCCGTAGGAGAAGGGCCAGTACCACCGCATAAACAACAGTCTCTATAACTTCACGCCACCACGGTTTGGGCATAATCACGCATCCCTCCATATAAAATCAACGAATAACAGTTTATACCGCAAGGCTGAAGCATTCAACCCCTTAAAATGAAAAAAACGCGAGGAAGCTCATATAGAAATACGTAAATTAGTTGCAAGAGACAATTTAGGCCACCCTACGTGGAAAAAAAACAAAACATAGGATATAATGTGTAGGCGCGATGCCAATTCTTAAGGAGGTGAGAAGATGCGTCGTTATCGTTGTATAGTATGTGACAATAAGTTCGAAGCGGAGGACAATGAAAAAGTCTACAAATGCCCCAAATGCAGGGAGCGATTCGTCGAACTCGTGGAAGGCGCTCCTGTTAAGGGCAAGCAGTGGGGCAGCAAGAGCTTCAGCCTAAAATAAATTCTTACCACACAATCGGGCAACAAGGTATTGAAATCAATTAGAGGGGCGTATATAATGCACTTCGTCAATAAAAGGGGCAACTAGCTCAGCGGGAGAGCGCTTCCCTCACACGGAAGAAGTCACAGGTTCGATCCCTGTGTTGCCCACCAAGGATTAGCAAGGGTTCAGGGGATTCTCCTCTGAGCCCTTTTATTTTTCTGATCTCCCTATGACCTCCAACCCCCCCTTCCTCCTCGGCGCCTCACACACAGATATTTATAGCAATTTGACTTAATATATACTATATATTATTCTGTAAACAACCCAAGAAATGGGAGGTTTGCAGAATGCCGAAGCCCTT
>JAITNX010000117.1 GCA_031290235.1 Synergistaceae bacterium | reverse complement strand
GGCTTGTCACTCGACGAGATAAAAGAACTGAACGGCTAATTGATACCAAGTTGCGATCAAACGTTTGTTATTGGCTGACCTAAACGAAGGCATAGCCTGGTTTTTACGGTTCACCCTTTAGGTCTTTGATTTTAAATTGGCATGAGCTATCGGTAACTAGCAGTCTGTCGGGGTCAACGCCTCCATAAGTAAATATATAAGGAGGGTTTAAAATAATGTTGCTCGTTCTCGATATAGGCAACACCACCAACGTAATCGGTTTGTTCGACGGGGACAGCTTGGTCGGGCACTGGCGTTTCTCCTCGATAGATCGGACGAGCGATGAAGCTGGGCTAATGATGCTCGGCATACTGAATTCCAACGATGTGACGAGGGGCAGCGTCAGAGGCGCAATTCTATCGAGCGTGGTTCCAAGGTTGGAGGAGGTCTGGCGTAAGGCGTTGATGGACTACCTGAGCGTGGCGCCGCTTACCGTAACCTGTGACATGGATCTCGGCATGAAGATCGACATGGATAATCCAAGGGAGGTTGGTGCGGATCGCCTCGTAAATTCAGTGGCGGCCATGAGCAAATATGGGCGCCCTGTGATATCCGTGGACCTTGGCACCGCAATAAACATAGACGTCGTATCCGCGGAGGGATCGTATATAGGCGGCGCACTGGCGCCCGGACTCGAGGTCAGTATGCAGACGCTTTTTTCGAAGGCGGCGAAACTTCCGCAGGTAGCCCTTGCGGCGCCTGGCAAAGCAATAGGGAAGAACACCATGCACGCCGTTCAGTCCGGCATAGTGTACGGTTATATAGGATTGGTCGATTCACTCGTCGAGCGGGCTTTCAGGGAGTTGGGGACCAGGACTCCCGTAATCGCTACCGGGGGTCATGCCGAGATACTTGCGGCAGACTCGACTACCGTGACAAATCTGGAGCCGTGGCTGACTCTCGAAGGGTTGAAGATCATCTACAGGCGGTGCGCGAAAGAGTGAACGGCGGCGGAAGGCTCCTCGCCGGAGGGGTCGAGACCAGTTCCCCAATCTGGCTGGCGCCTCTGGCCGGCGTGACGACTCGCACGTTCCGCGCGTTTCACCGCGCCATGGGGGCCGGACTCGTCCATACTGAGATGGTGAGCGCCCTGGGGCTTTCTTATAAAAATAAAAGGACTCGGGATCTGCTAGGGGACGAAAACGAGCAGGGACCAGTCGTCCTCCAGCTCTTCGCGTCGAACGCGACGGAGCTTGCGAAGGGCGCGGAGACAGCCATGAAGGCGAGGCGCTTCGACGCGCTGGAAATAAACATGGCCTGTCCAATGCCTAAGGTGACAAAAAAAGGCGCCGGGGCAAGATTGCTGGAGAACCCTGATGAGGCCGCTCGGATGGTCCTGTCTTTAAAACAATTCGGTCTTCCGGTGTGGGTCAAACTGCGCAAGACCGATGCGGAGGGCACCAAGGCTTTCTGCGCGGCGCTGGCCGTTTCAGGCGCCGACCTCTTGCTTCTGCACGGCAGGACACTGGCCCAGAGGTACGACGGCGCGGCCGACAGGGGGATAGTTGGCGAAATCGCCAAAATTTTCCCCGGAATGGTCGCCGCGAGCGGGGACTACTACGAGCCGGACGACGCTGCCAGGTATCTCGATGATGGGTGCGTTGCAGTTCTGGCGGCGCGGGGAGTTCTCCGCGACGCGTTCCTGATTCCAAGGACGCTGCTCCGATTGGGCTATCCGCTTGACGAAAAAATGGAAAAATTCGCGAACCCATCGGCTCGAGATCAGACGGAGGCCATCCTGTCCATCGGGAAAATGGGCGTCACAGTCGAGGGCGAACGCTTCACCCTCGTCCTGGCGCGCCGAATGATCGCCGGGATGTTCAAGGGCTTTTCAGGCGCGTCCGCCCTGAGACGTGCCTGCTCGGAGTGTAGGGATTGGGCGTCCATGGAGGAAATTTTGACTGGTTTTGCGTTATAATATTTTGTATTCTACAAGATTGGGAGGGGTTTGAACGTGAAGTCGCGGAAAGTTGTAAGTTTGCTTGTTTTATCCATATTTTTTGTGATGCTGGCGGTCGGTTCGGCATGGGCGCTGGGGGTCGAACTTGGGCATGAAACGGTTTCTTACCTTGTCAACGGAAAGTCGGATTATAGCCCGACCATCGCGGACGCGAGTTCTCCGCGTTTCAGGCTGTCTTATATTGGGCTGTATCCAAGCCCGGACGAAGGTAATTCGCTGGATGACCAGCTGGGTTATATCAACCTCTCCACATCCGCGCCAACGACCATAGAGCACTGGAATAAAAACGCTCCCGACGAAAGATTCACAACGAGCAAGGATTTTGAACTTATATGGGATGTGGACTATTATTATATAGTCGATGACTCCAATGAGGAGGTCTATTTTACTACCGGCGCCGAGACGGGGTTATCGGGCCAGGATTTTTCCGTATCGCTTGGGACTGTCGATGAAAAGTCCAAATTTGCCGCCATACGCACGACTGAGCAGCAGATAAAAGATAAAGTTGTCCCGTATGTCGAACTCGTGACGAACGGAACGAAGACAACTGGCGTAAAGTGGCGTTTCGTAGATCCGGCGAACACATCCGCGGCCCTGGCAAGAGGGAATAATAGCGATATTTCACAGGTGTACCGCATAAGGATATATGACAAGTCGGATAATAGCTACACCGCCACTCCGATGATCAGCACTCCTTATGGACAAAAACTCGAGGGCGAGATAGTCCTTGAAGCTCCTCTGGATACCAGTGCTATAGATTGTGTCAGAATAGGCTTTGAGTATGCGGACGGCACTGCTCAAAGCGGCGGCGTTTTGAAGCCGTACCTGTTCTATCAATGGTATTTCTACGCCAGGACCGCCGCCGTAGATGGAGACACGGACGGCAACGACGACGAAGTCGGCATAGGCGGCGACGAAAATTCCGACAATGAAGTCAACAACGGAGACGGCGACGCTGGCGTCCAGGAAAGCGGGGGCGGCGGGTGCAGCTCAGGAACTCTGGTCTTCGCGCTGCCTCTTGCCGGAATAATTGCCGTTTTTCCGAGAACCCGGGCGAGACGCCTCAAGTAAGTTGTATCTGTATGCGCAACATTGCGCACGAAAAAACGGGGCCGCAAAATCCGCGGCCCCGGCTCTATGGAAGGGCTGATTTATACGCTTTGCTATGCCTACTGCACCCTCAATCGCGCGGTTTTCTCGCCAATGCCGCCTCCTAATTTGAAATACGACATCTCCTTCTCCAGGTCGCCGGAGAGTTCTGCCAGTCTTTCCGCTCCGCTCGCGACTCGTTTCGACGCCGCCGAGACCTCAGTCACTCCGGAGCGGATGTTCTCACCCGAGTTCGCCGTATTGTTTATCTTCGTGGACATGTCTTGCACCGCCTCTGCTATCTCCTCGCTCGACGCGGCCTGTTCCTGAGCGACGGCGGCTAAGTCCTGCGTGGCGCTGGCTATATCGCTCAGGTATCCTAGCATGTTGCTGATTGCCGACTCGGTTGCCGAGGAAAGCTCCTTCGCCTTTTTCGAGGCATCCGTGTTTTTCTGGGAGTAGTCGACTATTTTATCGAGATCCGCCGTTATGGTAGAGGCGAGTTCCTCGATTCTCTTCGCCGCCACGTTGCTTTCCTCCGCGAGCTTGCGGACCTCCTCCGCTACGACGGCGAACCCTCTCCCGGCGTCCCCGGCGCGAGCCGCCTCTATCGCCGCGTTCAAGGCAAGGAGGTTCGTCTGGTCTGCTATGCTCCCTATCTGCGAGACGAAGCTCTGTATCTGACGGGCTCTGGTGCCCAGCTCCAGCACCGCCGACGAGGATTCGGCGGAGCTGTCCGCCACGCTGCCTATTCCCTCCACGACGCTGTGTACGGCGTTCATGCCATCATCTCCCGCCTTCATGGCGTCGTCGACCCTGCGGGCTATGTCCGTTCCCTTCTCAGCCGTAGTCTGGGCGCCTGCCGCCACCTCCTCGACAGAGGCGTTGACCTCCTCGCTGCTGGACGCCAGACCTGTCAGGTTGGAACTCGTCTCGTCGATGTTGGAACGGAAATCATCGAGCGAAGCGTTGGTCTCCTGCGACATCGCCGCGAAATCCTGTGACGAGTTCGCGATGTGGTCGCTGGCGTTCTGGACCGCCGAAACGGCGCCCCTGAGCGTAACCATCATCTTATCCAGTTCGTTGCACATCTGAGATATCGCGTCTCGTCCCGAATCCTTGAACTCGACGGTGAGGTCGCCGGTCGCAAATTGAATTATCTTCGCTTTTGTCGCGTTTATCGGTATCGTGATCAAACGCGAGACGAAGAGTCCGACCGCGCCTGTGAAAATAATTGCGGCAAAGGCGACTATGCTGAGCATATTATTTGACTTGACTGATTCTTCAACCGCCTCCCCCTGTGTTTTGTCCGACATCTCCACCAGATGATCCTGAAGCAGGGTGAGGGTTTTAATAACCTCATTTGTGGCTGGCTCCAAATTATCGAAGAACTCAGCCGTAGCCTCGGTATCTCGATTCGCCTCGCCGAGGTTCAAACACTCTTCCCGAGCCTCGGTAATTTCTTTATCCTCAGCTTCAAATTGCCGCCAAAGCTCTTTTTCCCTGTCGTCCATATCAGACCCGGAATAGAACCCGATGATCTTGTCGTTGACGCCCTGCCTCTTGTCTATGTCCTCGCGCACGTTCCTTATGGTCTTGGGGTCGCTGGTAATGGCGACCTTGAGGATATTTTTCAAATTGGCCTCGTAATTTGCGCGAAGCAGCGCCACATTGGTCGCGTGTACCGAGTAGTTATCGTAGGCATATATAAAACGGGCATTTGTCCTGTTAGTGTCAATACGGTTGTAATAGTTCATGAGAATGATGATCGCCAACGGAATCCCGGTCAATATACCTAATTTCGCTCCTATGCTTCTGTTTTTAAAAAACGACATTCTCAATCTCCCCTTTATATTTTATTGCAAAATTATTATCATTCAATGAACTGTTTTGTGTCAATCCGCATATTCATATAAATATGCGGATTTTTATCGAACAATGGGATAAATCAATAAGATTAATAAAATATTGGGCCGCAATGTGACGATAAGCGGCCCGCGGCGTTATACTTGATCGATGTTGTAAATGACTGGAGGCATTCAAATGAACGTAATCGAAGCGATTAGCGTCCGCCGCTCGACCAGGGCATTTCTCTCCAAGTCTGTCGAGCGCGATAAGATAACCACAGTTTTGGAGGCTGCCGTTCGCACCCCATCATGGGCGAACACCCAGCCATGGGAAGTTTTTGTCGCGACTGGAGACACGCTGGACAGAATCAAAAAGCAATATCAGCAAAAACACGCAGAGTCCGCAAAAGCCGCGCCGGAAACCCCACGCCCGACAGAGTGGCCGGATGCGGCTAAAAACCGTATACAGCAAATGCACAAGGATATGAAGATCGATTGCGGAGACGCCGTAGAGCAATTCGCGGCGTTAAACCAATCGATGTTCAACGCTCCGGCTGTAATTTACATCTGCATGGATAAGTCCCTGTCCCAATGGTCTTTGTACGATATCGGAGCGTATTCGCAGAACATATTGCTGGCGGCAGTCGAGCAGGGCCTCGCCGCTATCCAGGCAATAAACCTCGTGCAGTACCCTGACGTTCTTCGGCGCGAGCTGAAAATACCCGATAATTTAAAAATCACCATCGGCATAGCGATCGGATATCCTGATAAGGAAAACAAGATAAACAACTTCGTAAGCAGGAGAACCTCGCTCGAGGAGACTGTGCGTTTCCTGGACTGATAGGCCGCGCAACGCGCAGCATTGCGGCTTCTCCAAGTCAAGCGCGCAGGATGCGCGTTTGACTTGGAATTAGAATTAGAAGTGAATCAGGTGTTATAATTCAAGCGCGTACGGTTTGAAA
>JAITNX010000105.1 GCA_031290235.1 Synergistaceae bacterium | reverse complement strand
TTTGCGGACATCTATGTCAAAGTTTATTGGTTCAGGTTGGGGTGTGATTGGGATCATATTGTCACACCATTTTTTTCCGCAAAATATAACCATCTTGGCCAAAATGGGTCTGTTTCTGCCAGTTCTTCTAGTAACATCTTATGAATATGTGCGACATCTACAGTAGACGGATTTTTTTGATGTTGAATTTTTTTTGCTTCGTCAATAGTTTCTTCAGCTTCTTGTGATCTGGGTTGTTTCAAATTAAAAATTGGAGAGGTCAACCATGAATTTATTTGGCCATATTTAACAAAATCAACTACAGCTAACTCTACATCACCACAATCTTTATTCGCCATTATATTAAATAATTTATCAGCTTCGGGATTAAAGCGTGTTTCAATAGAAGCTAACACTAAAGGCGAATGTGTTGAAATAATAAATTGAATTCCCAATTTACGTGACAGTATTGCCTGGATATTTAATACAGCAGGCAGGATGGTTCTCTGCCATTTTGGATGTAAATGAGCTTCTATCTCATCAATAAGGATTACCATCCTATTTTCTGTATTTGATTTCGTCAGTTCAGCGCCAACTTTATGCTCGTACCAAGCCCATACTATCAAGTAAGCTAAAGTAATAATTCTTCGCACACCAGCAGAAACGGTCGTAATAGGAACCTCGCCATACGGATGAATTATAGTTGGGATTTCCCGCTTGTCGTTCAGTACTCTTATAGGTTGTCCCGGCTTTAGTTCGCCCATATCAGGAGGCGACATCTCTTTCAATACGTTTACCAAAATGTCAAAGGGGTACTTATCTGGCGTGCTTTGCCATTTAATCCAATCGCGCATTAAACCCTCTATACTCCCTGCGCCATTCCATACTTCGCTTCGAGAAAATACATATTCTCTACGCTTATCAATGGAGCTATATTGCTGGATTGGATCCCAAATTGCATATGAACCATCAACTCTTGCATATACAATCAAACCAGGTATAGAAGGGGCATTCACATCTTTAGACCATGTCCCTTGTTTTTCATCATACTTTACCACTTCTCTTGACGGCGTCCCTTTTTCGCTAGCCAATTCATAGGTAATAGACGCTTTTTTATTAACATTAACATTTCTAGGAGTCGCTGCGATATCTGGCCATGTTCCCGTTAAAGCCCACCATACACATTCCATAAGAAACGACTTTCCGAGCCCATTATCGCCAGTAATGATATTTAGTCGTGTGTTCGGTTCCAAGACCATATTCGATGTAGGCCCAACATTATCTAATTTTAGATATGACAGAGTTGCTCCTCTGTTGGGTACGGCATCAGGAGGAGATTTAATTTTTGTACTTAGCTCTTCCCAAGTAGCTGGTTGTGAACGAAAAGGATTGGAGGATGGATATCCTTCTACGTTCTCACTGAATAGTCTTTCTTTCTCATCATCTGTAATGTGAAAGTAATCGATGAAAAAGCGCATTATGGAATGGAAATCGGTATCTTCTTGCCAATCCTTATATTTGAATACCCAAACGGACAAATCAAAAATGGATAACTGTTGTCCTTTTTTTAAATGCGAGACAAGAATATCTATATAATTATCAGACCAACCCCATGTTTTTCCTTTTTTAACATGGAGAAATGCATCCAGAAAAGTTTGAGTGTTGATTGATTGTAGTCCGGTTGAGGGATATTTATAAGTGACCCAATATTTTTCTTTGTCATTTGCAACATAAGGTTGATAATAGTGCGACGATAAAGGGTTTAACTTATGGATTTCATCCATAAATTCCTTTGTATATTTATCCATCGGAAAATTTATACTATGACCAACAGGAAGCTGATTTCTCTTGCAGGACAAAAATGTCATGCCATAGAATGGGTGTATCGCACTAAGTCTCTCTATTGCTGTCAAAACATACTCCAAAGAGAAATACATTTTAGGGCACCTGCATTTCGGTTAATATATAATCACAGAATTCAGAGCTAAGATCAATTCCTATGGCATTTCTTCTCACACAATGAATTAACATAGCCTTCGACAGTTTCCTCCAACCCTATTTGACCTGCTATTTTTTATGACTATATAGGCGGTTATTTATATCGCGTCTATCTCAACATCGCGCTCCACTATCATCAGGCGCATTCCGGGCTTCACGTATTTGCTCAGCTCAACGATGTCCTTGTTGCGGAGTCTGACGCAGCCGTGCGTGACGCGGCGGCCTATGGAAGCCGGCGAGTTCGTCCCGTGTATCGCTATCTCCCATGGGTTGTAGAACGATATCAGTTTAGCTCCGTATGCGCCCTTTTCCGGCTCTCCCGGCTCGCCGAACCACTTTGGGTCGTACACGAGCTGGGTCGCGTCCTGGACGACGCGCCATATCTTGAATACTCCCACAGGCGTTATCAGGTCCGTGCGTGATTTCTTTTTACCCACGCCCCTGCCTATCGCCACCGAATACTCCTTCAGCACAGTGTCCGAGCCTTTGTACAGATAAAGCTTCAGTTTGTTTTTGTCTATTTTTATCCAAAGCTCCCCTGCCTTTGGAGTAAAACTCTTCTCGGCGGCAGACGTCTGATTAGAGGCGACACAGACGAGTACCGCGGCGAGCAGCGTTATAATCATAGCGAACAGTCTTGCCCTTGCTCGAGACATTCATCAGCCCTCCATGAAAATCAAACAATTCCACTCCGTTTCTTCAAAACATCAGTTTATCCCCAGGCTTCATGATCACGGTCTCCGCCAGGTTGCCGACGCGCCTGGCGAACTCTTCCGGGTCTGCTTTCAGCACGGGGAACGTGCCGTAGTGAATCGGAACCACCTTACACGGCTTTATGAAACCAACGGCGCGCGCCGCGTCCTCGACGTCCATGACATAGTATCCGCCGATCGGCAACGCCGCTACCGTGACGCCCTCCGCCTCGAGCAGGGTCATCTCCACTGAGAGTCCGGTGTCCCCGGAGTGGTATATCTTCTTTCCGTCCACCTCGATCAAAAATCCGCATGGAACATCCGAATAGACGAGGTGTCCGCCCTCGAAGATCGACGATCCGTGAAACGCGGGCGTCAGCTTCACGCGACCGAATGGAAACTTCGCCCTGCCTCCGATGTGCATACCCTCGGTTTTCAGTCCCTTGCCGGCGAGATATGTCGCCAGCTCGTTTGTGGCGATGACTGTCGCGCTGGTTCGCTCTGCGATAGCGACCGTGTCGCCGAGATGATCCCCATGCGCATGAGACACGAAGATATAATCCAGAGCCGGACGCGCGTCAGGCCCCTCGGAGGCCTGCGGGTTTCCAGAGAGAAACGGATCGATCAATGCCTTGATGCCGGCCCCCTCCAGATAAAACGCCGAATGACCCAGAAACTGAAGCATTCCCATACTTAAAACCTCCCTCGCTATTTAACTTTACGCTTCCCTCTCCTCCGGAGCGGTTGACATAATATAAAGCTGTTCGAGCTGCGGTTTATCCACCCCCGACGGCGCGCCTGTCAGAGGACACTGGGCCTTCTGGTTTTTGGGGAAGGCGATCACCTCTCGAATGGACTTTGAACCGCAGATCATCATAACGACCCTGTCGAGCCCAAAGGCAATTCCCCCATGAGGCGGCGTGCCATAGGACAGGGCGTCCAGAAGGAAGCCAAATCGCTCGCGCGCCAGCTCGGTCGATATGTCCAGGGCGTCGAATACGAAGGACTGCATCTCGTGGTTGTGAATCCTTATTGAGCCTCCTCCAAGCTCGACGCCGTTCAGGACGAGGTCGTACGCGCGAGAACGGACCAGACCCGGGTCTGACTTGAGATACTGAATGTCCTCGCTCATCGGGGCTGTGAAGGGGTGATGAACGGGGGACCATCTCCTGGCGGCCTCGTCCCACTCGAAGAGAGGAAACTCGGTCACCCACAGGAATTTCCAGCCGCCGCCTACAAGTCCGCGATCCCTGGCTATCTCCAGCCTGATCTGGCCCAACATGCCGCAGGCCTTTACCCATGACTTGTCCGCCATTACAAAGAAGATATCGTTGGAAGTGAGGCAGGAGATCTCGACCAGCCGCGACTGGGCCTCATCCGAGATGAACTTGGCGAGGGGGCCTTTGAGCGCCCCGTCCTTTATCTGGAAGTTGGCCATCCCAGCGCTCCCCAATTCCTTGGCCCGATTCTCGAGGTCGGTGACCTCCTTACGGGAGAGTGAACCCCCTCCGGGCACGAGCAGGCCCTTCACGGCGCCGCCATTCGCCACAAGAGAGGCGAACGGGTTGCTGCCTCCCGCGAACACGTCCGTGACGTCCACTATCTCCATGTCGATGCGCATATCCGGCTTGTCGCTGCCGAAGCGCTCCATGGCCTCCCGCCACGTCAGCCTGGTCATCGGCGTCGGGATGTCGGCGCCGGCAGTCTCCTTGAAAAGACCAGCCATGAATGGCTCTATCAAGTTTATTATGTCCTCCTCCGTGATGAAGCTCATCTCGACGTCTATCTGGGTGAATTCCGGCTGCCTGTCCGCTCGCAGGTCCTCGTCGCGGAAGCATTTGGTTATCTGCATATATCTGTCACAGCCGCTTATCATCAATATCTGTTTGAATATCTGAGGCGACTGCGGCAGCGCAAAGAAGTCCCCCGGGTTGACCCTGCTCGGGACGAGGTAGTCTCTCGCGCCCTCCGGCGTCGATTTCGTCATCATAGGCGTCTCGACGTCGAGGAAGCCGTTTTTGTCGAAGTAGTTGCGCGTGTACTGCACCGCCTTGTGACGAATCCTGAGGTTGTGCTGCATTCCCTCACGCCGCAGGTCGATGTAGCGGTATTTCATGCGAAGGTCCTCGTTCACGTTATCGGCCTCATTGGGGTCAAACGGCGGCAGCTTCGATGGGGAGAGCAGCAGGAAGTCCTCGACCATCAGCTCGACCGCGCCTGTCGCAAGCGCGGGGTTTTCCATCCCATCCGGTCTCATATAAAGCGTCCCGCGCACTGCCAGCACGTACTCGCCGCGCAGCTCCTTGGCGCGCGAGTAAGCCTCCGGGATTATCTCCGGGTTGAAGACGACCTGGGAGACGCCAGTGTGATCCCACAGCTCTATGAATATTACTCCCCCGTGATCTCGCCTCGCCCGCAGCCAACCGTTCAAAACGACCTTCTTGCCGGCGTGTTCCGCCCTCGGCTCGCCGCAGTACATAGTCCGCTTCCACTCCTGTGTATAGCCCTCCAACTTCATTTCGATACCTCTTTCCACTCTGCCAGTCTTGCCACGACGCCGGAGCGCGGGGATGACTCCTGTTCTCCGCTGGCCATGTCCTTTATTCCGACGGTTCCGGCCGCGATTTCATCCTCGCCGATGATGCAGACAAAGCGGGCGCCCGTAGAAGACGCGTGTTTCATCTGGACCCTCATTGCGCGATTCATATAATCCATGTCCGCCGACATGCCGGCCGCCCTTATTTCGTGGACAAGGGCCGCAACCTCGGTGCATGCGCCAGGCGAGGCCGTCACCGCGTAAATATCGATAGCGGGCGCCGCGCCCATGTGCGCCCCCTGCCCCTCCATTGTGATGACTATACGCTCTATCCCGGACGCAAAACCGACCCCGGGCACGTGCGGCCCGCCTATTGCTTCCGCGAGGTTGTCGTATCTCCCCCCACCGCAGACCGCGTTTTGCGAACCAAGCTCGCCCGCCAGTATCTCGTACGCGGTTTTTGTGTAGTAATCCAGACCCCTGACGAGCCTGTTGTCTACCCTGGCGTCGTTCGCCCCTATGCGGGACAGCCCGGACGTAACGGCGTCAAAGTGCCCCCTGCACTCATCGCACAGGGAGTCCACCATTGCGGGGGCGGACTCGGTGAGATCCCGGCAGCCTTGTTTCTTGCAGTCGAGGACACGGAGCGGATTGCGATCAAATCTGCTCTGGCACGTTTCGCAGAACTCTCCGAGCCTGTCGGCTATGAAATTTTTCAGGGCCTCGCGATATATAGGCCTGCACTTAGGACAGCCGACCGAGTTTATTAGCACCTGCAGATTCGTCAAGCCGAGCCTGCGGTAAAGCTCCATCGAAGTATCTATCGTCTCCAGGTCAGCCAGAGGATTTGCCGCCCCCAGAATCTCGAAGTCAACCTGTTGGAATTGGCGGTAACGCCCCTTCTGCGGCCTCTCATAGCGGAACATGGGGCCTGAACTCCACAGCTTGACCGGCTGCGGCCCGCGATTCATGTCATGTTCGAGATAGGAGCGCACCATTGACGCGGTAAGCTCCGGCCTCAGGGTTATGCTACGGTCTCCCCTGTCGATGAACGTGTACATCTCCTTCTCGACGACATCGGTCGCGTCGCCTATTCCGCGCGAGAACAGCTCGGTATGCTCGAAGATTGGCAGCAACACTTCGCTGTAGCCAAAATCCCTGGCTACCTCCCCGCAGACCTTGAGTACGTATGCCCACTTCCAGGACTCGTCGCCCAACACATCCCGAGTCCCCCTGGGAGCCTTTATAGCCTCCATAAAATATTCCCCTCTTCCAAGCCGTACATGACCTATCTAAAATGCACGCGACGTTATCTACTTTAAGGTGTCTGCTGGCCAATGCCGCAAACCGACTTCAAACAAGCGGCAACCACATCTGAACGACTATACATTTTATCACAAAGAGGCCGGATACACAGCGCCCTGCGCCGCACATCCGGCCTCGTGCCCGAGGTTTACTCGTAAAGCGCAGTATCCTCAGCCATGTCCCTGGGAAGCATGTCAAGCGGCAAAGGATAAAGCCAAATTTCACCCTTCCCGCATTCTTTCAAATTCAGCTAACTGTTTTTGATCATGAAGAAAATCGTACACCTTGCGGACTTTGTCCCTGTCGAGACCGTTGAGCATATTCATGATTGCCAGTTTCTCTGGATCGGAGAGTTGGGCCACCGCGATGTCGAGCTGCTCATCGGTCGCCTGTTTGAGCTGGTCTTTTAAGTTGTTGTCTATCGCAAGCTGTAAAGAATCTTCTTCAGGGGAATCTCTGAAGAAATCCCCGATTTTGTGTCCAAGCGCCTCTGCGATGCTTTCAAGCAATGGGACGGATATTCCCCTCGCGCCGGATTCAATTTGACTTAGATAGTTTGGAGACAAAGAGACTTTTTCCGCTAGTTGTTTTTGCGTAAGCCTTTGAGATTTTCTTAATTCTCTTATTCTTTTTCTGGCAATCTCAATGTTTTTAATCATGTTTAAATTATCCCTCTTTGCGAGATACGGTCAACTCGCGTTTCGAGATTATTATTTTACGATTTGCGATATTTTTGTTGATATATCGCAATGTACGATATATTATTCCCTTGGAGGGATTGCTAGCGGAGTTCAAGGCGAGATTTGAGCGCGCCGGCTCCTGCTTGATAAGGGTATCGATTGAATATCGCATTTGGCGATAGCAAGTCAGTGTTCTGACGAAAATTCAACTTATAGAAGCGTCAATTATAGGAGGTAATGCAAATGATTGATACTGTGAGGCTCAAGCAAATTCGCAAAAAGCGAAAATTAATACAAAAGGAAGTCGCCCAAATAGTTGGGATTGCCGGGAACTATTACTCGGAAATCGAGACGGGCAAGCGCAATCCGGCCGTCGATACGCTTGTCTCCATAGCGAAAGCGCTCGGCGTTACGGTCAACGATCTGCTGATAGACTGCGGCGCAACCCCTCCTCAGCCATTTGACATAGCGTCGCTGGGAGCGGCGGAGCGAAGGGTTGAGTAGGGGGGGCTGACAAAAACAAACGTTTGATCGCGGCTTGGTATAAGGCTTCGGGGGGTTGCCCGGAGTCTTTTTTTAATTTGCTGAGCGAGCGATTGTGTGATATTGTGAGGACGGATTGACGTTGCTGGAAATTTTTATTCGCGTTTATAATAGCGCGGTCATGCCCATAGATAGTTGTTTTGCACAGAATTTAGCGAGGAGCCGATACCTTTGAACCGCAGGGATGAATACCTGTTCAGGAAAAAAATTGCGAGGCAGATCGGCAGCGCGGTCTCGAATTTTGCTATGATATCCCCTGGGGATAAAATCGCGGTCGGCCTTTCTGGCGGGAAGGACAGCGCGTTTTTGCTCCACTCGCTCTGCTTGCTTCGCGACAGGAGTCCGGTTCATTTCACTGTCGAGGCACTGACTGTCGATCCGACCGACGGCGGGCGGGATATAGAGCCGCTCAAAAAATTTGTGGAGTCCATGGGCGTCGAGCACAAGGTCGTCAGATATCCTATTTTCGACATTCTCAATAAATCCCAGACCCCATCCCCGTGCAGCCTGTGCGCCAATATCAGGAGGGGCATCCTGGCTTCTCACGCCGCAGAAGATGGGTGCGTTTCCATCGCTCTCGGTCATCACAGGGACGACGTGGTCGAGACGGTTTTTCTGAACCTTATGTACGAGGGAAGGTTTCGCTGCTTTCAGCCCAATATGCTGATGAGCAGGTCGGGGATACGGGTGATCAGACCGCTCATCTACGTGGCAGAGTCGGACATAAAGGACGAGGCCGAGAAACGCGGGTTCCCGATCGTCAATTTCTGCTGTGGGAACGAATCGTCCTCTATGAGGGCTTATGTGAAGGTGATACTCAGGAGGCTGTCCAGGAAGGCCCCATATTTGCCGAGCAATGTCCTGCACGCCCTGAAAAACCTCAAGGATGACGACTCCTGGCTGCCTGATATGGAGAAACGCTGATTGACGTTGCATCCTCAGATGTTCACTCATATTGCGATATGGTCTATTCAGCCTCTGATATGCGCGCCTATTTTAAAATTAATCCAAAAATAGATGCTAAAACTTGCTTGCGACGGACGGTGGAGTGCTTGCCACTCGACTAACGAAGTTGCTATTTTATGCCGATGTATAAATTTCGGTTAATAATCTAGGTGCAATTTCGTTGATTTCCCTGCCAAAATACTTTATGTAGGGCAAAATTATTAATTTATAATAAGAACTTGAGCTTTGAGCGGAAATGTGCTATATTACGGACACAGTTGATCTTACTTGGGAGTGATTGTTTTGGCGGACACTTTGAGTGCAATAAGGGAACAGGTCAGTCAGTACAGGGGTTCCCGGGTATTTTACCGCGCTGCGAATGGCCGCAGAAAAGCCGAGGCTCGTCAGGGCATCATTATAGAAGCCTATCCAAGTCTCTTCACACTTTTTGTGGAGTCGCAGAACAGCACAGTTTCCTTCAGCTATGCCGATCTTCTCACAAAGGAAGTAGAATTGAAGTTGTTGCCGGGACTGCCCGGGGACGAAAAATTCCGTTAAAGTGTATTCAACGACGCAGAAGAACCAATAGCCCTCTTCTTCAGTCCATTTATGCTCTTCACAGAGAGGTGTTCGCTGAAGATAAATCTCGCTCTTCGTGTCATGAGAAGGCGTGATGATGGGTATCATAATATCTGCTCGGTCTTCTGGAGAATACCCTCCCCCGAGGTTGTAGAGGTTTCATTGGGGGAGGGCGCTGATAGTTTGTCTGTGATCGGCGCCGACATTCCAGGCGAGAACATTCTCCTTGGGACATGCAGGTCGTTGCGTGAGCGGTTTGGTACGTCTGCGCTTCCGCCATTGGATATGCGCCTCTACAAGCATGTGCCAATGGGCAGCGGGGTTGGGGCCGGCAGCGGAAACGCCGCGGCCTTGATCAGGTGGTTTGAGCGCTTTTCCGGCGAATCCACTGACGTCTCTGATGCCGTCGCGATGGGAGCGGACGTGGCCTTTCTCGCGAGCGGTTACGACATTGCCATGGCGGGCGGAGTGGGGGACGTGCTCGAGTGTATTTCAGGGGGACTGGACCTCGCCGCGGCTATTTTCTTTCCCGAATGGAATTGCGATACTCGCGAAGCGTACAAGACGCTGGACAGCATAAGCGGACGTATCGTTACGGACGAGGCCGAGTGCAGGGACGAGGCTTTGGACGTCCTGGACCGCCTCAAGCGCGGAGAGCGGGCGGGTATCCTTCCCAACGACTTCATTCAATGTTTAAAAAAGCATGAAATGTGTTACAATATTCTTTATGGAATTTTTGAGAGATCAGGCGCCCTCGCGTGGGGCCTATGCGGAAGCGGTTCAGCGTGTTTCGCCCTCTACGGAAAATCCGAAATCACCGAGGTTTTTGCGCGTTTGTCGAGGTTCATGCGCGAGGGTGAAACTTCGCGGTTCAATTGGATAACCAAGGTCATATTTTCACAATGAACGTGTCCTTACGGGATTGACAAGTCTGGGACCGCACACTTTGTTTGGGGTGATAATCGATGAGAGGCAAGAGAACAGAACGCTTAATCCGCATCGCGACCAGAATGCTCCTCAGGCCCTCCCGGCAGGTCTCCCTTACGGATACGGCGTCCGGTTTCGGCGTGTCGAAGACGCTGATCAGCGACGACATCGAGATAATCTCGGAGGCTCTCAAAAACGAGGGCGTGGGCAGTGTCCTGACCGACCGAGGACGCAGCGGAGGGGCTTACTTCATGCCGTCGCCGTCCCGCGAGCAGAGGGAGTCGAAACTGAAGGATCTGTCAAAACAGCTATCCGTCCCGGAGAGGCTTTTACCGGGCGAGCTGGTCTATTATACGGATCTGCTTTTTGAGCCGAGCTGGGCATCGTTCCTCGGCTTCACAATGGCGTCTCTTTTTGGAGGGAAGGGACCGACGGTGGTGATGACTTCTGAAGTGAAGGGCATTCCCGTTGCGTTCTTCACAGCCTATGCCCTTGGCGTGCCTCTGGCGGTGTGCCGGTTCCGAAACCGTCCGAGCGACGGTCCCGCGGTGGGAGTCCATTTCCCGACCGGGAACGGCGACGTCCGGACGATGTACCTCGGCACGAGGTTCCTCGACCGCTCCAGCAAGGTGCTGGTTGTCGACGACTTCATGAGGGGCGGCAGCACGGCGTCCGGGATGCTGCTGATGGCGCGCGAGTTCAACACCTCTGTCATGGGCGTCGGTATTTTCATCTCATCGGCCGACCCCAAGAAAAAGGCAATCTCCGATTATCGCTCACTGCTCGAGCTGTCGGTAGTCAAGGGCATCCCCCACCTTTCTGTCTCGGATTTGTCTTAAAAACCCGCCGAGATATGCTTGCGCCCCGTCCGGTCTGCCGGATATATTATGCCCATCGAAATGGAATAGGCGGCGGCATGACGACCGCTGCGGACGGAGCAGCCGGCAACATGTAAAAAAATGTAAAAAACTATCTGCCGACTTGATACAGCCGCCGCCTATTCAGCATAACTACCCTTTTCGCTTAGTTGCGCTTTTTCCTGCTCTCAGTAACGCCAGGCCCGTCAAAAACGCCGCGAGCAGAGGCACTCCTCCCAAGGCATCGCAGCCGCCGCCACTCTCACCCTGCTTGGATAACGTGGCATGGAAAGGGTATGCTTTCGAAACGTTGCTGTTGCCTACCGTCACCGTGGCATTGTAGGTTCCCACTCCGAGGCCGCTCTTGGTACTGATCGTGAAGCTGTCGCTTCCTCCCGGAGCAAGGCTGCTTATCGAGGTTTTGGACAAAGTGAAGCTGCCGGCGTCAGTGCCCGAAAGAATCACGGTCATGCTGCCGGTTGCCCGGGTGCCAGTGTTCTTTACCGTCATCTGAAGCACCGCGCCATCAGGCGCCGTCAGGGAAATGGCGTAACCATCCGCATCCGCCTGGGGAGAGGCGCTCCTAGGGTACGCGCTGAACTCCGTGGAATACTCGAACGACGCCGCCCACGCGCGAGAAACAAACGCCGTCTGGCATAAAAGCCAGGCGAAACTCAAAGCCAGTAATGCCACTAGGAACAACTTTTTCATCGATTTTCCCTCCTGTTTGTCAGTCAATGACTGTTTTTACACAATAAACCAGCGATAAAAAGAGTACCAAATCGGAGAAGATTATACAATTTCAGTATAGCATAAATCCTCAACTTTCGCGCATGTTTATGTTCTATAGAATGCGAAGCGGTATAGACACCTATCAAGCCGCCAGCCCGGAGGACCATTTGTGGAACTCCTCGTCGGTGGCGAGCACGAGATGATCCGGCGACATGGCGTGGTATTCCCCCCTTGAATAGTCTATTCCGGCCTCTGTGACATCGTATCGAATGGTGACGCGGTTTCTCTCTACCCTGGGACTGGGGCGGGGTATCGCCGAGAGAAGCGAACGGGTATAGGGGTGCACTGGAAAATTAAAGACCTCCTCCGTCGTTCCTGTCTCAACCATGTGTCCGAGATGAAGCACGCCGATGCGGTCGGAGATGTACTTCACCATTGATAGGTCGTGGGATATGAAGAGGTACGCGACGCCTGTATTGCGCTGTATATCCTTCATCAGGTTTATGACCTGTGCCTGTATCGACACGTCCAGGGCGCTTATTGCCTCATCCGCTATGATAAGGTCCGGGTTCATGACAAGCGCCCTCGCTATTCCGATGCGCTGCTTCTGTCCGCCGGAGAACTGATGCTGGTATCTGTTCGCGTGCTCCCGGGCCAAACCCACGCTGTCCAGGATGCCATAGACCGCCTCCTCGCGAGTTGCGGCGTCTGAGCACATGTGGTTGATGTCGAGACCCTCCGCTATCAGGTCCATCACCTTTCGCCTTGGGTTCAGGGAGGCGGCTGGGTCCTGAAATATCATCTGCATCTTCGTGCGCAGCGTTTTTTTTGTCTCCCTGTCCAGCCTGCCGGATATATTATGCCCATTGAACAGGATGCGTTTGCCCTGCCCCGCCGCGCACAGAGAAGCGGGGCCTCCCGGCGGTCTGTCCGCGCTGGAGGGCCCCGCTTGGGGTTATTGGATCGGTTACGGCGCGGTTATTGCGGCGTGGCGCCGTTGTTGCTCGGGGGATAAGCACCTGAAACAGGATCGTATGCTTCCCGATAATCTCGGCCTATCCCGTATGACTGTCCCGTACTCGTCGCGTAGGTGTTAGCCGTCGTCGTGCCGGAAGAGAGATAGCCGATGACGCCGCCCGCGTAAGAGGGGCCTGTTGATGATGTTGCAGTCACGCTACCGCTCGCGTCGCAGTCCGTCACTGTTCCATCAGTGTTATAGCCGATTATGCCGCCCGCATGGGAGGGGTTGTCGTAGACGTAGGACGAGGAGGAGGTAACACTTCCGCTCACGTTGCAGTCCGTCACAGTACCACCGTTGCTG
>JAITNX010000036.1 GCA_031290235.1 Synergistaceae bacterium | reverse complement strand
TTGTCTATTCTGTACGACTTTATAATATTGTCCATGATAGTTCCATACGCCCTGAAGCTCTTGTCGGGGGAAACCACGCTTGTGACTAAGTAGGGGTTTTTTGCTGGATCGTAGGAGGCGAGTTTACCCGTTCCAGTCGGATCAAATAGCACAATCGGGTCCTTGCCGGGGAACTCGATGGTTTTGCCGGCTACCTAAAAAGGCGGACCGTTGAAAAACGCGCGAACCCCGCCGCTCCCGCCGCAGCCACCAGAGAACACAACGGCCAACAATAGAAAGATCACACAAAAAGGAGCCATCGAATAACAGTTCTTCTTGCTCATCAATAACACATCCTCCTCCGCAAATTGTAACAATCCGCTCAAGACTCCAACCCAAATATCGAGATAATAAAGTATACCATACGCTGTTTCGGTTATAATGGCAGCCAATGGCAGCGGCACAAAAAATGGCCCTCCTATACGCATATTTCATCTGGAATTGATGGATTAATGGTGCTATCCTAAAACTCAGGTTCACAATCAAGCGAGAGGGGGGTGACGTTTTGATAATCAGGACTGCGAGCGCTGGTTCTCTGGAGTCGTCAGACTGTCTTGTCACAGTGACTCCGGCGGAAGCCAACGAAACGGCCCATTCTGGAGCGAACGGGCGTCTTTTCGCGTCGAGGACTGCCCGGTTGGTAGCGGAAACGTTAAAAACTTACGGGGTGACGAATGCGCGGATTCAGATACAGGATCAGGGGGCGCTTGAGATGACACTTAGGGCGCGGATTGAGACCGCCATAGAGCGGGCAATGGAGAGAACCGCGTCATGAGCGGCCCGTGCAGATCGATGCTTTATATCCCTGGGGACGCGCCGGGGATGATTCAGCATGCCACCGTATTCGGTTCGGACAGCATCCTGCTCGACCTGGAAGACGCTGTGGCGGCGTCCGAGAAGGACTCCGCGCGGCGAGTCGTCCGCTCGTTCCTGAGGGACTTCGATTTCAAGGACCTCATCGTCACCGTGAGGGTCAACGGGGCTGACACGCCATACTTCGAGAAAGACCTCCGTGAAATAATCCCATGCTCCCCATACGCTGTGCGCCTGCCCAAGTGCGACTCGCGGAGGGACGTGACGGAGGCGGACGCCTTAATAACCGAGATCGAGAGGGAAAACGGCATGATACCCGGGGAAGTCCAGCTCCATGTTATGCTGGAGACGGCCCTGGGCATAGAGAACGCGTACCAGATAGCGACCTCATCGGCGAGGGTGACGGCCCTGACGCTCGGGGGCCAGGACCTCACCGCCGACATGGGCGTTCAGAAGACAAGGGACGGTTGGGAGCTATTCTACGCGCGAAGCCGCGTCGCGCTGGCCGCGCGTGCCGCAAAAATTTCCGCCTTCGACACTGTGTGGACTGACATAAACGACCCAGAGGGACTGTACAACGAGACCAAAACGATAGTCGAGCTTGGTTTCACAGGGAAGGCAGCCATTCACCCCTCTCAGATAGAAATAATACACAGAGCGTACCGCCCTCCCCTCCACGAGGCCGAAATGGCGCGGCGCATCGTGGAAGCGGCAGGGGCGGCCGCACGCGAGGGCAAGGGGGTCATTTCCGTGGACGGCAAGATGGTGGACGCCCCAGTTGTGGCAAGGGCTCAAAATCTTGTCGCCATGGCCTCACAGTACGATTATGACGACGATGAGGGGGCGGACGACAGATGAAGGTGAAGGGTACGGTTTTAAACTCCCTTGGAAGAAAAGTGCCGCTGGAGGTGCCCGGCGTTGGAAAATTCGACCCGTACAAGGGACCGTTCAGCAAAATAGACGGCTCGCCGCAAAGAGCGGGGGCGCCGGTTCAGATTCGCACCGCCGCAAGGGGCAGGAGCAAGGTCACGGACAGCATGGAGGAAGCAATTAAAAAGTCGGGGCTGGAGGACGGCATGACGATCTCGTTCCACCATCATCTGCGAAACGGAGATGAGGTCATCCCTATGACGCTCGGGATCTTAAAAAAAATGGGCTTCAAGAACCTCGTCTTCGCTCCAAGCTCCATACCGGACTCCCACGACTGCGTCGCCGACTACGTCGAGTGCGGGTTGATAGGCAGGCTCTACACGTCGGGTGTGAGAGGCAGGCTAGGTCATCTGATATCCAGCGGTAAAGCGGGCATCCCAGTCGTCATCCGCTCACACGGAGGCAGGGCGCGCGCGATAGAGGAGGGGCAGATCTCCATCGACGTGGCGTTTTTGGCGGCGCCGACGTGTGACGCTCTCGGAAACATGTCGGGCTCGTCCGGGCCGTCCGCCTGCGGCTCGCTCGGATACGCCATAACCGACGCGCGATACGCGAGGCATGTGATAGCTATAACCGACAACCTGGTCGACTACCCGGTTGGAATGAATATATCGATACCACAGTACATGGTGGATCAAGTTATCACGGTCCCAAGCCTCGGGGACCCTAAAAAAATAGCGACAGGAGCTGCCAGGATAACGAAAAACCCAGTCGACTTGAGGATAGCTCAGGACACTTTCCGCCTCATGAAGGCGAGCGGCATCGTGGCCCCCGGCTTCTCATTTCAGATGGGCGCCGGCGGGGCGAGCCTCGCCGTCTCGGCGTACCTGGAGGAGTACATGAAGAAAAAAGGGATATCGGGGTCGTTCGGGCTGGGGGGCATCAGCGGCCACATGTCGCGTATGCTGGAGTCGGGCCTTTTTAAAACCCTCTTCGACGTTCAGAGCTTCGATTCTGCCGTGACGGAGTCCATGGCCCGCAACCCGGCTCACATCGAGGTTGACCCATCGTGGTACGCCAATCCGTTCAACCCCGGCTGCCTGGTGCATAACCTCGACTGCGTCATACTGGCTGCGCTAGAGGTCGACGTGAATTTCAACGTCAGCGTACTGTTGGGAAACGATGGCGTCCTGCGCGGCGCATCCGGGGGCCACTGCGATACAGCCGCCGGCGCCGCCATCTCGATTGTCGTCCTGCCGTCGTTCCGGGGCGGGGTCTGCTCCATAAAGGACAAGGTCAGAAACGTCACGACCCCAGGCGAGACTGTGGACGCCATAGTGACGGAGCGCGGAATACTGATCAACCCGCGAAGGAAGGACCTTCTGGATAGGGCGAGGAGCGCCCGGCTCCCCGTCGTGGAAATCGGAGATCTCAAATCGGAGGTCGATAGGATGACCGGCGTGCCCGACCCTGTGGAGTTCGACGAGGACGATATCGTGGCGGTAGTGGAGTACCGGGATGGGACTCTCATAGACAGCATCTTCCGAGTATTGTAGAGACAATGATTCTGAGGGCGGCGAAGCCAAAGATCAGTCCCGTTCCGCCGCCCTCTTATTCCAATTTTGAGTCAAATATGCTTTTATTTGACTCAAAATTGGAATGCGCGGCATTGCGGCTTTTCCAAGTCAAGCGCGCAGGATGCGCGTTTGACTTGGAATTAGAATTAGATTTACATCATTTATTGAGCCAGTAGTAGATCACGGTCTGGCCGGGCGCCAGGTTTATTGTTCCGCCGCTCGATACGTCTATCACCGCCGCGTCTATATCGGCGGTCTTCACGTGCGACACGCTCTTTTCATTCAGGCCGTCCAGGTTGTTTTC
>JAITNX010000019.1 GCA_031290235.1 Synergistaceae bacterium | reverse complement strand
CGCCATCCTCGCCTAGCTCGAGAAGGCGGCGATCGACGCCGGAGTACCGGGCAGGCTCGGGACGTGGAAGTAGTCCTCGGGCGATGGACACGCGCTCGCTCTTGGCGAGCACGCGAAGCGCGTTATCGAGGGCAAGTCCAAGATAACGTCCGGCCAGGATGTAGTCGACGCGTACGAGGCCTACACGCCGGGCAGCAAGTGGAACATGACCCAGTATGTGGAAGCGGCGACCGGGGCCAAACTCCGCAACTTCTTCACCATCTACCAAGCGCCCTACGTCGTGGGCAAGGGATACCTCGACATGAGCGACGTCAAAATTCCAGAAAACATCATGAGCATCAAATAAATCTATTAAATCTATGGCGCGCCGCGGCCCCTGTGTGACCGGGGCCGCGCGCGCGCAATGAAAGGACGGGGAAGCGGTCGATGAAAAAGAACATTGACGACGTGTTTGGCTTTATAGAAAAAAATCGCGATATTTATCTGGACTGGCTTTATGAAGCGTGCCGCATACCGAGCGTCTCGGCTCAAAACACTGGGATAGAGGAGATGGCCGGACACCTGGGGAATTTTTTCAAGGAACGCCTGGGCACTGAAGCCGAAATAATCCCCACCGCCGGTTATCCCTTCGTGGCGGCCGAGCTGCCGGGGGACTCCAAAAAGACCATCCTCATGTACAACCACTACGACGTGCAGCCGGTTGACCCGATAGACGAGTGGGAGAGCGACCCATTCGAGCCGGCGCTCAGGGGGAACAGGCTCTTCGGGAGGGGAGTGGCCGACAACAAGGGAAGCATGTTCGCCCGCCTCTGCGCGGCTCACGCTTGGAAACAGGTACGGGGATCCCTCCCGCTCAGCCTGAAGTTCTTTTACGAGGGGGAGGAGGAGATCGGGAGCCTCAACCTGGATAGCGTCCCGAAACTTTACCCGTCGAAGATAAGCTGCGACGCGATGCTGTGGGAGGGCGGCAGCAAGGATGTCGACGGTCCGCTTCACGTTGCGCTTGGAGTGAAGGGACTCGTGTACTTCGAGCTGAAGCTCAGGACCGCCAGCCAGGACCAGCACTCCTCCCAGGCGGGCATCATCCCCAGCGCGGCCTGGCGTATGGTCAGGGCGCTGTCGACAATAAAGGACGAGAATGACAATATACTGATCGACGGATTCTACGACGATATCCGGGAAATAAGCGAGGAGGATAAGTTCTTCCTGAACAACATGACGTTTCCGGAGGAGGAGGCGAAAAAATTCGCCGGCATAAAGGAGTTCATAGGGGGCAGGACAGGCTATGACCTGAAGGAGTGTCTGCTGTACAAGCCGACGGCCAACATAGCCGGGTTCACGTCCGGATACGGCGGCCCAGGCGGCAAGACGGTGCTACCGGCCTCGGCGGTGGTAAAGATGGACATCAGGCTCGTCCCTGACATGACTGGCGACCGCGTCCACCGTCTGCTCAAGAGCCACCTCGAAAAACATGGGTTCGGAGACATAGAGGTGGAAATTCTCTCATCAAAACCGCCCTACCGCACTAACCCGGACGATCCGTTCGTCCGCACGGTAATAGACTGCGCCGGCGAGGTCTACGGCATGTACCCGGCAGTCTACCGCAACGTGTCCGGCACCACCGGGATGTACGACTTCTGCACGGCGATAGGCGCGCCAGCGGTGCTGGTTGGGGTCTCCAACGAGGACTCCAGGCTGCACGCTCCCAACGAGAACATATTCGTGGAGGACTACATCTTGGGTATAAAGATGGTAGCGGCCGTCATGGCGGAGTTCGCGGGTTAAAGGTGACGGACGGGATGGCCTCGGCCGATTTTCCGCTCCTGCGGTTTGAGGGAATAGGAAAGGATTACTTCGGAAACGTCGTTCTGTCCGACGTCAACCTGACCCTCGACCGCGGGGAGATAATAGGGTTCGTCGGAGAGAATGGCGCCGGCAAGTCCACGCTGATGAACATACTCTTCGGCATGCCTGTGATCCACTCGACTGGGGGATACACCGGCAGCCTCTACATCGATGGTCAGCGGGTGAATTTTCCAACCCCGTTCGACGCGCTCGACGCCGGTATCGGCATGGTACACCAGGAATTTTCCCTCATCCCTGGCTTCAGCGCGGCGGAGAACGTCGTCCTGAACCGCGAGAGCCTGGACTACAACAAGCTGGTGGAGCTATTCGGGCCGAGGTTCAAAACCCTGGATCGGGCCAGGATAACTGAGCGCGCGAACGCGTCCATAAGCAGGCTCGGCGTCGATATAGCCGCCGACACGCTCGTCTCGGAGATGCCCGTCGGGCACAAACAATTCATAGAGATAGCAAGGGAGATAGACCGCGAGAACACGAGGATACTCGTCTTCGACGAGCCAACGGCGGTCCTGACGGAGTCGGAGGCGGACGTCCTCATGAAGGCAGTCAGGCAGCTGGCCGCTCTGGGGATAGGGGTCATATTCATATCGCACAGGTTGAAGGAGATAATGTCGCTCTGCGACAGAGTCGTAGTGCTGCGGGACGGCAGGGTCATAAAGGAGACCCCGGTGGCCGGCGCCGACGTGAGGCAGATCGCCAGCTGGATGATGGACCGCAACATGGAGGAGTCCAAGTCCGCGTCCACAGTGAGAGAGCGCAAGGATCTGCCGGGGGATAGCATACTGAAGGTCGAGGGACTGTGGGTCGACATGCCTGGCGAATTCGCGTGCGACATATCGTTCGAGGTGTCCAGGGGCGAGATCTTTGGCATTGGCGGGCTCGCGGGGCAGGGAAAACTTGCGGTCGCCAGCGGCATAATGGGCCTGTTCGCCGCCGGCGGCTCAGTCGAGTTCGAGGGCGCGCCCCTGCCGCTCGGCGACACGAGGTCCGGACTCGCGAGCGGGATAGCGTTCGTCTCCGAGGACCGCCGGGGGGTCGG
>JAITNX010000218.1 GCA_031290235.1 Synergistaceae bacterium | reverse complement strand
TCGCCGAAGACGAGCTTGAAAATTAAATCACTCTTTAGCGGGAGCAGATCGAGACCAGGAAGGGTTAGCGTTTTTCTTTTCCTGGCACTCGGTTTGATATCGCCTGGGGCTTCCGCTGCTTCTATACGTTCTTTCTTTTTTCTCCCGCGAGTCGCCATCGATGTCCCCGCTTTCGGATGTGAAATCTTAAAATATTATAGGCGTAATCGTTATGATTGGCGACAGCCTTGTCACGTAAGTTCGCTATCACATCTGCCTTGCGCTGTCGTCGCACGTGAACGTAACGGGACTTAAATTACAAAGACGCCTCCCGCAGCGGGAGGCGTCTTTGGTCTAAATTTTACAGAGCCTCTACCACAATCGCGGTTCCCATGCCGCCGCCGATGCAGAGGGTCGCTAGACCGTGTTTGGAGCCTCGGCGTTTCATTTCATAGAGCAGCGTCACAAGTATTCTGGCTCCGCTGGCGCCTATCGGGTGGCCAAGGGCTATCGCGCCGCCGTTCACGTTTACCTTTGAAGAATCGAAACCCAGCTCCTTCGAGACTGCCAGGGCCTGCGCCGCGAAGGCCTCGTTCGCCTCTATCAGATCGATATCGGCAAGCGAGAGTTTGGCTTTCGACAGGGCTTTTCTCACCGCCTCGACCGGACCGACTCCCATTATCGACGGGTCCACGCCGGCGGACGCGTAGCCCAGTACCCTGGCCAGAGGTTTGCGGCCCTTCTCCTTCGCGTAGCTCTCGGAACACAGCACGACGGCGGCCGCGCCGTCATTTATTCCGGAGGCGTTTCCGGCCGTGACCGTCCCGTCCTTCTTGAACGCGGGGCGTAATTTTGCCAGAGCTTCTATTGTGCAATCCTTGCGCGGAAATTCATCCCTTTTGAATACGATTGGATCTCCCTTTTTCTGCGGGATCTCGACAGGCAGTATCTCCTCGTCGAAACGGCCGCTCTCCTGAGCCGCCTGAGTCTTGAGCTGGCTCGACAATGAAAGCTGGTCCTGCTCCTCGCGGGTTATGCCGTACTTGACCGCCAGGTTTTCAGCCGTCATCCCCATGTGATAATTATTGAAGATATCCCACAGGCCGTCATATACCATTCCGTCCACGGCTTCCTTGTTTCCCATCCTGCCGCCCCAGCGGAAGTCCTTGAGATAATACGGCGCCTGGCTCATGCTCTCGCTTCCGCCGGACACCACGACGCTGTTGTCCCCCGCCAGTATGGTCTGAGCGCCCAGCGAAACGCACCTCAGGCCCGAACCGCAGACCTTGTTGATCGTCATTGAAGGCACTGTGTCCGGCAGCCCGGCCGCGATGGCGGTTTGGCGGGCCGGATTCTGTCCCTGCGCCGCCTGGAGAACGTTGCCCCAAAACATCTCGCACACATCGTCAGGAGCCGATCCCGCCCTCTTTAACGCCTCTTTCACGACCAGAGAACCGATCTGCGACGAGGAAAACGACGCCAGGCCCCCTCCAAAACTGCCAATGGCTGTCCTCGCGGCCCCTATGATAAGAACTTTTTCATCCTGCTTCATTAATATTACACTCCCTTTCTTGTTTTCTTGTTACAGAATTTGAGAACCCAGTTTTAATCTTTACCCTTCAGGCCCCTAGCGATAAATTTGAAATTAAAGGCCTAAAGGGTGAACCGTAAAAATCAGCCTCCAGCGCCCGCGATCTTGCGCAGTCTTTCGCCGAGATACGTGTAGCGGCGTCTCGTGTCGTCGTTTTTGACCGCTATCGCAACCGCGCGCTTTGTGCCGACTATCACCACCAGTTCCCTGCCCCGGGTTATGCCGGTGTAGAGAAGATTTCTCTGGAGCAGTACGTAGTGCTGCGTATGCAGCGGGATGACCACCGCCGGGTACTCCGAGCCCTGCGACTTGTGAATCGATACCGCGTACGCGTGGACCAGTTCGTCGAAATCCATAGCCTCATACTGGATAGGGCGTCCGTCGATGTCCACCGTTATGAGGCCCGCTTCCGGGTCCACCCTGTTTATGAATCCTATGTCCCCATTATATACGTCCTTGTCGTAGTTGTTCCGAATTTGCATCACCTTGTCGCCAGTCCTGAACACCCTGCCTCCCCGTTCTATCGCGGCGCCTCCTCCCGGGTTCAGCTCTCTCTGCAGGACGGAGTTCAAGTTTGACGCGCCCAGCGTCCCCTTGTGCATGGGAGTGAGCACCTGAATATCAGTTGCCGGATTTAGCCCGAACCTGGCGGGGATCCTTTCGCGCACGAGAGTCAGTATCATCTCGACGCATTTCTCCGGCTCCTCCAGCTGGACGAAGTAAAAGTCATGCAGGCCGTTCCCGGACGGCTCGACCGGCGTAAGCCCGCTGTTCACCCTGTGAGCGTTCACTATTATGGAGCTTTCCTTCGCCTGCCTGAATATCTCGTTCAGCTCGGCCACTGGTATGGCACCGGAGGCGATCAGATCCTTCAAAACATTGCCGGGCCCCACCGAGGGCAGCTGGTGAATGTCTCCCACCAAGATGAGCTTCGCCTCCTCCGGCACGGCGCGAAGCAGATGGAACAAAAGAAGTACGTCTATCATCGACGCCTCGTCAACTATCAGGAGGTCGCAATTCAGATTGTTGTCCGGCGTCCGTGCGAATCCGGTGCGCCCGTTGAACTCCAGCATTCTGTGAATGGTCCTTGCATCGTGCCCGGTGGCCTCGCTCATGCGCTTCGCCGCTCTTCCTGTCGGGGCGGCCATCAGGATTCGGAGTCCCCTGGCCTCCAGGATTCCGGTTATGGCCCTTATGAGCGTCGTTTTTCCCGTCCCCGGGCCTCCCGTTATTATGAGGGCCTTTGACCCCAAAGCCATTGTCAGGGCTTCCGCCTGGTTCTCCGCAAGATCTATGCCCATGCTGTCCCGAACCCAGGCGACAGCGCTCTCGGTATCTATGGCGGCCGTCTCGTTCACGAGGTCGTTCAGCTCCGTGACCGCATCCCGCTTCGCGATGCGCGCCAGCATGGAGGCGCTTTTGCTCTCCGCCACGTAGTACGCGGGCAGATATATCGCCTCCACGGGCCCGTCCGCTCCGTCCGGCAGTATATTTTCCGCCGCCAGCAGCATCTCGGCGGACGACCGGGATATCGCGCCGTCCGTCATCTCCTGGCCGACGCCCAGCAGCTCGGCGGCGCGGGCCGCAAGCACTTCCCTCGGAGCGTAGACGTGTCCTTCGCCGGTCAGTTCGGACATCACGTACTGGACGCCGGCGTCGAGTCTCATTGGCGACGACAGCTCCGCCCCCATGTTCATCGCGACCTTGTCCGCCGAGAGAAATCCTATGCCGAATATGTCGGAGGCGAGCCTGTAGGGGTTCTCCTTCACCACCTGTATCGTCTCCTGGCCGTACTCCGCGAATATTTTGGCCGCGAAGTTTGGGCTGACGCCGTTCGATTGAAGGAAGATCATCACGGAGCGGACCTCCTTCTGCATCTCCCAGCACTGTTTTATGGAATCGAGCAGTTTTTGGCTGATGCCCTTGATGTCGAGCAGATCGTCGGGGCTCTCGTCCAGGACGTCGAGCGTCCGTTCGCCGAACTCCCCCACTATTCGCTCCGCCATCTTGGGACCCACGCCCTTGATGAGGCCCGAGCCAAGGTATCTCTTTATGCCCTCCGCCGTCGCCGGAAGAAGCGATTTGCAGCTCGAAAACAGGAACTGCGGCCCAAACTTGGGGTGGACCGTCCACTCGCCGGAGAACTCCAGCTCCTCCCCCGGCATGTGCCCGGCGGAATAGCCGACTGCCGTCACCAGGTCCGGGTTATCCCGCACCGCGATTTTAAAGACGGAGTATCCGCTCTCCTCGTTGGCGTAGGTTATTCGTTCGAGCTGCCCATTCAATATCTCAGCGGTTTCGGGCATACCTGCTATAAAAAGCGCTCCACGCGCCCCCCGTCGTTCTCGAAGAACGTCGGCTCGAACGGCACCGGTCTGCGTCCAAAGCAAATGTCCATCTGTTCGTAGAACGACACCATGTTGAGATTGACCGGCCTGTCCTTTATTGCGTCCTTCGTCGGCATGTAGCGGATCTCGCCGTCCATGACCTGGTACACCGTCACGCCCGACATTCCATGTATCAGCAGCATCACGGCGGCTGCCCCGACCTCCTTGCCGAAGCTGACGTCGTAGGCGGCCGTCGATCCCGATCTGACGAGGTGGCCCGGCGTCACCTCCCTGACCTCCGGCTGTTCGAGGATGCCCTCCACGAACATGCCGCTTACCTTCATGAACTCCCTTATTTCAGGGTCGTCCTTCATCTTCGCTTCCAGCGAGTAGCGAACGTGCTTCGCCGCGCCTCCAAGTTTCACGTGCCCGAAGGCGTCCTTGCTGCCATCCTCGGTGAAAAGCCCTCCGTCAGCCCCGCGTATCCCCTCCGCTACGACGATGCTGTACGTGCCGGTGTGAACGTCGCTGCGGAGTATGCGGCGCATGTAGTAACGCTTTACGTGTTCGTAGACCTCGTCGAAGTCGACCGGGATCTCCGGAATGAGAATGCAGTCGGCGTCGGCAGCTATGCCCCCGCGAAACGCGGTGTGGCCCGTGTAGCGTCCGAATACCTCCACTATCATGACGCGGTTGTGGGTGCGCCCCGTGGTCTTTATCTCCTCCACTATGTGGGCGATTTTGTTGACCGCGGAATCGCCTCCGACGGAATAAGTCTGAAGATCGAGGTCCATGGTCTTTGGGGCGTGGACGCAGGGAATGCCGTTCTCGGCGAGGTCCACCAGCACGCTTCCCGTGTCGTCCCCGCCGGATATGACCAGCCCGCTGATGTCGAATTTTTTCAGGCCCACGAGTATGCGCTTGTACTTGTCCGGGTTCTCTATCTTGGAAATTTTGACCCGCGAATGTCCCGCCTCCGAGCCGGCGAAGGCGGAGTTGACGTGATCCACCCTCTCCTCGTCCAGTCTCGTGAGTTTTTCCATGTCGACGAGGTTATATAGCCCGGCGTATCCGTTTGGAATTATGTACGCGCCTATCCCATTCGCCAGCGCTATCTTCGCCGCTCCGCGCACGACCGCGTTGAGTCCTCCGCAATCTCCGCCGGCCGTTATTATACCTATGTTTTTAATCTGCCTCTGCTGCGCGCTCATAATTTTAATTTCCTCCCGCCGTGGTGTCTTGGCTGTGCCTGATTACCGGCTCTCTACGAGAATCGGACCGCTCATATACATTATAATACATCCCACGAATTTCACACGCTGTGATTATTTGTGAAAAAAAAATAAAAATCACTCCCAAACTACTTGCGCATATTCGGAAAATGTTGCAAACTATGTGGGGGATTCGTGTAAAGAGTTTTCTTGTTTTTTTGCCCCTTTTTTTGGTTTGGGAAGGGCTGATTTATCGTTAGGAGCCTTAAAGGGTAAAACCTGGGGGGAATTTTTATTGAGCTTGTTGAAACAGTCCTTCATGACGAAACTGAAACAAATGTGGTTTCCCAAAGAATTTCGGCTCCCGGAGCCGGAGTTCAGCAGAGAGCAGATAGATCTTCTGGAGGAATTGATCCAGCTGCTTCACCCAACGCTCTCCCGCGTCGAGATGGCCGGCAGAGACGACAAAGTGCAAATGTCCCGTTTCCTGGTTGAACTGGGGACCGGGTTATGGCGCATACGCCGCAAGATCGAGGGATTGTCCCGGATGCCAAAGGAGATACGGGACGCGCTCTTCTCGCTGGAGAGTACATGGCTCTCCCTGTCGGATGGGGGCGTCGAGATCGTGGACCACGTCGGCACGGTCCCCAGCGGGAACGAGGCAAGGATCGTCGAGGTCCGGGACATACCGAATCTGCCCCGCGAGCAGGTAGTGGAGACGCTGAAACCTACGATAATCCTCAAAGGTGAGGTAATACAGGTCGGAGAGGTCGTGATGGGACGCCCGGCCGCAAACGGATCCGAAGCGCGGAAAGCTCAGGAAAAGGGCGGAACAGCCATCCGGGAGGATGAAGACGACGCCCCGACCGTCACCCACGAGGTAGAAACCCTCACGATGGATCCCCCGCTCAACGGCCATAAGTTCGAAGAACCGGAAACGGAGGAACCGCAGGAGATACAGGAAGAAACAGAATCCGTCGATGAAACGGAACCAGTGGAACCGCAGGAGATACAGGAAGAAATAGAATCCGTCGATGAAACGGAACCAGCGGAATCGCAGGAGATACAGGAAGAAACAGAATCCGTCGATGAAACGGAACCAGCGGAACCGCAGGAGATGCCGGAAGAAATAGAATCAATCGGAGAAACGGAACCGGTGGAATCGCCGGAGACGCCGGAAGAAATAAAATCAGTCGATGAACCGGAACCGGTGGAATTGCCGGAACCGCCGGAAAAGCCAAGAAGGCGCGGCGGAAGGCCTTCAAAGGCTGAGCGGGCCGCGGCTGAGGCGGCGCTGTTGGCCGGAGACGATGAACCGGCGTCCGTGCCGGAAACGGAGCCGGAGCCGGAAAAACCTAAAACTGGG
>JAITNX010000200.1 GCA_031290235.1 Synergistaceae bacterium | reverse complement strand
ATTGCTTAAAGGCTTGCGCGTTCAAACGGTGTCTGCCGAATATTTGCTTGCGATGAAGCTCATGTCGGCAAGATATGGCGAGAAGGATTATGACGACATTCGTTTTCTTCTGAACAAGCTCGAAATAAATAGCACCTATCAAGCCTATGAGGTTGTACAATCCAACAGGATACGCCCTTTGCTTACTTTTCGCCATACACCAGAAATGAGTATAACTCTGACGCGGAATGGCTCACGCTCAAAAATAATCGTCTGACCCGGCTGATCCGCAACGCAGGGTACCCTAATCCCAATGCGTGTTTGGAAGATATTGAATATCACGCGGACAGGAACCTTGACAAGACGCTTATTACCCGGCTCAGTACCAGTAACTATCTGCGTGGATGCCATAACGTGATCATTCTCGGCGCGACTGGTTCCGGCAAGACATTTTTAGCCAATGCGCTTGGGGTGACGGCCAACCGGAACTTTCACACAGTCTTCTACCGGCGGTTACCCGACTTATTGAGCGACTTGGCTATCGCCCGCTTGGAAGGAACCTATCATAAGGCAGTGAAGCGATACAAGCAGGCGCAACTCTTGATTTTGGACGAATGGCTGCTGTACACGTTAAAGGATAACGATACCAGGGATTTGCTTGAAATCATGGACGCACGCTACCAAAAAGGTTCGACAATCTTCTGCTCCCAGTTTGAAGTTGGCGGTTGGCATCAAAAGATTGGTGATGCGACAATGGCTGACGCTATCTGTGATCGCATAGTTCATAACGCATATACCATTTACATAGGCGGTTCCGACTCCATGAGGAAACGCAAAGGGATAAAAAAAGAGGCCTGACGGCCTCACGGGGCGGCGTTCCCGCCCCTGACATGAACCTTTCGATTACATCCCAATTCATCAGATGATCAATATGTGCGACGACAATGTTAAATTTCAGCGTCACAAGTGTAAAGCCTTAACGGCTCAAAGTGTAAAACGCTGCCGACATAGTCAGATGCACGCTATTTGATGCTTATCTTTCGTTTAGGGACCATTATTGAGATATGTAAATATAACATTAATGCTATTATAATAAGCAACGTAAGCAAGGAATACAATAAAAAAAGAATAGACATTTTTCCGCTAAAGGAATATCTTATTGCTACACCAAGAATCTCAATCGCAAAATAGATAAAAGGAGAACCAAAAGGCCATAAATATGAACTAATTAAAATATTTATAATAAATAATATTATGATAAACGAAGGCTTATTATAATATAGCTCGGTTTTTATTATAGTAAGAAGAATTTTAGATATGGTACTAATAAAAAAAATAGAAATATCCATTTTGACCGAAACATTACATGTATTAGATAGCCATTGACGTCATTAGTATATGCGGCAACATCGACATGAATAGATATAACCAATGTTAATATCAATGCGATAATAGGATTTAGTAGTATTTTAGTTTTAATACGCATAATTGCCTACGTATACCAGGCGCGGAGTTGCCGGCTCATAGCGAAAAAGATCGAAACGCCACGTCCAGCACCGATTCACGCAATTACCCGATAACTCCGCGCCTTGTAAGCGCGATTCACGCTGTATGCACCGCGAGTCTTCTCTATCAGCTCAAGCGCCGACGGGAGTCTCTTTTGGGCATCTTCATCGGCCTGGAGCGGAGATACGCCGAACCTCGCGAAAGCGAAGATACCGGCGCACAGCGCCACAACGGCCGCCACGACTATAATTAGCGGGAGATACTGTCTTTTAGGCCTTTTTGTCGATCTGCGTCTGCGAAATGTGACCGGCATCTCGGCTCAATCCCCGTTCATGCTTCTGCCCTCGATTGTGACGGGCGTTATATCCTCAGCTTTCCTCATAACCCAGACCACTCCCTGTAAAATTTTTTCACGACGACATATTCTGTGAGATAGTTCGGTTTTAGTCAATCCCATTTTCATAAGCGGCAATATTCCTCAAGTTTTTCCCTTATATCATCATATCCAAAGTTCAGGAGCCTGTCCTTCAGCCAGGGTATCAGGTCCCCGTTTGACGCGTAGCTGTATCGATCCAGCTCGTCGAGCGTGGTCTGCATGATGTCTATGTCGTAGTCCCTGCTTGCCGCCAGAAGTTTGAGCAGCAGATCCTTGTCCGGGGCGGACTGGTTATTCCTGCCGTCCGGCGGCTCAGTTTTCTCCGCGCTCTTGCGGAGGTCCTTCAGATCGGAAATCAGAGCCTCTACCATCGCGATCAACGTTGCGTTCCCGATCGACACCATCTCAAAATTCCCAGTCTTGGCAGCGATCTCCAGTCCTTCAGCCGCCTTGCCGGCAGCGTCCGCGCTTATTCCGTAGCAGCTCCCCTTCACTCCGTGGACCTCTACGGCGTACTCGGGGAGGGTATCCTCCGTGACGCTCCTGAGCCTGTCGAGGTGAGCCGGCGTGTTTTTTATAAAGGAAGATATGACGCGCATATACACCTCGACGCTGTTGTTGAAGCGCCTCAGCCCGGAGCTGATGTCCAATCCCTCTATGCGGGCAGTATCGAGAATACTGGACAGAGCCGCGGACATGTCATTCTTTTTGTCTCCGGACGCCAATCCGGCCTCGGCCTTCTGGCGCGTCTCCTCGCTCTGTTTATCGCGGACAAACTTACGCATGACAGCATCCAGTTTGGTCACGTCTATTGGCTTCGTCAAGAACGCCTGAAAACCGTTTTCCAGGAACATCTTGTCATTGCCAAGTATAGCGTTTGCGGTGAGGGCTATTATTGGCACGGTGCGAGCGTAGCCGCTTCCTATCTCCTCGCGGATTATCCTCACCGTTTCGACGCCATCCAGCTCGGGCATCATGTGATCCATGAATATAGCGTCATAGGTCGTTTCCTCGTCGCGTACCATCTCAATGGCCTGCCTGCCGCTCGTCACGCAGTGGATGGTAAGCCCGTCGTAAGCCGACAGCATGCCCTTCGCGACGTCGAGGTTCGTCCTGACATCATCCACCACCAAGACGCTTCCGTAGGGCATCGGGACGTACTCCACGCTCTTCACCCTGCGGCCCTGCCCCTCCAGGAAGTGGAAGGCTCTGAGGTTGTCGGCGCTCTCCTTGCCTATCGGCCTTGTATCGGTGATCGTCTGACGGATCCTGAATGAGAACGTGCTGCCCTTGCCATATTCGCTCTCGGCCTTTATCGTGCCGCCCATCAGCTCCACGAGGCGCTTGCAGATCGAGAGACCGAGCCCTGTTCCCTCCACAGTGCGGTGGCTGGACATGTCCACCTGTTGATACTCGGAGAACAGCTTTCTCATGTCATCATTCGTTATGCCGATGCCGGAGTCCTTGACGTAGCAGTTCAACCAAGCCTCGCCGCCCTCTCTCTCGCAGGAAAGCCCCAGCTCAACCACCCCGTTCGGAGTGTACTTTATGGCGTTCGAGAGCAGATTGTTCAGGATCTGCTTTGTCCGCAGCTCGTCGCCGTAAAGCCTGTTAGGCAGATTTTCGTCGATCTCCAGCCTGAAGGTAATGGGTTTCGAACCTATTCGCACTATATTCATGCTCACTGTGTCGCTTATTATGCTGGCGACCTCGTAATCTATGGGAATCAGCTCAAATCGCCCCGACTCGATCTTCGATATGTCCAGGATGTCGTTGATAATATTCAGCAGGGTGATACCCGAGCCGTATATCTTTTCGAGATTTGAAAGCGTCTCTGACGGCAGGTCCTTGCGAAGCTCCAGCTCGGCGAGGCCGTTTACCGCGTTGAGCGGGGTGCGAATCTCGTGGCTCATGCTGGCCAAAAACTCGCTCTTCGCCCTGTTCGCCGCCTCCGCCGCCTCTTTTGCCCTCAGTGTCTCAGTGACATCGTGGCAAAGGATCATTATGCCCTCCACCTCGCCCGATTCGTTTCTCATCGCCGTCGTGTGAGTCGCGTAGACGCGGGGCCCGCCCTCTCCGCCCATATCAAACGTCTCCTCCGACCGTATTGTCGCATGCCTCTCGATGGCGTCGACGACGTTCTTCTCGACATGATGAAGGAATCCGAGGCTGTTGAATCGGGTGAAGACCTCGGAGAAATGCCTTCCGTCTATGAGGCCGAAGTTCTGAATGCCGGCGGCCCTGAGGAATGTATTCGTGCAGTAAGAAAAATGCCCGTCCTTGTCAAGCAGCAATATGATATTGGAGCTGTTTTCCAGCATCATGTTGAGGTATTTCTCCTGCTTTGACCGCTCCACATTCAGGACGGACGCAAGCCTGTCCCTGGTGGCCGAGACAGCGTCGTTGCGAACCAGCATCTTTTGCAGAGACGACAGCTGGCGGTCCGTCTTCTTCAGTTTCGACTGAAGGGCGGCGTTTTCCTCCTTCAGTCTGGCGACCTCGTCAGTGCGCCCCGGCTCGCAGAGCTGGACTTCGGGCGAAGCCCAGTCTTTAATTATCGCAGTATCCATGTCATTCTCACAAAATGCACAGGATCATAGTGTCATTCTGTAGTTGGTTTGAGACACTGCCGTCCGCGAAAAACGCCGGGAAGATCTCTCCGCCGGAGTAGACAAAGTGGTATGGCGCCGAATCGCCTATGCATCCGTCGACAACCTCCTGTTCGGCCATAAACTTCGTGCCAAGGGCCCAGTTCCTGGCCGCGCAGGAGTACATCAACACTCCCCTGCCGCCAGCCTGAGCCAGCGCCTCGCTCACCTTTTCCCTGGTGGACCTCACCACATCCTCTGAACTCAATGTCGCGAGGGCGAGGACCGAGTTCAACGGGGCGCCGCCGCAGAGTATCACCCCGCCGGTCTCAGTGGCGCCTACACATGCGCGAATGAGCCGCGAGCCGTCCTCGAGCATGATGACGAACGGCATCGAAACGAGGCCCGAGACGTCTCCATTCGTGGCCAGCCCCATCGATTCGAGATATTGAAGGGCAGGAGTGTCGTTCACCCTCTCGATCACGTTCCGGTTCATCTCTGTTATGACCGCCTTCTGCTTCAGGATGTTCTTCTCATCCACCGAGACCGACATGAATACTGGGTTCACTTCGCCGATCAGGGCGATAAGGGCAAGGGACGCGGGGTAAAATTTGCCGTCGAAAATAACCGCCGTATTGCTAAAATCAGTCTCCGCCGATATCGCGACAGTGCCGAAGGCCGGCAGACCGCCCGACAGTTCGTCGATTTTATCTATAAATTCGTCGCCGCCTACGTTCAGCATAAAAGGAATGAAGGGCATCAACATCGCGGGACGCTCCGGCAGGCCCGCTGTAAGCCGCCCGTACAGATCGGTAACCGGCACGCTCATATCGTCCTCGACCGGCGCCGATACGCCGGTGGCAAATTTCACGTCGCCGCTCGTCAGCACTACGAGAGTCAGGCCAAGCCGGCTGCTCGCGCCAGGGACCTGGGCGGCGAGGGTCGTGGCGCCGACTACGCTGAAAGGGAGCCTGCCGCAGATCGCGCCGACGACATCGCTCTCTGTGAAGTCGCTGGAACAGTGCATAATGCCTACAGAATTCGCGAGCAGGCAATTTTCCATGTCAAGAACGCCAAGTATATCCGAAACGGCAACCTCCACGTCGTCAATTTCCTCAGTAAAGGCGGTCAACATCCTGATCATATACTTTCCTCCCCTGCTTTCGCTTTGTTCTCGATGAACTTAAATTCGCCCTCGTGACGCCTGACGATGTCGATCAAATAAGGATCGAAGTGCGTCCCCGAGTCCTTGTACAATATGTCGAAGGCATCTTTCGACTGGAATGCTTTTTTGTAGGGCCTCGCCGACGTGAGCGCGTCGAACACATCCGCGATGGCGGATACCCTGGCGCCAAGCGGAATTTCCGCCCCTTTGAGCCCGCGCGGATATCCCTTGCCGTCCCACCTCTCATGATGTCCATAGGCTATATCGAGCGCGGCCTTGAGCATTGAATCGTCCTCCAGCTCCTGCACAGCTCCGCGCAGCATCTCAGCTCCATGAAGCGGATGTTGTTTTATAACGTCAAACTCGACATCCGTAAGCCTGCCGGGCTTCAGCAGAACCGTATCCGGCATCGCTATCTTGCCGATATCGTGCAGTTTGGTGGCCTCGACGATATCCATTCCCTCTTCCTCCGTCAGGAAGTATCCTTCTATCGGATGCGCGACCAGATCGTCCACTATAATCTTTGAATAACCTGTCGTGCGGACTATGTGCTCGCCTGTGTCGTGGTCTCGCATATCGCTCGCTATCGCGAGCAGGTCGAGCGTTATCTTGTCCCTCTGCTCGAGCTTTCTGTTTATCCGCTTTAGCTCCACTGTCTTTTCCTCGACGAGAGCTTCCAGATGATGGCGATACCTGTTCAGCTCGAGCTGAATGCGCACCCTCGTGAGGAGGGCCTTGGGCCTGAATGGCTTGAGCAGATAGTCAATGGCTCCATTTTCGAGCGCCTGAATTTCATCGTCGCCGTCCACCGAGCCTGTCAGGATGATTACAGGGATGTCCCGAAGCCTGAGGTCAGCCATCAGCGCCTCCAGCACCTCGAACCCGGACATCAGCGGCATTTTGCAGTCCAGCAGTATGAGATCCGCGGTGCTGCCGCTCAGATATTTCAGCGCTGTCTCGCCCGAAGTGAAGGGCCGCACGTTATACTCCGGCTTCAGGGTAGACATGATTGAGTTCAAAATTATTGGATCGTCGTCAATTGTCAATACGACAGATCTATCGATGTTATCAGACACCATTTTATCATCTCCGCCAAACCGGCCTAACGCGTCCGTTATCGCGACTTATACCCAAAAACGCGTGAAGATTCATAAAAAAATCCACACGTCCAGCACAAACCCGTACAAATTATAGCCCAACAATTAACGAAAATAAAGCTCTAATACCAAGTTGCGATCAAACGCGGACTCGATATTAGTATCACTCCCAGCGAATGGCCTCCCCGTATTCCACGCGCCACAAAAAAAGGCCGGCCGCCGAGGCGGTCCCGGCGCTCGCCGTCCTGTCGAAGGCGCCGTCCAGCAAGCCGCGCAGCCACGATTCGTCGCGGCTCCCACAGGCTACCCTCAAGAGGTTGCCGACCGCTATGCGGATCATATTGGTGAGGTACGATTCGGCAACCACGCGGAAGATCACGAGGTTGCCGCGCTTCGTGAGTTTCGCGAGCTTTACGGTCCGCAAGGCAACCTCCGGACAGTCCCCCTTCCGGCAGAAGGCCCGAAAATCGTGGTCGCCAACGAGCAGCCGCGCGGCAGACGCCGCCCTCCCCCAGTCGTATTGCCTGCCAGGCAGCCACAGGACATAGGGCCTGATGTGGGGGTAGCACGTCGACGAGTTCCAGATGAAATACCGATACTCCCTGGTCAAGGCGTGCCGCCTTGCGTTGAAGCCCTCTGAAACGGCCGCTGTTCTCGTCACCGAAACGGACTGGGGGAGGCCTGCGTTTATCGCGAGCTTCAGCCTCCTGGGTTCCCAGTTCCTCGCAAGGGAAAGGCTCGCCACCTGAGCGCGGGCATGAACGCCGGTGTCAGTGCGGCCTGCGCCAGTCACTCTGGCGTCTTCACCGAGAAGCGCGATTGCGGACTCTATGGCATCCTGAACCGAGCCGCCGCCAGGCTGAGCCTGCCAGCCATTGAACGCGCCCCCATCATACGATATCTCTATCGCGTAGTGGCCCATCAGAGCAAAATTCCGCCGGCTTATCGGAAAAACGTGACGTAGCGGATGATATTTCTGTCGAGCGCCGTTACGACGACGATAAAGAACGCCAGCGAGAGCATCGCGGCGCTGTCTCGGGCAGTCCATTTGAGGGGGTGGAGCCTGGTCCGCTGCGCGCCTGGTACGTAGCACCTCGACTCCATCGCGATGGCCAAGTTTTCAGCGCGCTGGAACACCAAAACAAAAAGCGGAACAAGGACGGGAATGAAGCTCCTGGCGCGTTTTATCAGGCCGCCGCTCTCAAAGTCGGCGCCGCGAGAGATCTGAGCCTTCAGTATCCTGTCAGTCTCCTCGAAGAGAGTCGGAATAAACCGCAGCGCGATCGTCATCATCATCGCCATCTCGGTGTACGGAAACCCCACCCTTCCCAGGGGGGAGAGCAGCCTCTCCAGCCCGTCGGAAAACTCCATAGGGCTTGTGGTCATCATCAGCATCGCGGCGAATATCACAAGAAAGAAGAGTCTGAGTCCCATGCTGACAGCGATTTTGACCCCCTCCTGTGTGACGCTCAGAGGCCCAAGCCTGGCAAGCTCATGCCCCGGGGTCCAGAGCAGATTCAGCAGCACCGTTATCACGACCAAAACCGCGACAGGCTTGCCGGATCTGAGTATCGTCCGCATTCCAGTGCTTGACAGGCGGGAGAACATGACGAGCAAGAGAACCCAGAGGGCGAAGTCGAGCGGCTCACTCGCCATGAATAAACCAGTGAGAAGCATGAAGGTGCAAATTATCTTGCACCTCGGGTCAAGTTTGTGTACAAACGAGTCCCCTGGAATAAATTGTCCCAGGGATAAGTTGTTCATGAACCGCATCTGCGACTTTCCTCCAGTGAATCCACAATCCTGCCGACCCCGCTGGTGAGCGGCAAATCCAGTCCCCTCTCCCTGAGTCCGACTATAAACTTTACCAGCGGGGGTATGACCAGACCCTGGACCGGGTTATCGAGCAGATAGGCCGCAACCGACTCCGCATCCCCGTAAGTCACTCCCGAGCCGTTCTCAAGCACGAGTATCCTGTCGCTGTGGGCGAGCGCGCTCTGAAGATCGTGCGTAACCTGGACGACGCCCAGGCCCTCGCCACGGATTTTTGTCATGAGCTGCGTCAGCTCCCTAATGCCGGCCGCATCCAGTCCGGCGGTCGGCTCGTCCAGAACCAGGTAATCTGGTCTCATGGCTATGACCGACGCCAGAGCGACCCTGCGCCTCTGCCCTCCAGAGAGCGCGAATGGATTGGAGTCCAGGAGCGATGGGTCCAGCCCCGATGACATGACTGCCTCGTTCACGCACTCGTCCAGCTCGCTTCCCTTGACGCCCCAATTTGAGGGGGCAAACGCGATTTCCTCCCTGACTGTCTCGGCAAAGAACTGCTGCTCCGGATACTGGAAGACGAGGCCGACTTTCCTCCGAAGCTCTCTAAGGTTTTTAGCCCTCTGGTCCACAGCGACTCCGTCTATCTCTACGGCGCCCGACTGAGGAATGAGCAGGACGTTCAGATGCTGGGCAAGGGTTGATTTGCCGCTGCCCGTGTGGCCTACTATCGACACCCACTCACCCCGCTCGACCGCGAGCGACACACCGCGAAGCGCCTCCGACCTGGCCGAGGTGCCAATGTTGTAGGTGAAGCTGAGATCCCGTACTACTATAGACACAGCGAGGCCAGCATGTCTTCCGCCCTTGGCGGCGTCGCTGGCGGCACAAAGCCGCGCGACAAAAGCTCCCTGTAGAGGGCAAACTCCGGAGGTTCCTCGAAACTCCACCTCTGATACTCTCCATCGAAAAAGGTAGACGGCGGGCCGTCCCACGCCACTCGTCCCTTCTCCATCACCACAATCCGGCGAGCCTGCACGGCCTCCTCCATCCTGTGGGTGATCTGGATCAATGTCATCCCGCTCCCGTTCAGTTCACCCAGACACGCCAGGAATGATTCGCGCCCCTCTGGGTCCAGCATGGATGTAGACTCGTCAAGCAGCAGAGCCCTTGGCTCCAGGGCCAGCGCGCCCGCAAGAGCGAGCCTCTGCTTCTGGCCCCCCGACAAGGAATGAGTCCCCCTGCTTCTGTGTTTAGTCAGCCCAGTCAGGGCAAGCGCGCGCTCCACCCTAGCCCCTATCTCGTCAGGAGGGAGCCTCAAGTTCTCCGGGCCGAAGGCCACGTCCTCCTCGACTATGCTTGCCACTATCTGATCCTCCGGGTTCTGGAAGACGAGGGCGACGCTGCGTCTGATCGTCTCCAGGCACTCCGGGTCGGAGCTGTCCATGCCCATCACAAAACAAACGCCCTGCGTCGGTGTCAGCAGGGCGTTGCTAATTTTCGCGAGCGTTGACTTACCCGAACCATTCGCCCCAACCAGGGCTATCCATTCCCCTGGTTCAATTTCGAGGTCAACTCCGTCGACCGCGGGAGCGGAGGCGCCTGAATACGAGTACACAACCCCCCGCATGGAGAACATCGGGTCATGCGGCATTATTTTTTAGCTTGCCGTTCCAAGTTAATCCACCAGCTCGATAACCGCCATTGGAGAGGCGTCCCCGACCCTGTTCCCAAGCTTGACTATCCTTGTGTACCCTCCGTTCCTCTCCGCGAAACGCGGCGCGAGGTTGTTGAAGAGGTTAATCACAGCAGCCTTGTGCGGCATCCTGGCAATCACGAGGCGCCTGTCGGCGAGGGTTCCGGATTTTGCCTTTGTGATCAGCTTCTCCGCAACGCGCCTCAGTTCCTTAGCCCTGGTGACAGTAGTCACTATACTACCCTCGACAAAGAGGCTGGCAGCGAGGTTGCCCAGCATTGCGCGCCTGTGGGAGCCAAAACGCCCAAGACGCCTAAGATTCATACGATGTCTCATAAGTTACTCCCCTTTATACTCGTTTCTTGGCGCCCCGCCCATCTCGGGCGCGAGACATACCATTTTGCGGGCCGTTCCGCTAAACGCCACAGTAATGTACTCATCCTATCCAACATGGACAAGACTTGACGATCACCTTTAGAAATGGTCATCCTCCGTATCGTCCTCGACTTCCCCTGAGAGTGTCAGGTCGAATTTCGTAAGTTTCTCCTCAATCTCCCTGAGGGATATCTTGCCGAGGTTTCTGATCTTGAGCAGATCCGCGCGAGAGCGCGAGATAAGCTCGCCAATGTAGTGGACCCCTCCGCGCATGAGGCAGTTTTCACTCCTCACCGAGAGGTCGAGGTCGCGCACAGGGCGCGCGTAAGCCGGGTTATCCCCAAGTTTCAGGAAGTTCTTGACGGTAGTATCCCCTGGTCCTCCCTTATCGGAAGATTTCAGGAGATCCCCCCCCCTCAGTTCCGCCATCAGATCCGGATCGTCGGGAGACAGCGTCACGGCAATGCTGAGGAAGTAGTCCTTCAGAATCACTGAGGCCTCGTGTACCGCTTCCTCAGGAGTGACAACTCCGTTCGTCCATATTTCGAGAATCAACCTGTCGTAGTCAGTCCTCTGTCCGAGGCGCTTATCCTGAACCTCGTACTTCACTCTCTTCGCGGGGGAGAATATCGCGTCCACCAATAACGCGTCGACCGGCAGATATGACGGCCTCGCACGGTCAAGCGACGCGTATCCGGTTCCAGCCTCGATGTAAAAATCCATCGATAGCTTCTTCCCTGCCTCAAGATGGCATACAAGAGCGTCTGGGTCTGGAAACTCTATCTCGCTGTCAAGCTGTATGTCTGATGCCGTCACCACCTTCGGCCCCTCCGTGTCGAGATGGAGAATTCTAAACTCCGGCGAGTACGATCTCACAGGAATGTGCTTTATGTTCATCAGCAGCTCTATCATGTCCTCCTTCACGCCCGGCACTGTCGTGAACTCGTGAAGGACTCCGTCCACACGAATTGCGGTGATCGCCGCACCGGATATCGAGGACAGAAGAACTCTGCGGAGAGAATTCCCCAGTGTGACCCCATAACCCCGTTCGAGGGGTTCTATGACAATCCTGCCATAGGAGGAGGTGCTCTCCTCGACTATGATTTCATATCGGGCATGCTCCAAAGTTCCCCCACCTTTCAATGTACGCAAGAACTGAACGCCGAACTACCCAAGAAGCTGCCGGACATTTGATTCTTCGTCCTTAAAGCTCCTAAAACGATAAATCGGTTTTTTATACGCGGCGCCTCTTGGGAGGACGACAGCCGTTGTGAGGTATCGGAGTAGCATCCTGAATGATATTCACCTGAAGACCAGCCGCCTGAAGAGAGCGAATGGCCGACTCGCGGCCTGGACCCGGCCCCTTCACGACGACGTCTATCTCAACGACGCCGTGATCCTGCGCGAGTTTCGCGGCCTGAGCGGCCGACATTTGCGCCGCGTATGGGGTCGATTTCCTGGTCCCCTTGAACCCAACGTTGCCGCCAGACGCCCACGACAGAGCGTTCCCCTGCTTGTCAGTGAGGGTCACTATCGTGTTGTTGAATGTGGAGTAGATGTGAGCCACCCCATAACTAACATGTTTTTTTTCTTTTTTCTTGCCTCTGCGCTGAACTCTTTTCGCCACCTGTTTTCCCCCCTCGTCAAAAAACTACGGTCACTTGGTGACCTTCTTCTTGCCGGCAACGGTGCGCTTGGGCCCTTTTCGGGTGCGCGCGTTCGTCTTTGTATGCTGCCCTCTGACGGGAAGACCGAGGCGGTGTCTCAAACCACGATAACATCCAATGTCCATGAGCCGCTTTATGTTCATGCTGATCTCTCGGCGAAGATCGCCCTCCACCTTATAGTTGTTCTCCAACTCGCCGCGAAGCTTCTGGGCCTCGTCGTCAGTCAGGTTCTTCACCCTTGTATCGGGGCTGATTCTCGTTGAGGCCAGAATTTTTCTGGACGTCGATAGCCCTATCCCAAAGATGTAGGTTAACCCTATCTCTATTCTTTTTTCCTTCGGCAGGTCGACCCCTGCGATGCGTGCCATATAACCCTACCTCCTCGCGCCCTGGCGCTGTTTATGTCTCGGATTCCTGCTGCAGATGACACGAACCACTCCGTGCCGCTTTATTATCCTGCAGTATTCGCAAACGGTCTTGACAGACGGCCTTACTTTCATTATACCAACATCCTCCCTGCCGATGCCAAAAAAATTATGGCTCTTATGAAATCACTTATATCTGTAGACTATTCTGCCTCGCGTCAGATCGTAGGGCGTGAGCTGTATCAGGACTCTGTCGCCTGGGAGAATGCGAATAAAATGCATCCTCATCTTGCCCGACACATGGGCAAGGATCTTATGCCCGTTTTCGAGTTCCACCCTGAACATCGCGTTGGGCAGAGGCTCCACGACCTTGCCCTTGACCTCGATGACGTCGTCTTTTGCCATTCGAACAAACCATCCTCCTCAGTCTCCAGAATAAGCTGTAAAGACCCTATCTCCCGCCTCGTGACAAAATCTCGCACAACCATCCGTCGTCGAGGGAGTCTCCCCTTTCGAGTCTCTGCGCAACCTCGATAACGACCTCTCCAGTCGCATCGATATGGCGCACGTTCTTCCGTTTGGGCCGTCCCACTTTAAACCGTCTTCCGTCGGCTAACATGATCCTATCGCCTCTTGAAGTTTTTTCAAAGCCGACGACTACGCAAACGGAACCTGTGTGTCTGCCGCGCTTTACCAGGACCAAACTGCCTAAGGGGAATACTGCGTCATTTTCACAACTCATTCCCATGGCGTAAGTATCATAACGCCATCCTCCGTGACCAGGAGGGTGTGTTCGAAGTGTGCGGAGTCAGAGCCGTCCTTGGTCACTACCGTCCAACCGTTATCAGTGCTTCGAACCGGCTCGGCGCCGCTCATGACCATCGGCTCGACGCAAAACGTCATCCCAGCCTTCATGATCATCCCGTTTCCGGCTCTGCCGTAGTTAGGAACCTGCGGCGCCTCGTGCATGCGTCTCCCAATTCCATGCCCGGCGTAGTCCCTTACGAGTCCGCAGCCCCTGGCGCGGACCCATTTTTCTATGGCGGCTCCTATGTCGCCTATCGTGTTTCCAGGCTTCACGCAGGAAAGGCCTATGTGCAGCGCCTCAAGCGTCGTCTCCATCAGGCGTTCGCGCTCAGCCGAAATATGCTCTCCAACAGGATATGTGCAAGCGGCGTCGCCGTGATAACCGTCCTTGAAGGCGCCGACATCGATGCTGACGATGTCTCCCTCTTTCAGTACGCGCTCCCTGGACGGGATGCCGTGGACAACCTCCTCGTTTATCGAGACGCAAATCGCGCCCGGAAACGGGGTTTTTATACCTGGAACCCTGTAGCCCTTAAAAGAAGGCAGAGCGTTCTCGCGGATTATCAGCTCTTCTACCGCCTCGTCCAGCGAGAGCGTGTCTATTCCTGGACACACCATCTCTCGCATGAGCTTGTGCGCGTTAGCTACAACGCCGCCAGCCAGCTTCATTTTATCAATCTCATCCGGTTTCTTGAGCGTCACCATTATCTGCCGACCCCATTCGACTCCAGATACCTCAGAACCGCGTCGGAAGGACCATCCGCCTTAACCTTGCAAAGCGACCCTTCGCCCTCGTAGTACTCCACGAGCGGGAATGTCTGGTTGTGATACACGGCGAGCCTGTCGCGGATGACCGACTCGGAGTCGTCATCGCGCTGAACCACTGATCCTTCGCACAAATCGCATACACCGAGCGACTTCGGGGGATGCCCCGCAACATGATAAATAGCGCCGCATCCCGAGCACACCCGACGTCCTGAAAGCCTTCCTACGACAGCATCGTCCGATATCTCAAGCAGGACAACGGCATCCAGAGAGATCCCCATCTCGCTCATGAGCGCGTTCAGCGCCTCAGCCTGAGAGATGGTGCGTGGAAAACCGTCCAGCAGGAAACCAGCCTTAGCGTCTTCCTTCCCAAGCCTCGTCCGTACCATACCTATTATGACGTCATCCGGCACGAGTTTCCCAGCGTCCATAAATTCCTTGGCCGCAACACCCAGATCCGTGCCGGACTTGAGATTCTCGCGCAGCATATCGCCGGTCGATATATGAGCGGTTTTATACCGCTCCCTCACAGCCACAGCTTGCGTCCCCTTGCCAGATCCAGGCGGGCCCAACAGGATTATACGCATAAAAGACCTCCCCTCCATCGCAGCGGGGCGATTACAGAAGACCTCCGCTCTTGCTGCGGCGCTTCAGGATGCCGTCGTAATGGCGCATCAACATCTGTCCTTCGACCTGATGAATGGTATCCAGGGCAACGCCGACCACTATCAGTATAGCTGTGCCGCCGAAGTAAAACGAGTTTATCCGCATACCAGCGGACATCAGAGTCGGGACGAGGGCCACTATTGCCAATGCCACCGCTCCGCCCAGCGTGATCCGGTTCATCACCCGCTCGATGTAGTCAGTGGTCGGCCTGCCCGGCCTTATTCCCAGTATGAACCCTCCATATTTTTTCATGTTGTTGGAGAGTTCCGAAGGGTTGAAGACTACAGCCGTATAGAAATACGAGAAGAACACTATGAACAGCACGTACAACAGAATATACACTGGGTGCGACTGCGAGAATACGCTTTGAATGGCTAGCGCCCAGGAACCAGTGAAGAAACCTGCTATGGTCTGTGGAAAAAGCAGCACCGATGACGCGAAAATTATCGGGATGACCCCGGAGGTGTTCACCTTTAGGGGGATGAATGTGCTCTGCCCACCGTACACCTTGTTGCCAACCATGCGCTTCGCATACTGAACCGGCAGTCTGCGTTGCCCCTCTTGAAGGCAAACGCACCCCGCTATGACAGCCACCATGATCATTAGGGCCACTATAAGGGTAACAGGGTTCATCTCTCTGTTAGAAACCAGCGTCACAGTCTGCCCTATCGCCTGAGGCAGACGAGCGACTATGCCAGCGTAGATCAAAAGCGAAATTCCGTTGCCTATGCCGTGGTCTGACATTACCTCGCCGAGCCACATGACCACTACGGAGCCGGTGGTCACGGTAACGACGACTATTATCATCTCCAGCAAATTGCCGGTGAATATAGGAGGCTGCAAGTTTTTGAGCCACGTCGTCATGCCGACCGCCTGAACCAGCGCAAAGAATATCGTGCCATACCTCGTGTACTGGGTGATCTTCTTACGGCCTTCCTCTCCCTCCTTTTGCATTTTCTCAAGGGCGGGGAATATTACGACCAAAAGCTGCATGACAATGCTGGAGTTAATATAAGGAGCCACTCCAAGGGCAAATATACTAAACCGACTTAGCGCGCCGCCGGCGAAGAGGTCCAGAAAACCTAGGACGCCTCCGCCCTGCGCGAAAAGCGAAGCCATGGCGTCCGAATCTATCCCGGGCGTCGGTATGTGCGCTCCAAGCCTGTAGACAAACAGCGCGCCTATGACAAAGAGTATTCGCCTTTTGAGATCCGGCAGTCGAAATGCATCCCGGAACCCGCTTATCACCCTAGATCACCTCGGCCTTTCCGCCCGCGGACTCTATTTTTGTCCTTGCGGAGGCGCTGAAGGCATTCGCCTTCACCGTGAGGCTTTTTGTGAGGTCTCCATCGCCAAGTATCTTGACTGGGGCTTCCGGGTTTGAGACAAGACGGTGTGAGTGAAGGTCAGAAGCGGCGACGACCGCGCCGGCCTCGAATCGTTCGTCGAGGTCCTTCAAGTTCACTGTCTGATAGTTCATGGCGTGCCTGAAGTTGCTGAAACCCCTCTTCGGTATTCTCCGCGAAAGGGGCATCTGCCCTCCTTCAAAATGCAGGCTGACGCTGTGTCCCGCACGAGCCTTCTGTCCCTTGTGACCCTTCCCTGACGTCTTGCCGCGACCGCTGCCTATACCGATGCCCAACCTCTTCGGCTTACGCCTGGAGCCAGGCGCCGGAGATAAATCATGAAGGTTCATCAATTATCTCCTCCCGCATCATCCGTTGTAAACTCCACCAAGTGTCCAACGCTGTGTATCATTCCGCGCACCTGCGGAGTGTCCTCGTGTACAACGATCTGATTGAGCCTGTGCAGACCCAGCGCCCTTATCGTTCGAGCCTGGATGTCAGGACGACCGATTGCGCTTTTTTTCCATGTGACCAATAGTTTGGACATGATCAACCCTCCTGCCCCTACGCGGACGCAGCCGCGCGTGTCTCCTTACCGCGGAGGCGCCGGACCTCTTCCGGCGTCCTCAGGCCGCGGACAGCCTCAAAGGTCGCGTACGCCACGTTAATCGGGTTCGATGTGCGCCCTATGACCTTCGTCAGAACGTCCTTGACTCCCCCCAGCTCCATGATGGCGCGGACAACCGCGCCAGCTATGACTCCGGTACCTGGCGCAGCCGGCCTGATTAGGACCTCCGCGGCGCCAAACTTTCCCTGAATGGGATGCGGTATCGTGTTGCCGACCTTCTTGAGGTCGAGCATGTTCTTCTTCGCATGGTCAATGCCCTTGCGCACGGCCTCTGAGATCTCCCGCGCCTTGCCCATGCCGATTCCAACCTGATCAATTCCATCGCCAACGACAACCAGCACGGAGAAACGGAACCTTTTGCCTCCCTTGACGACTTTGCTGACCCTGTTTATGGACACGACTCTTTCCGTCAGCTCCATGCCCTTGCTGCTATAGCTCTTCTGCTGTTGATTTTGGGTTGCCAACGTCTTCCCTCCCTAGAACTTCAGGCCGGCTTCTCGCGCGGCGTCGGCGAGCACCTTGACCCGCCCCTGAAACATATGGCCGCCTCTATCGAACACCACTGTCGTTATCCCCTTAGCGAGAGCGCGCTCTGCTATGAGCTTGCCCACGCTTTTGGCCGCCTCCTGATCCCCGCCGCTCTTCAATGAGTCGGACAGGGCTTTGTCCAAGGTCGAGGCCGCGAGGAGAGTTCTCCCCGCCTCATCGTCTATCAGCTGCGCATAAATATGCTTCAGGCTGCGAAACACCGACAGGCGCGGGCGATCCCCCGTCCCGGCGACGCGCTTACGCAGACGGCGGTGACGATGTACGCGCATCTCGTTGCGGCTGCGTGTTTTTATCATCTCACATCACCTCGCGACTTATTTGCCGCCGGCTTTGCCGGCCTTGCGGATAACATATTCGCCAACGTAGCGGATGCCCTTGCCCTTATAAGGCTCTGGCGGGCGGTACTCCCTGATGTTGGCTGCCACTTGACCCACGAGCTGCTTGTCGATACCGCGGACAATGACCTTCGTTGGGCCGTCCACCGCGATCTCTATACCGACCGGCGGCGCTAACTCTATCGGATGTGAGAAACCGAGCGCCAGCACAAGGTTCTTGCCCTGCATCTGGACTCTGTATCCCACGCCTATTATCTCCAGCGCTTTCTCGAAGCCCTGGCTCACCCCGGTGACCATGTTGCTCAGAATGGCCCTTGTCATTCCGTGGGCCGCCTTGATGTTTTTCTCATCGTTCGCCCGTTTCACCACGACTTTTCCGTCGTCAATTGAAACGGAAATGCCAGACATTATGCCGAAAGACAGAGAACCCTTCGAGCCCTTGACAGTGACCTCGCTGCCGTCAATTTTGACGTCGACTCCTTTTGGCAGCGGGATCGGTTTACGACCTATGCGAGACATCCGCCATCCTCCTCACCAGACGTAGCACATGACCTCGCCGCCAAGTCCGCGCTTGCGCGCCTCCGCGTCGGTCATGAGTCCGTTTGAAGTAGAAATAAGCGCTATCCCGAGTCCGCCCATCACCTTTGGCACGTCCTCTTTGTGAACGTAGATGCGGCGGCCCGGCTTACTTATACGGCGGAGTCCCTGAATGACCCTCTCCCTGCCGGCACCGTAACTCATGTACAGCCGCAGCGTAGGCACCGGAAGCTTCGGGTCCGTGACTGTCTTGTAGTTGCGGATATAGCCCTCGTCCTTGAGAATACGTGCAATCTCCAGACGCAGCTTGCTTATGGGCATATCCACCATCTCATGGTACACGATGTTCGCATTCCTAATGCGAGTGAGCATATCGGCCACAGGATCTGTAACGTGCATCCCCATCGATCCTCCCTTCGCGCCCTACCAGCTCGACTTGACAACGCCGGGGATCTTTCCCTCGCGAGCCAGGCTCCTGAAACAGCAGCGGCACATATTGAACATCCGCATGTAACCCCGCGGACGGCCGCAAAGGGGGCAGCGGTTGTAGCGTCTCACCTTGAATTTCGGCTCTGCCTGAGCCTTGTTACGCAAACTCTTGCGCGCCATATAATAGTCCCTCCTACTTGCTGAAGGGCATCCCGAGCTCAGACAGAAGGGCAAAAGCCTCCTCGTCCGTGCGGGCGCTAGTCACAAACGTGATGTTCATGCCGCGCATACGGATGACCTTGTCGTATTCGATCTCGGGAAAAAGAAGCTGTTCGCGGAGCCCGAGGTTGTAATTGCCCCTGCCGTCAAAACCACGCCGCGCCACGCCCTGGAAGTCTTTTATGCGCGGCAGCGCTATGCTGATAAGCCTGTCGGCAAACTCCCACATCTTAGCGGCCCTGAGCGTTACGCAACATGCCACCGGCATCCCCTCGCGGACCTTGAATCCCGCAACCGAGTTCTTGGCGCGCTTCATCATCGGCTTCTGTCCTGTGATCGTTGCGAGCTCCGATATTGCGGCCTCCATGTACTTCATGTCTTGTTTTGCCTCGCTGACTCCGATGTTGACGACTATCTTGAGCAGGCTCGGCAACTCCATCGTACTCTTGTAGCCGAACTGAGTCTTCAGGCGGGGCGCGACTTCTCTCTTGTATTTATCCAGGAGACGTATAGTCATCTTCGACCCTCCTTATGACTTGTCGACAATTTCGCCGCATTTTTTGCATACGCGGACCTTTGCGCCACTGTCGAGAAATGCCCTCGACACACGAGTCGGTTTGCCGCACGAGGGACAGACCAGCATCGCCTTTGAGGCGTTTATCGGCGCCTCCATCTTTATAAGGCCACCCCTGGGGTTCTTTTGAGTGGGACGGGTACTCTTCGTGACCATGTTGACGTTCTCAACCACGATCAACTCCCTTGCGATATCCCTACGCAGTATCTTGCCCTCCTTGCCCTTGTCCTTGCCGGAGATGATATACACGCGGTCGCCCTTGCGAATACGCATCTTTGCCATTGTCGAAGCCCCCCTAAACGACTTCCGGAGCGAGGGAGACTATACGCATGTAGCGCTTCTCCCTTAACTCGCGGGCAACGGGACCAAATATGCGGGTGCCCTTAGGGTCTCCGTTGTTGTCTATAAGCACGGCCGCATTGTCGTCAAAGCGAACGTATGAACCGTCCCTGCGGCGGACTTCCTTTTTCGTGCGGACGATGACGGCCCTGATGACGTCTCCCTTGCTGACGTTGCTGTTGGGAATTGCCTCCTTGACCGACGCGACAATGATGTCGCCTACCGAACCAACTTTACGATAGGAACCACCCTTCACCTGGATGCATAGGATCTTCTTCGCGCCGGAGTTGTCTGCGACGTTGAGAACTGTGCGGAGCTGAATCATCCCCTATGCCTCCTCATGCGCCTCGTCGCCCAGAATGGGCGCGCGCTCAATGATCTGTGCGACCTTCCACCTCTTATGCCTGCTCAAGGGTCTGGTCTCTTCTATCAATACTTTGTCGCCAGGGCGACACTCGTTTACCTCGTCGTGCGCCATGTATTTTTTGATGCGCTGGACCGGTTTGCCATACAATGGGTGCTTGGACATCCTATCAACCCGGACGACCACTGTCTTGTCCATTTTATCACTGACGACTACCCCTGCCCTTACTTTACGATGAGGAGTGCGTTGTTCCTCCATCGCGAATTACCCCCTTACTCCCGCGCTCTGCACTGCGTCTTCCTTCTCCTGCATAACGGTGAGGACTCGCGCAATGGTGCGCCGGACTTCCTTTATCCTGCTCGTGTTGCCAAGTTGTCCGATCGCGTTCTGAAATCTCAGGTTGAACAGCTCCTCTTTATACTGGCGATGCTTTTCGCGCAGCTCGTCTACCGTCAACTCACGAAGTGTCTTCGCATCCATATCAACCACCCACTCCCTCTCTGCATAAGAGCCTGACCTTGATGGGGAGTTTGAAGGATGCTGTGCGGAAAGCCTCTTCGGCTGTCTCGCGAGGCACGCCCTCTATTTCGAACATAACACGCCCTCTCTTTACGGCGGCGGTCCAGTATTCCACGTTGCCCTTTCCCTTTCCCATACGGGTTTCAAGCGGCTTCTGAGTGACAGGACGGTCCGGGAAGATCCTTATCCATATCTTGCCGCCTTTTTTCATTTTACGGGATATAGCCACGCGAACCGCCTCAATCTGACGGGCCGTGATCCAACCGTTCTCAAGAGCCTGAAGCCCGAACTCACCGAAATCGACCTTCGTCGCTCCCTTTGAAATGCCGCGGAGCGGAGTCAGGTGCGGCTTGCGGTATTTTACCCTCTTGGGGGACAGCATAACTCGCTACCTCCTCTCCTTAGCTGCGCTTGTGGACTCGGTGTCGAATGCCAATGGGCGCTCCATTACCTCGCCTTTGTATATCCAGACCTTCACCCCAATGACTCCGTATATGGTGTGCGCTTCCGCGAAGCCGTAGTTTATGTCGGCGCGCAACGTCGAGAGCGGCAACTGACCCTCCAGGTACCACTCTGTGCGCGCTATTTCGGCTCCTCCAAGTCTGCCGGAGCATTGAATCTTGATACCCTTCGCGCCGGACTTCATGGCCCGAAATATCGACTGCTTCATCGCTCTCCTGAAGCTGATGCGGCGCTCCAGGGCTGACGCAACCCCTTCCGCTACGACCTGTGCCTCGCTGTCAGGGCTTTTGATCTCCTGAATGTTGATCATGATTCGGCTTCCGGTCATAGCCTGAAGCTCGTCCCTTATGGACTGAATCTCAGCGCCGCCCTTGCCTATTACTACGCCAGGGCGCGCCGTGAAGACGGTAAACCTCATTACGTTTCCAATGCGCTCTATCTCAATCCTGCTGATCCCGGCGTTTTCCCAGCGCTTTTTCAGCCATTTGCGGAGGCGAAGATCCGCGTGCAGATGCTTGGCATAGTTACGGCCATGCGCATACCAGCGCGACTCCCAATCGTAAATAACGCCCAGACGATAACCAACCGGGTGAACTTTCTGACCCACCGTCACCCCTCCTTATTTCTCTGCCACTGCGACAGTAATGTGGCTCGTGTGATGCCTAAAGGCATGCGCGCGTCCGTGCGAGACGGGACGAAAACGCCTCATGTAGGCTCCCTGATCCGCCGTGGCTTTTACTACGACCAGGTTGTCCAGGTCGAGGCCCAGGTTGTGCTCAGCATTTGCGAGGGCGCTCTTCAGCGCCTTCTCGATGTACCGGGCCCCCTTGTTCGGCGTAAATTTGAGGATAGTCAGCGCGTCGGACGCCCTCTTGCCGCGAATCAGCTCGAGAACCTGACGCGCCTTGTCGGTCGAAATCCTGACCTGCCAGGCTGTAGCATGCGCCTCCAGAACTTCACGATTGTCAGCTTCCTGATTGTTCTTAGCCATATCCTTTACCTCTTCACCTTTGAGGAGCGCTCCTGCCCGGCGTGACCGCCGAACCGGCGGGTGGGCGCGAACTCCCCGAGCTTGTGGCCGATCATGTTGTCGCTGATGTAAACAGGTACGTGCATCTTTCCGTTGTGAATCGCTATCGTGTGCCCTATCATTTCAGGAGTGATGCTCGAACTCCTGGCCCATGACTTAATGACCCTTTTTCTGCCGGATTCGTTCATATCCTCTATGCGCTTCAGCAGCTTCGCATCCACGTAAGGTCCTTTTTTAAGCGAACGTGACATACTCTATACCTCCCAGTGCGCTACTTGCTGCGTCTGCGGACAATGAACTTATCCGACGGCTTGCGCTTGCGCGTCCTGTAGCCCTTTGCCGGGGTTCCCCATGGGGAGACGGGGTGTTTGTTGGACTTGCTGCGCCCCTCGCCACCGCCCATCGGGTGATCAACAGGGTTCATCACCATACCACGAACATGGGGGCGGCGCCCCTTCCAGCGGATACGCCCAGCCTTGCCGTAAACAACGTTTTCATGTTCCTCGTTGCCAACCTGGCCTATGGTGGCGGAACACTCCAGCAGAATGAGTCTCAGCTCACTCGACGGCATACGGACGAAGGCATACTTGCCCTCTTTTGCCATTAGCTGAGCGGAAGTTCCCGCGGAGCGGACCGCGACTCCGCCTCTACCAGGCTCAAGCTCAATGTTGTGGATGAGAGTTCCATCCGGTATATTCCTGAGTTTGAGTGCGTTGCCGGGCTTTATGTCGGCGTCTGGTCCTGCCACTATGCTATCGCCGACCCCAATGCCCACAGGCGCCAAGATGTAGCGTTTCTCGCCGTCCGCGTAGTTTATCAGGGCAATGCGGGCGGAGCGGTTCGGGTCGTATTCGATTGAAGCGACACGCCCTGGAACCCCAATCTTATCGCGCTTGAAGTCTATAATCCTGTAGATCTTGCGAGCACCGCCCCCCCGGTGGCGCATAGTGATGCGCCCGGTGTTGTTGCGTCCGCCGTGCGAGTTCAGCGACTCAGTCAGGCTGCGCTCAGGCTTGCTCTTCGTAATCTCCGAGTAATCGGGAGACGTCATAAAACGCCGGCCTGGCGTGGTGGGACGATATTTTTTGATACCCATGTCTCAACCCCTCCTAAATGCCAGCGCCATCGAAAAATTCGATGCGCTCGCCAGCCAGCAATGTGACGATGGCTTTTTTCCATGAGCGCGAGCGCCCGGAGAACCTGCCCATCTTCTTTGGCTTCGAACGGACTTTTATTGTATGAACGCTGGTTACCTTGACCTTGAAGACCTCCTCGACAGCTTTCCTTATCTCTATCTTGTTGGCCTGCGGCAGCACCTCGAACGTATACTTGTTCAGCGCCATCAGCCTGCTGCTTTTCTCCGTTATGATCGGACGCAATATTATGTCGTGAGCTAACGCGATCATGAGCCGAACACCTCCTCGAGATGTCTCACGGCCTCGGGTGTCGCTATGAGCTTAACGTGATTCAATATGTCATAGACGTTCACGCTGTCCACATGAAGGACCATCGCTCCCGGGATGTTCGACGCCGACTTCACAACCGGGCCATTGCTCTCGTGAAGCAGGAAGAGCGGCTTCTTGACCGGACCGATCTTGTCCAGGAACGATATCATCGCCTTTGTCCTCGGAGCGTCCAATTTCAAGCCTTCGACGACCAGCATGTTGTTCTCCTGAACCTTTAGAGTCAGAGCGCTCTTGAGCGCTATTCTGCGAACCTTTCTGTTCACCTTCTGATGATAGTCGCGCGGGTGCGGCCCATGAGCCACTCCGCCGCCCACCCAGAGCGGCGATCTTGTGCTGCCCACGCGGGCGCGGCCAGTGTGCTTCTGCCGCCACGGTTTGCGTCCGCCGCCGCGCACGTCCCCGCGATCCTTGGTGTTGTGGGTCCCAACCCGCATATTGGCGAGGTGAGCCACCACCACCTGATGCATCGCGTATACATGGACAGGGGCTTCGAAAATTTCGCTGGAGAGTTCAAAGTCGCCAGTGACCTCCCCGCCGAAGTTTACCTGTTTTACTGCCGGCATTCTTTTCGCCCCCTCCGTCACGCCGTCTTCATAATGAGCACGAGCCCATTGTTTGCGCCTGGCACTGAACCGCGAATCAGGATGAGGTTGTTCTCGGCGTCAACAGAGAACACCGACAAACCCTTCGTCGTGACGCGCTCTCCGCCCATGCGACCTGCCATCTTCTTGCCCTTGAAAATATGTCCGGGATAACTGTTTGCCGCGCTTGAACCTGGCTTCCTGTGGACCTTGGAAGCGCCGTGACTCGCCGGACCACCGGCGAAGTGGTGGCGTTTCATTCCGCCCTGATAGCCCTTGCCTTTGCTCACGCCACGGACATCGACTATATCGCCGTCCTTAAAAAGCTCGACAGTGATCTCCTGCCCGACAGTGTAGCCCGAGGCATCCTCAACCCTAAACTCGCGCAGCCAACGCTTAGGCGTCACTCCACTTTTCTCGAAGTAGCCCTTCATGGGTTTGTTCACGTGGCCCGGTTTCTCGTCCACGAAACCCAGCTGGACCGCGGAATAGCTGTTTTTTTCCGGGGTGCGTATCTCTACGACAGGACAGGGCCCGGCTTCGATGACGGTTACCGGCACAGCGCGCCCGTCCTCGCCAAAGACCTGAGTCATGCCCACTTTTTTCCCCAGAACTCCAATGCTCATACCATTCACTCCTTTTTGGATCGCCGATGTCTAGAGCTTAATCTGTATGTCGACGCCAGACGGGAGGTTGAGCTGCATAAGGGCCTCCATGGTCTTCTGTGTCGGATCGATAATGTCGATCAGGCGTTTGTGGGTCCTTATCTCGAACTGCTCGCGAGCATCCTTGTCCTTGTGAGGGGACTTCAGGACCGTAAACTTCTTGTTTTCCGTCGGCAGGGGAATTGGCCCGAAAACCTTCGCCCCGGTCCTGCCGGCAGTGTCGGCTATCTGCACAGCGGAAGCGTCCAGAACCCTGTGGTCAAATGCTTTCAATTTAATGCGAATGTTTTTCGCCAAGGTCATACCCTCCGATAACTATTCGGTTATCTCCGTGACGACGCCGGCCCCGACTGTGCGGCCGCCCTCGCGCACGGCGAAACGCAGACCGGGCTCCATCGCTATAGGCGCTATCAGCTTCACCTCGAATGTGCTGCTGTCTCCGG
>JAITNX010000098.1 GCA_031290235.1 Synergistaceae bacterium | reverse complement strand
CTGTGGGTTTCTCCTTCTCGATCCACCCAACTTCGCCAAGTTTGAGCATTGCGAAACCCTTCATCGTTTTGGCCTCCCTATTTCAGTATTTTTCTTGCGCCTCAAAGCCGCATGATCTTTAAATATTTAATATATAATGAAGAACTATGTGATTCGCAAATAATTTCACGATTTATCGTTCGATATAACATATATCAAGCTGTCACTGGTGTCAAGGGTACTATGCGATCCTTCAAACAAACGCCAGGCTTGCCCCTCAGAGAACGGCGTAGGTAAATTATAAATTATAAGCGGGTCAAAGCCTGCTGGGCAGAGCTTGACAAGCTCCATTCGGCGCGTATAATTACGCGATAATAAATAACCTGTATATTAGTAGGTTTAATGGTATATTTCGGGGGGCGCCCTAATGGTCAGGCTTGAAATTAAAACGAACGCGCTTTATATATGAACACCGCGACTCAAAATGCGGGACTGAAGGTCAGCCAACTCCACCCATGCTTCGGGGAGGGGGCTCACAATAAATTTGGCAGGCTTCATCTGCCAGTCTCATCCGCCTGTAACATACAGTGCCGGTTTTGCAACCGCGCCTTCAACAGAGATGAGGTCCGCCCCGGCGTGACGGCCGGGATCCTTAGGCCGGAGGACGCGGTGGATACGGTACGCAGGGCGCTCGAACTTTGCCCGGACATAACTGTAGTCGGCATAGCGGGTCCAGGCGACACTCTAGCCACCGACTCGGCCATGGAAACGTTTCGGGCGGTACACGAGGCGTATCCGAACCTGATAAACTGCCTCAGCACAAACGGCCTGCTTCTCCCTGACAAGGCGGAGGAGCTGATGGATGTCGGAGTCAGCACAATCACCGTGACGGTTAACGCCATCGATCCCGACATTCTGGAGAAGGTAGTCTCCTACGTCATACTTGACGGCCATGTCCTGACCGGAAGAGATATGGCCGTCCTTACGGAGAGACAGCTCGAAGGCATCAGAAAGGCAAGCGCGCTCGGCGCTGTGATCAAGGTGAATACCGTACTGATACCCGGAATAAACGACGAACATATAGAGGACATCGCAAAAGCCGCGGGAGAAGCCGGGGCGCGCAAGTACAATATAATACCGCTGATACCGCAGCATGAGCTGTCTCATATAGAACAGCCGGACTGCGACATGCTGCGGAAGGCGAAGGACTCGGCGTCCAAACACCTGGACGTCTTCCACCACTGTCAGCACTGCCGGGCCGACGCCTGCGGGATACCTGGAATAAGCGATTTTTCGCAGAAACTCTACGGAGGCGGAATGGAGACATTCTCGCACGGGTAGATAATCAGCGCTTTATCGTCGTCATATTTTGTCAATATACTTCAATCGAATATCAACTATCGTTGCGCCTATTGACAGATAATGATTTGGTATATAAAATGACACTCGTTTAAATCTTGCGCCGCCGAGGAGGGATTCGTTATGAATCAGAATATAGTAAACAGTTCTGTTATTATTCTGCTGGTTCTGGTGATTAGCCGCGGGTCCTGTCCGGGGTCGGTTGGCGCCTGAACTGGCGGACCGAGATACCGGGCCGGGACCCTCAGGGTTCCGGCCCGGTTTATTTTTTATGAACCGGAGGGGATTTAAAAATGAGATGTACTTTCAGCGTTTTGACACAGGACAGCCCTGGCGTACTCATGAGGATGGCGAGCCTCTTCTACAAGCGGAACTTCAACATCGAGAGCCTGAGCGTCAGCCGGACGACCACGCCCGACATATCCCGCTTCACAATAATAGTGGACGGGGACGAGTGGGCGCTCGAACAAATCCGCAAACAGCTGAGCAAGATCATAGAGGTCATCTCGGTGGAAAACCTCAGCAAACAGGGCAAATTCGTCGAGAGATGGCTCTCTCTCATAAAAGTGAGGGCCACGATGGAGACGAGACCGCACATCCTTCAGATCGCGGATGTCTTTCGCTGCAGGGTGGTAGACATGGGGAGCGACGCGCTCACACTGGAGGTCACGGGAGATGAGGGCAAGCTGTCCGCCTGCACCGAGGCGCTCCGCATCTACGGCATAATGGAGATAGCCGGTTCCGGCTCAGTGGCCCTTGGACGCTCCGGTTTCCACAGCGTGAAAAACGAGGAGCGTTTAAACATGGAGAACCAGGGGGAAGAGTGCAAGATCGAATATCTGCTGGCTGGCGTCGGGAACAGTTAGTCCGTTCCCGCGCCATAACGCTGATATACATAAATCATATTTAAGGAGTGTTTGAGAAATGGCTCATGTTTATTACGACAGGGACGCAAATCTGTAAATACTCGAGAACAAGTCGGTGGCGATACTGGGCTACGGCAGCCAAGGGCACGCTCATGCCCAAAACCTCAAGGACAGCGGAATATCGGTGATAATAGGCCTGCATGAGGGAAGCAAGTCGCGCAAGACCGCCGAGGCGGACGGATTCAAGGTCTTCACCGTTTCCGAGGCCGCGAAGCAGGCGGACATCATCATGTTCCTGATGCCGGATCACCTCCAGGCCGCAATCTACAGGGATCAGGTAGCGCCGAACATGAAAAAAGACGCTGTGCTCGCTTTCGCGCACGGGTTCGCCATTCACTACGGGCAGGTCGTCCCCGCGAAGGGGAACGATGTCTTCATGATAGCCCCCAAGGGTCCCGGCCACATAGTGCGTCGCATGTACGCGGACGGCAAGGGAGTCCCTGTGCTGCTCGCGGTCTATCAGGACACGTCCGGCAGAGCAAAGGAGATAGCCTTGGCATACGGGTCCGGCATAGGCGGAGGCAGATCCGGCATGATCGAGACCACATTTGCCGAGGAGACGGAGTCGGATCTCTTCGGCGAGCAGGCAGTCCTCTGCGGCGGCGTCACCGAGCTAATCAAGGCCGGGTTCGAGACCCTGGTCGCGGCCGGTTACCAGCCTGAGATAGCGTATTTCGAATGCCTGCACGAGATGAAGCTCATCGTCGATCTGATCTTCGAGGGCGGATTTTCATGGATGCGCTACTCCATCAGCGACACCGCAAAGTATGGCGACAGCGTGGCGGGCAAGCGCATCATCGATGAAAACACGCGCGGGGCGATGAAGCAGTTGCTTAGCGAAATTCAGGACGGCACGTTCGCCAAGGACTGGATACTCGAAAATCAGGCTGGCCGCCCGAGAATGAAGAAGTGGGTCCTCAGGGAGCATGACCAGCTGATAGAGAAGGTGGGGCACGATCTTCGCGGCATGATGCCCTGGCTCGATAAAAAAGAGGCGCCCGAGAATTAAGTATTTTCAGGAGCGGGTTGAAAAAATGGAACTTACAGGCGCTCAGATACTTATGAAATCCCTTGAGGACGAGGGCGTGGAGACGATTTTCGGCATACCGGGCGGAACTGTCATACCCCTTTATGACGCGATATTCGATTCTCCTATAAAACATGTGCTCGTCCGGCACGAACAGGCCGCAGCTCACGCCGCGGACGGCTACTCGCGAGCCGGGGACAAGGTGGGCGTCTGTGTCGCGACATCCGGACCGGGCGCCACGAACCTGGTGACCGGGATAGCGACGGCATACATGGACTCCTCGCCCCTCGTGGCTGTGACAGGCCAAGTGGCGACAGGCTCCATAGGAACGGATGTCTTCCAGGAGGCCTTCATACTCGGGATATCCCTGCCTATCGTCAAACACAGTTTGCAGGTGCGATCGCCTGATGAAATACCCCAGGCCATAGGCGACGCGATGTACATAGCGTCCACAGGCAGGCCCGGCCCTGTCATAGTGGATTTCCCTGTCGACGTACAGAGGGCGAAGTGCGGGTACGAGCGCCCCAAAGAGGTGAATTATCCCGGCTACAGCGCGGATCTGCCGGAGGAACTGGATAACCTCGATATGGCGGCCGCCATGATTCGTGACGCAAAACGGCCGCTGGTGATAGCGGGCAACGGGGTAAACATCTCGCGCGCGTTCGAACCTATGAAAAATTTCAGCGAGAAACTAGAGCTGCCGGTGGCGACCTCCCTTCTCGGAAAGGGCAGCATTCCCGGGGATCACCCGAACGCCATTGGCATGGTGGGCATGCACGGGAACGCGGCGGTAAACCGTGCCCTCTCCAAGGCAGACGTCCTGATTGTGGTCGGTTCCAGGCTGAGCGACAGGAGTACGGGCAAACACGCGGACTTCGCGCAAAAAGCGAGAGTTATCCATATAGACCTGGACGTAGCCGAGATAGACAAAAATATCGAGACGCACCTGTATCTGATAGGGGACGCCGGCCGGATCCTCGATCTCCTCACGGCGGAAGCCGCCGGGCATGACTCCCCGGAGCGCCGAGCTTGGCGGGAAGAGATAAGGGTGATGGACGAGAACGAGCCGCTGCGGCGCGAGGCGAATGACGGCGCCGTCTACCCCTGGCAGATAATGGACGCCCTGTCCGACGTACTGAAGGATGAGGCCATAGTCACAACCGAGGTCGGCCAACATCAGATGTGGGCCGCGCAGTACTACAAATCGCTCCATCCGAGGCGTTTTTTAACTTCGGGAGGCCTGGGCACGATGGGCTTCGGACTTCCGGCATCGATAGGGGCACATTTTGCGAGGCCGGATCTGCCGATAGTATGCATAGCCGGGGACGGAAGCGCGATGATGAACATACAGGAGCTGGACACCTACGCAAGGTACGGTCTGCCGATAAAGGTCCTGCTCCTCGACAACAATTGCCTCGGCATGGTGAGACAGTGGCAGCAGCTCTTCTACGACGAGCGTTTTTCGCACACTATCTACACGAGATGCCCCGACTTCGTGAAGATAGCGCATGGAATGGGCGTCGAGGCGTTCACTGCCGACGACCCTGGAAATCTGCGCCGGTCGATAGAGCGGGCCATCGAGACGCCTGGTCCGGTGCTTGTCCACATCCCGATACCACAGAGGCAGAACGTCTTCCCGATGGTCCCAGCCGGAGCGTCTCTCAGCGAGATGATCCTGTAAACGGCGACAGAGCCGGACAACCAGCTCAGCTTTTTGTCCGGCTCACTCGGCGTCTATCCAGATGAACGACACGTTGTCACGGCAGCCCGACTCGATCAGGGCGGCGAAGAGGCCGGAGGCGGCATCCGGGAGCGGGCGTGCCAGCCACTGGGAAAGTGTCCGCGAGTTCATCGCCTCCCACACTCCGTCTGAGCAGATGAAATATGAGTCGCCCTCGCAGCGTGAGAGAGGTCTCGTGTAGAACTCGAATCCAATGGCGGCGTCAGGCGAGACGGCCGATGTGACTATGTTCTTGCCAGGATGGGTCCTCATGCCGTCCTCGTCTATCTCTCCCCTGTCGAACATCTCTTGAACGAGCGAGTGCTCATGCGTCAGTCGTTCGGCTTCCGCGCCTGAGAAACGATAGACGCGGCAATCTCCGCAGTTGAATACGACTGCGCTGCGCTCCCTCAGCAGAATCCCCGCGACGGTCGCCCCCATCTGAGCCAGATCGGGGACCTCCAGCGCCGCGGCCTTCATGTGGAGCGCGGCCGCCTGAAGCAGGTTTCGCAGAGCCAGCTCATCCGCTTCGGGATCCAAATCGGCGCCGAAAATTTTTCCGTTTACGCCCTCGGCCAGCGCCTCGACAAGTATCCGAGCGGCATGGGCGCCTCCCTCGCAGCCGCCCATGCCGTCGATCACGGCAAACAGCAGTGGATAACTTCCCGTTTTTTTCGTCTCGGGAGAAGCCATGTCACCGGACCGTATCTCGCCCGCGAGACACAAGGCGTCCTGATTTTCGCCTCGAACCGTGCCGCGGTGCGTCATAAAGGCCAGGCTCAACGCATCACCCTCAATTCGCAGCCGGCTGACAACCCAATTATGTCCCCTGCCTTTAACGTATAAGGACGGCCAGGCTCAATGAAGCGTCCATTGAGTTTTGTTCCGTTGGTCGAGCCAAGGTCCTCGATCTGCCACGAGCCGCCGCTGAAATCTACCCTCGCGTGTCTGCGCGAGACGGTCTTCAAGTCGCTGAAAAACGCGCCGGCGGTCCCGCTGCGCCCAAGTACGCAACCGCTGCCAACGGAAACCTGGCGCCCGTCGGACATACTGGAGAGAGCCAGCTCCGCCGGCTGGGAGGAAATAGTCATCTCTTCCTCTCTTATCTCCCCCTCTCCTGCCTCCGGCTCGTTATGAACGGCGGCGGCGCTGCCCATTGGTGTCGGAGACACCAGGGAGAGGTTTGTCATGCAGACGCGGCAGATGATCTCCGATATAGGATTCTCATCGCCGCAAGCCGGACAGAGCTTAACCAGTTCCATAACACCCTCCGTATGATTTCCCCAAATTGATAATTCCGCTCTTCAACCGCTCCACATCTTCCTGCTTAGGTATGCCGACGAGAAATTTGCGTCCCTCATCGGTCACGAGCTGGAGTCTGCGGTCTTCCACTCCCTCCCACTCCTCGTAACGCGCGGAATATTTCGTCCTCCAGATGGTCAGGTTCTGGTTGGAGGAGCCGCGCCACGTGGAGTCTGTTTTGTTTCCCATCTCAAATGGACCGTCCACGAGCGCCGCCGCTAAATCCGGCAGCTCGGGGCACAGATCGAGCAGCGCGTCCAGGCTATAGCCGCTATAGATGAGTACGTCGCCCACCCCCATATCTCTCACCCTGCGAAGCAGCCCGATCAGCGCCTCAGGCTGATCAAACGGCTCGCCGCCAGATATCGTGAGGCCATCCGGGGCGGGCGTCCGGTTCATGTAAAGCCGCAGCAGAGCCTCTACGTCGTCCAGCGGCTTTGCGCGGTCCTCCGAGAAGTCCCAGCCCTCGGGAAATATGCAGCCGGGACAATGCCTGCGGCAGCCTTGAACCCAGAGTCCTGTCCTCACACCAGGCCCCAGTGAGCGGACCGGGAAGTGAAGGAGGTGGAGGAGCAGTCTGTCCGCCATACCCTGAGGCTCCGTCACCACATCTCCAGATCCCAGCTATCCTGGGTCTCCCTGACGTCCCTGACGACGAAAGCGCCGGGTCCGCCATCGTGCAGCTCGCATAGGCGGCGGGAGAGCGGGTTCATAAAATACGTCTCTATGTTGCTTCCTATGCCGCGCCCTCCCATCGAAAGATCCGAACAGACCAGCTCGGCCAGCCGCTGAAGGGCCGTGTCCTCGAAACTTAGGCGTATTCCGTAGCTGTCGTCCAGCCGGAAGAGGATATTGTTCATCATTCTCTCAAAAATCTTGCGCGCGGTCTCTGGCCTTATGAAGTCAAAAACTACGATATTTTTGCCCATACGGTTCAGGATCTCCGGGCGGTTTATCTTGTACTTGAAAAAATCGTCGATGGCGGCGCCTATTTTTGTCGCTATTTCGTTGTAGTGCATCTCCGGCGTTACGCGCGGTCGTTTCGTGCCGTCGGGGAGTTGTTCGTACATGCCCAGGTTGCTGGTGAACACTATCAGGCTCTCCGAGAAATAAGCCGTCTCGCCCCTGCCAGAGGTGAGGCGTCCATCGTCAAGGATCTGGAGGAACATGTCCAGTATCCTGGGGTGCGCCTTCTCTATCTCGTCGAAGAGTACGACCGAGAACGGGTTCTGTTTCATGGCGTTCGTCAGCTCTCCCCCGACGTCGTAGCCGACATAGCCGGGAGGCGCGCCTATGAGGCGCTGGTTCGAGTGCTCGTGCCCAAATTCGCTCATGTCGAAGCGAATGTAATGAGTCGCCGAACCGAAGACCAGCTCAGTTACAGCCTTCGCAAGCTCGGTCTTTCCTACGCCGGTAGGGCCGGACAGGAAAAGTATCCCCTTTGGGCGCTGCGGGTAGCGGGAAAACTGGGCCCCGGAGAGGTTGAATCGCGAGCGTTTAAGTATATCGGCGGCCTGGCGCACTGCCACCGGCTGGCCCATGACCCTGGCGCTCAAAAAGGTCTCGGCGTTCACTATCTTCCCCCGGTCGAGCTTCTCCCACATGTTCTCCTGAATGCCAAGTTTATAGCGGCGGATGGCGTCGCCAATCTGCCCAAATGGTATCTGCTCGTTCTTTGCCATCTGGGCGATTGCGGCTATCTCCCCCGCAAGCAGGCCCACGGTCTGATCCCTGAAGATCGCCAGGTTCTCCACCTTGAGATCCGGACTCATTCCGGCATATCCGTCTATCTTAGGGGACACCGCATCGACAATGCAGTTTCGGATCTCGTTGTTCGGCCTCGGAATCGGAAGCACGTGGACGCGCGGGTTGTCGAGGACATACCATGGCGGCAGATCGTTCTCCTTGTCCATGATCCAGAACAGCGGGTTGTAAAGCGGGTGAGGCTCCTTGCCGCGAGGTCTGTCCGCCGCGGTCCCGTGCATGATACGCGGGGTCGATTCTATCGACATCCGGAACATGCGATAAAAAAATGACTCCACTTCGTTCTCCTCCATGAGGTCGTTTATGCGGGAGGCGAACCTCAGTATCAGTGCCGAGTGCGCATCCGCGCTGAAGGCGAGCGCGGCCGCCACAGCCGCCGCCTTGTCCAGTTTCGCCGTCAGGTTCTCGCCAGCGCACAGTTTTTCGCCGGTGATTTTCTCGAACAGGTCGGCTCCGCCGCTCAGGAGAGAAAACCCGGTCAGGGGCTCGTACTTTACGACCAAGGAGTATCCGTTGTTCGTCAACAGCTCCTTCAGATAATCAGGCAGTCCCAGGGTGGCTACGCTGCCGCCGAGCGAGGCCGGGAATACGTCGTTGACGTTCCCGCAGAGCAGGAATTGCGGTTTTATAGCGAGGAACCGCTCAATTTCGTGGACCCACTTTGGTTTTGAGCTGTCTTGTCCGATCATCTATCGTCGCCTCCATACCCAGGCAGGGCCCTTTGAGCCGAGCGGCCCGCCTTTTCTCTTTTTGAACCCTTTTTCCTCCGCCCTCCGGAATCATGAACCTTCACAGTCATCAACTCCGTTTCCTCCGGTTCGCGGCGAATCTTTGCCTCCAGCGGCAACCCCGTCTCCCTCATATACTCGAGAAAACCATCGAGGTCTCCGCACCATTTTTTACCAGCCTCTATGTCGTTGCGCTCCTGAAGCTCGCCGTGTATATCATCCTCACCCTCATCCACAGCGCGGACGAGCCTTGCCGTAAACTCGCCTTTTTCTCCAATCTTTACCATGACGCGATAACCTTCGTACGGCGACTCCAGCCAGTGAACCTGGCCAGGCATCATGGCAGGCGGCGTTTCTCCCTCCTGAATTTCACCCTCGCCATAGTCCGACAACAATTCGTATCCCATCTCGGCGAGAGCGCTCTGGACCTTTTTTGTGAAGACGGCGTCCGCTATCTCCATGTCGCTCGCCAGAATGAACTTGGCTATGTCCTCATAGAGCCTCATGGCATCGTCGCGCTCTATATACTTCTCGGCGTTTATCGCTTCGAATCGCCGCACTAGTTCCACGCCGCCCTCCGACGACACGGCATCGCGCGAGGCCTCCAACAGCTTCATTATGTCGGCCAGACAGTCGCGGAAGAACGCGGTAAGCGACGCTCGTTCGCGTATGGCGCCCCACGTCCTGCGCACTTGCTGCCTGAGCTGGACCAAACGATCGGGGAACGCGGTATCGGCCCTCAGGTTCTTTATCAGTGGCTCGATCCTGTCCCCCTCCTCATCGTCCAGCATCTCTATCCTTCCGGCCCAGTCCCGGATCTCCCGGATGACCTCGAACAGCTCCCTCCCGTCCGTCGGTTTAGATGCTTCGACGGATTCGGCCCGGCTTGAAGCCTTGTCCGGTTCATATACATATCGGTGCTCCTCCAGCTTCATCGACCCTGCTGACGCCGCCGCATCCTTGAGCCTGTCCATCTCGATGAGTTGGTCGAGGACCCCCTGAAGTTCGAGGAGCCTTGCCTCCGCAGGCAGTACGCAGATCTTTTCGAGTTCCCCCTCCAGCCGAACGAGTTCCGCTTCGTAGACGGCGGCGTTTGCGGCCCTGATGGCGCGTATCAGCCCCCGGACCGACTCCGTTCTGCTTCGGCACTGCCATCCGTCTATCTCCGCCGCCTGCATCTCCCGCTTGATGGCGTTTATCCCGTCGGTGATCCTGTCAATTCCAGCGTTGCTTGTCATCCTCTCGTCGAGGGAGTTCTTCAGCGCCTCGAGTTCGTCGTAACTGCCGCCCCAGAGAGCCCTGTCGTTCGACCTGTCAATGCGCGCCTGCTGATGTGCTATGAAGTTGAGCACTTCATTCCGCAGATATTTTTTGACCCAGCCCCTTTCACTCTCGAAGCCATGGGTCCCGGCTACGGACGCGCCTAAACCGGACTTTACGGCCAGGGCCTCCAAAAGGTTGTAGGTCGAAGTTGCCACGACCAGAGAACTCATTTCTATCACCGTCCCTTAATTGTTATCTACACTCATCCCCTGCGTCATCGTCGGGTAGTACGGGGAGCAGGCGTCCTCTATCCTCAGCCTGTTCCTGAAGAGCGCGAACCGGCGCAGCCCTACGAAGAGCGCATACCCAGGAATCGATCCGGCCAAGAAAGCGGTGACGTATGCGATATCCAGGCCAATAGCGGATGCGAAAGGAACCCAGATTGACTTTGCAAATCTCGAAAAGGCGATCATAATCATCAGGATGGCGTAAAAAGCAATGGGCGCCGGCATCCGCCGCAGCATTCCCCTCCGCCACACCGGAGGCAGCGTTATATTTTGCCCGAGCGGCGCGCCAAGCCCCACCGCTGTTATGATGACCAGGAAGATGAACGCCGGCATGAGAAAAATGCCGAACCGCGTTATAAAACGCTCCAAGGTTATGCCGGAACTGTGAATGTACCACAGCAGCGCCAGCCCGCATAACCCGCCGGCTATGGTGGAGATTGCGCCTATTAGCCCCATTTCTCCTAAACGCTCGCGCTTTCTGAACAACTCCGCCGTGTCTATGATGAACCGCGAGTCCCACTGGTTTATCCTCTGGTCCCTCAGCTCGTCCACCCGGACTATCATCCTGACGAACGCCTGAGATGACACATATTCATCCGGCGGCGTCAGTTTCCTGAGCGACTCCGTAACGTAGTCCAGATCCTCCAGTATCGCCTGCGTATGGCCCAGGCAATGTATCCGGGCCGCCCTGGCGTAGTCCTCGACGCTCATATCCTCATACAGGGACGAAAATTCGGCCGAGTCCCTTTGTATCAGAAGCCCCTGCTTTTTCCACTGCCCTATCCTCTCTACGCACGAGGCGTACGCCTCGGGAGAGTGCAGCATGGACACGAGCGCTGATGGGAGGATGTGTGACTCGGTGATCGAAGTCAGGGCGTCGCGCCTCATTGGGACCGCACCCAGCTTTTTGACGCTCTCGAGCCTCCCCTCGACCGTCGCCAAGTCAGCGCCGTCCGGCCAGATATGGGAGTCTGGGTCGTTAAGAGCCTCGAAATACCCCCACTGCTCTTCGAGTGGTTTGTCATTCATAAATAATAACAGGTCCGCAAAAAACTGGTCACGCTCGCCGGACAGAGAGGCGTACTCATCGTAAAAAGCGATGAGGCGGCCGTTTCTCATCATCTCCACTATCCGGTCTTCGGCCATAGACGCGTCACGCCTTATGACTCTGCCCAGGAAAAGGTGCAGATTGTTCGCGTCCACGACCCTCCCCAGGAGGGAGAACGGGCATCTGGTATTCTTGTTTATGAACCTGAACATCACGAGTTCGGGTTCGACAAAGCCGATCATGTCCCCAATCTCGTGAGCGTCGTCGAAACGAAGGTTGCTCTCGTACCACTGGCGCACGTAGCGAAGGTAATTTGACCCGGCCAACCACGGCTTCTCGTTGACCGCGAACACCCGGGCAAGCTCCTCCGGAGTGTGGTAGTCGGTTCCCTCGAAGCGGAATGGGTTATTGCGGCTGGATGACACGGGCTCTGACACAGCGGTCCGCTCCTCGTAATAAACAGGAATATCCCTCTCCCCCGACAACCAACGGACGACCTCCGCATTGCCCCATCTCCTGCCGTCGTCCTTCGTCAGCAGCCCCTTTACTAGCATGGCCCACGCCTGGTCCAATGCGCCAGGAACCTCTACGTTCCCAAGTGTCAGCTTGTGTATTATCTGCGAGTCAGACAGACCCTCCAGCGGATGTTCGCCCATCAGAAGCTCGAGAACCATCATACCAAGCCCCCACCAGTCACAGGGGCGGCCTGTAAGACGGCTGAAGGCCTCTGGCGCCCAGTACATCGGCGTACCCTTCAGGCTCGTCATCTTCTGGGACTCGTCAGACGCCAGAAGCGACGATATGCCAAAGTCGGTCAGCACCAAGTCGAGCGGTTCCAGCGAGCGGACAAGGACATTGGCCGGCTTGATGTCGCAGTGGATTACATCATTTTCGTGCAGGCAGTGAATGGATTCCGCGAGTTCTGAGACGAGTCCGCCGATAAACAGTGGAGTCCTCTTTGTCGCGAGAGAAAGGTCGCGAAGGGAGCCGTGGGGCATATATTCCTGGAGCTCGAACCAACGCCCAGTCGTCTCGTCGAAACCAGTCTCGTAAAACGTGACGAAGCATTGGCTGTTACTGCGGCTTATCTCGGTTATCCTGTTCAATATCTCGAGCTTTGGTTCGAGGCGATGCCTGTAGAGCTTCAGCACGCAACGTGAGTCACCGGCAAGAACCAGATATATATCGGCCTCCGCTCCCTTTGTCGGAAGCTGTTCCAGCACGGGCCACCCGCGAAAAGACTCCAACAAACCGGAGACGCCGGCAGGGCGTGAAGACGCAATCTTTATCGTCGAATCCCCTTCCAGGACGGTAAAGCTCTCGTCCCCCGAAGGCTCGCGGATAGTCCGCGCCTCCACGCCGATATCTCTCAATGTAACGTCGGCTTCACTCGCCATCCGAGTCCCCCCCATCTGTCAGCGTGTCGTATTGAGACATTATAACATTGCGGGCGATTATAAAATGCGGATCATTTTATTTGCGGAGAAGTCCAGGACAAAGAGGACGCCATGCGGAGGCAGGAGATAAAATTTTGACCTATTATCAATCCACTCCATATAAAAACGCGTAACCCACATTCTTTACTGTTATAACCATAATAACATTGCGGGCGATTACTAATTAAATATCCCTGTATATTTTCCAATATACAATATTAGGTCGCTATTAATATCAACAATATAAAACAAAAAAGGATGGTTTGCATGGAATATTTTCCAATATTCGGA
>JAITNX010000089.1 GCA_031290235.1 Synergistaceae bacterium | reverse complement strand
CTCGAAGAAAACAGTGGCCTCCGGCACGACGATCGACCCGATAACCGGCGAGATAACCGAGCCTCTGGCAGCGGTTGACGCGCCAAACACGACGACCGAGAGCGACGACGCAGCGAGCGCCAGCAACGGCGGCTGCGACGCCGGAGCGGCTGGAATCCTCGCGCTGCTAGTCGCGGCGGCGATATCCAGGAAGAGAGCCGGAAGGGTTTAAATAATTTAACCCGGCTAAAATGGACCTATAGCGTAATAAAAACGGGACACGGCTTATCACAAGCCTGTCCCGTTTTTACGGTTCACCCTTTAGGCCTTTTGGTTTCAAATTGATATGAGCCATAAAACTTGCTCATAATGATAAATAGCGATAGAATTGACTCTCGAACCGTGTAGAAAGGTTTAGGAGAGGGAGGCTGTATTCGCGATGGAACAGGCGAGCAGAGGGCTGGCCGGGTTGTCGAAGAGTTATGACCCGAAGCCCATAGAGGACAAATGGTATTCCAAATGGATAGAGGACGGAATTTTCAAGGCCGATCCCAGCAGCAAAAAACCGCCTTTCAGCATAGTCATCCCGCCCCCGAACGTGACAGGTTCCCTTCACCTGGGGCACGCCCTCGACAACACCCTTCAGGACATCCTCTGCCGCACAAGGAGGATGCAGGGGTACGAGGTGCTGTGGATGCCAGGCATGGACCACGCCGGCATAGCGACGCAGAACGTCGTCGAGCGCGCCGTCCGGGCGGAGGGCGGCAACCGCCAGGACATGGGCAGGGAGGCTTTCGTCAAGCGCGTCTGGGAGTGGAAGGAGGAGTACGGCAACAGGATAATCGGCCAGCTCAAAAAACTGGGCGCGTCCTGCGACTGGGACCGCGAGCGCTTCACCATGGACGAAGGACTCTCCCGCGCAGTCCGCAGGGTATTCGTCGAGCTGTATAAAAAGGATCTCATTTATCGCGGCAAATACCTCATCAACTGGTGCCCCCGCTGTCTGACGGCACTCTCTGATCTGGAGGTCGAGCACAGGGAGCTTGACGGGCGCATGTACAGCGTCCGTTACGACTTCGAGGGCGGCGGCGGGTCGGTAACGGTAATGACGACGCGTCCCGAGACCATCCTTGGCGACACCGCCATAGCGGTCCACCCACGCGACGAGCGCAACAGGCATCTCGTCGGCAAAAACGTCGTCGTTCCGATAACCGGCAGGGTGATACCCATAATAGAGGACAACATGGTGGACCCGGAGTTCGGCACAGGCGCTGTAAAAATAACGCCAGCGCATGACCCGAACGACTTTCTGGTGGGGGGCCGCCATAGCCTGGAAATGATATCCGTGATGGACGAGCGCGGCGTGATGAACGAAAACGCCGGGAAATACGAGGGGATGGACCGATTCGACGCGAGGAATGCGATAACGGAGGATCTGAGGAAATCCGGGCTTCTTTTGGACGCGATTGAACACAAGCACTCGGTCGGCCACTGCTATCGCTGCAATACTATCGTAGAGCCGTACCTGTCCGAACAGTGGTTCGTGAGGACAAAGCCGCTGGCGGAGGCTGACATGGCCTCCGTTCGGGCCGGCGAGATAAGCTTTATTCCTGAACAGTGGGCGGCGACTTACTTCCAGTGGATGGAGAATATCAGGGACTGGTGCGTTTCTCGCCAGCTCTGGTGGGGGCATCGCATCCCAGCGTGGTACTGCGAGGACTGCGGGGAGGTCATAGTGTCCATGGAGGCGCCGGCGTCGTGCAAATGCGGCTCGAATAGCCTCAGGCAGGACGAGGACGTGCTGGACACCTGGTTCTCCAGCGCCCTGTGGCCCTTCTCCACCATGGGCTGGCCCGACGAGACGCCAGAGCTGTCGAAATTCTACCCAACAAGCGTCCTCGTCACTGGATTTGACATAATATTCTTCTGGGTTGCCCGCATGATTATGATGGGCCTTGAGTTCATGAAAAAACCGCCATTTTACGACGTGTACATACACGCCCTCGTCAGGGATGAGAAGGGCCAGAAGATGAGCAAGTCGAAGGGCAACGTCATCGACCCGCTCGTCATAATAGACAAGTACGGCGCGGACGCCCTGCGGCTCACATTAGCCGCGCTCACGCTCCAGGGGCGCGACATTTTTCTATCCGAGGGCCGCATAGAGACGTACCGCTTCTTTTTGAACAAGCTGTGGAACGCGGCGAGGTTCGCGCTCATGAACCTGGAGGACGCGGCGCACGACGTGAACGTCATGGACGAATCCGCCATGAGAACCCACGATCGCTGGATAATGGCGAGGCTGTCGGCCGTAACGGAGGAGATGACGCGCCTCAGCGATGGATACTTCTTTGGCGAGTCTGCCCGTCTCATGTACGACTTCGTCTGGGGCGAGCTGTGCGACTGGTATCTGGAGCTGTCGAAGCCGGCGCTTCGAGGCGACGAGGGAGCTTCCCGAAAACAGGCCACACAAAGCGTGCTCTACGCGGTCTTTCGTGACGTGTTGAAGCTGCTCCACCCCATCATACCCTTTACGACAGAGGAGCTGTGGAGCGCTTTCGGCTATGAGAATGGGATAATAGGCCGCAGCGAGTGGCCGGTCCGCAGAGATGTGCCGGGCAGCGGCGGGGCCTGCTCCGCGATGGAGTATATTCAGGTCGTAGTACGCGCGATGCGCAACCTGAGGGCGGAGGTAAAGGTGCCGCAGCAGCAGGCGGTCCCGAGGATGTGCTTGAGGATAAAGGATAGCTCCGGCCTGGATTTCGTTAAGGATGGCGACGACCTGATAAGGATGCTGACGAAGGTGGGGAGTCTGGATCTGCTGACGCCGGACGCTCCAAAGCCAGCGCGGAGCATTTCGTATATCACAGGCGACTGGGAGCTGTTCTTCCCCGTCGGCGATTTGCTCGACGTGGAGAAGGAGATAGCCAGGCTTCAGGGCGAGTCATCCAGGCTGGCCAAGGAGATGGACAGGATAAATGGCAAGCTGTCGAATAAAAATTTCATAGACAGGGCGCCGGCGGATGTCGTGGAGAAGGACAGGGCGGCGCTGGCCGACGCCGAGTCGCAGAGAAACAGGATAGAGGAGAACATAACGGGGTTGAGGTAAAAAATCATGTTTGATCTTTTGCTCGACGAGATGATGGAGTTTTCAAGCCTTGGGATTCGCCCAGGATTGGAGCGGACGTCGGTCTTGCTGTCCCGCATGGACGACCCTCAAAAAAAATTCAAAGCGGTCCAGGTGCTCGGCACGAATGGAAAGGGATCGACCGCCGCCGCGCTGGAGTCTATATTCAAGGCCGCGGGAATGAAAACGGCCCTCTACACAAGCCCTCATCTGGTCTCCATGCGGGAGAGGCTGAGGCTGAACGGAAGCCCGGTCCCTATCGAGGTCTGGCGCGACGCGTGGGAGCGAGTAGTCGGGGCGGTATTGGGGGACTCCGCGCTCGCCGCGGACAGGCCGACATTTTTTGAGAACCTCACCGCGCTCTGTTTTCATATCATAGCGGAGGCGGGGGTGGATGCCGCCGTGATAGAGGCTGGAATGGGGGGACGTTACGACGCCACGACGCACTGCGACGCCGCCGGGGTGGTTATCGTCCCGATCGGCATGGACCACATGCAGTACCTCGGACCGACGCTCGAAGCGATAGCTTCGGAAAAATTCGCGGCGGCGAGGCGAGGTTCGGTCGCGTTTTATGCCGCTGACAACGAGGGGTTGACGGGGCAGTTTGTGGAGCGCTGCCGGGAGGCCGGCGCGGAATATTTCCTGCTGGATCGCCTCGCGTCGCCGGTTGACGTCAACATCTCTCTCGACGGGACGGTTTTTTCATACAGGCCGGCGGAGGTGTCCGGCCTTCCCGCGATGAACGGTCTCGTCACGCCGCTCGTCGGTTTCCACCAGGCCGAGAACGCGGCCAGGGCGGCGACTGTCGCCCTCAAACTGAGGGAGGCAAACCCCATATTTTCGCAAATAGGCGAGGAGGAGATCCGTGCCGGCCTCAAAGCGACCGACTGGCCGGGAAGGCTTGAAATATTCCGCCAACGGGGCCGACAGACAGTCATACTTGACGGGGCTCACAATGAGCACGCCTTCCGCGCGCTCGAGGCGACCATGAAATCTCTGGTGGATAACGGATCGACAGCCAGGATAGGCGCGATAGTCTTTGCCGTAATGAAGGACAAGGACGTTGTCCCGATACTGGGCCGCATCAGGGCCATGGGCGCTCCAGTCTACTGCACCCAGGTTCATATTGAGCGTGGAATGCCGGCAAAAGAGCTGGCAGATATGGCCGCTTCGAACGGGATAACCGTCCGTGGGGCGTATGAGGACCCATCGGCCGCGCTGTCGGCAGCGAGGGCGGACGCCGGCCAAAATGACGCCCTTCTCTGCTGCGGAAGCCTATACCTCGTTGGATACCTCAGGGATGCCTTTGAGAGAGCCTGAGGGAAGACGAACCTTCCCTGGCTTCGACCTCGTGATGAACGAGGGAGATTGCAGATTGGACTGTGTTATGCCAGAGCCGCTGGCCGGATGCCTTGCCGCGGCGCTTTTTTGCCGAGGGCCGTTACTCGATGGGACGGAGGGCGTCCCATCGCGAATATATAGCAGGATAGGAGGCATTCTGAAAGGGGACTGCCTCGTAATGCCGTGGCAGGTTCACGGGACCGCGATAATGGAGGGGCGGGCCATGTGGGCAATGCCTCAGAGGGTGAAGGCAGACGGCGTCCATCTCGACTTTTCATTCGACAAAGCCTGGAGAACAACAGCGTCTATACGCTTCGCGGACTGCGCCCCGATACTCCTCGCAAGCTCAGCTCCGCGCCCCTGGGCTATGATCCTTCATTCTGGGTTCAAGGGGACTCTGTTCGATATTTTCGGCACGGCTTGGGAGCGGGCTTCACGCTTCTATCGTTCAGCCGGGGGAGTGAACCCGCGCCTGACATACGCTTGGGTGGGTCCCGCGATCGGCCCGTGCTGCTTCACTCGTCATCTCACCGAGGAGCTGGC
>JAITNX010000025.1 GCA_031290235.1 Synergistaceae bacterium | reverse complement strand
CTGTTTGCCTCGTTGTTTCCGCTCACGCACCCCGGCCGTGTCCGGCTCAGGCAGGATGTCCGTCCAGAGGTGTGGCAGAGCGGCTGGTAGAGGGGTAGGGCGTATCAGACAGTAGTTGCTATGTAGTAGAATTATCCGAGAGAAAGGAGAGTCCCCCGCTCCATCTCTTGGCGGAGTAGCGGGGGGCGACAAACAGTTACATGAGACAATTCTATCACATCAGCCGATAACCCATATACCAGCAAACGAGTTTTCCTCGACCAGCCAGTTGTCCTATTTGCAGAGGCCGTCTACCTCGGCTGCTCGTCGTTTTACACTGTTCATATACCGCTTTATCGTCATACTGGGCGTATTTTGCCGTTATCACGCTGTTTTGAGCCTAACGCGAAACCCCTTATCAGCCGCCCTTTAGCAATGATGTAAAATGTATGGAGCGATATTTATAAGTAAAGGGGGTGCGGTTATGCTGTACAGGATCGCGCAGATATTTTTCCGGCTGTATTTTTTGATCTATCACAGGATAAAAATAGTCGGGATGGAGGATCTGAAAAAGTTCCTCGATTCCCTCCCATCGAGGGGGCCGGTCATACTGGCGGGAAATCACGAGAGCTATCTCGACCCGCCGGCCATAGGAATGGCGTTCCCCAGCCATCTGCGTTTTGTAGCGTGGGACGGACTTTTCCGGATTCCGGTCTTTCGCTCCCTCTTAAAGGCTCTTGGCGCCGTACCGGTGTCGCAGGAAAACAAAAACAGCGCGGCCGGCCTGCTGCGGGAGGTTATGGGTTTCATCGAATCGGGCTACAGCGTTCTGATATTCCCGGAGGGTGAGCGCACACATGACGGTGTCCTCAAGGATTTCGAGGGAGGGGTCGCCCTCATTGCATCGAGGACCAAAGCGCCGATCGTGCCTGTGTGGATAGAGGGAACCTGGGAGGCGTATCCGGTTGGCCGGATATTTCCTCGCCCGCACAGGGTGACACTGGTGTTTGGACGTCCCATACTCCCAGACGATCTGCCGGCGGACATGCCGGAGAAGGCGCGCCGCGCGGCGCTGCTCGGGGCGCTTCGCTCCTCCTTGGAGGATATGAGGGACTCGCTGGCGATATAATACCAAATCGCGATCAAGCGTTTGTTTTTAACTTGCCTGAACATTTGATTTCAAATTGGTATAAAAACCCGCCGAAGGATCGCGGTTCCTTCGGCGGCACTGCTATGAGGAAGTATGGGAGGAATTTTGGCTTGGGTCCGGTTGAGAGACCTCATACCATCTATGCAAAAGGGGACAACCCCCTGTGCAAGCTAAGTTTGTAGTTTCTAACTCTAAAAGCGACACACTCAACCCTTATATTAAAATCACTATAATATCTCGTACACATCAGTTAACCCTTGGGCTAATAGAGCCAGACGGCCGAAGCCTCGGCTATCCCGAATTTAATGCCCATGCCGTTCATGGTGAATGTGAACACCCCGCCTGGGAGGCCGTCCGACTTTCTTATGTCGCTTATCTCGGCGCCCGGCACAAATCCAGCCGCGTTAAGACGCTTCCTCAGCTCGAACTGAGCGGTTATCCTGGCTATTATCCCGTCGGATCCCTCTCTCATCAGACAGAGTGGAACCGGAAGCTCGTGAGGAGCGTCCATTCTGCCCTGCAGCTCCTTGAGCCATGCTTCACCGCTGCGCTCAGCCTGCGCGAGGGAATCTGTGAATGCTGCCAGCCTGCGCTCCGTGTTCTCGTCTATTTCATGCTCCATAACGCACGAAACCTTCTGCGCCCGTTCTCGCGAAAAACCAAGTATCCTGACAAAAAAATCGGAGAGAAACTCGTGCCTCCTGTAGACTGCCAATGCCTTGCCCCGTCCTTCGATAGTGAGCATCACATCCCCATAACGCTCATGCTCCAGCAAACCGGAATCGCCAAGCCTCTTCAAAGCAGCCGTAACAGTCGCCTTTGTCACGCCGAGATTCTTCGCAATCTGCGTAACGGTAGCAATTTCCCCCGACATCTCTATGTCGAGCACCGCCTCAAGATAATCCTCTACCCTCGCTGTTAGACTCATGGGATCTCCCCGTTCTGTAACCGGTAGAGCGTCGCCAATGTTTGGCTTGCCTAACTAAGGGAGAGTCTATCTCTAAAACCCTCCCTTGTCAAGCGCTCGAACCAGCTCTTTTTTATTCATATTCCGCAAGTATTTCGAGGAATATGTCGAAATAACGCGCTATTCAACAAATAAATAATAGCGCACACCAGCATCCGCATACATTTTCATCATTTTACCATAAAGGTCGGAAAAACCTGGTTATTTGTCCTCAAACACTACCGACACATACTCCGACGTTGCGGCGGCCAGCATAGCGGGGTAGAGCGGTCTGAATGACAGCACGTCGCCCGGCTGGCAGCCATCCTTACGGAGCGAGGCGGCATCCGTTACGTCGACTATCATGTGGTCGCTCGACGCCGTTATTATACTGACGCCGTCCTGCATCGGCGTCAGCCGGTCTATGTTGACGTCCTGGCGCCCTATGCCGAGCAGCGCTCTCTTTCTTGTGCCCCTGTCCAAAAAAACCGGCTTCTCTCCAAACGCTTGAAGCCCCAGTTCTCCGCTCGGCACGCTCGGTTTCAGCTTGCACTCCACTATTTCCGCGTGTATGGCCAGCGCCGTTCCGTCCAGATATGGGATCTCCCGCATGAAAGCGGTATCCTTGCCGAGCAGGACTCCCTCGCATATCCGGAGCTGGTTTATCGCAGAGGGTGGAGTTTGCCCCTCCAGCAGCTTGAGACAAGAGGTCCCCCCTATGCTTATGTTGGGCAAATTACGGCCCAGCGATTCCCTCAGTACGTCACTGTACCTCGCGAGGTCATCGAGTTTCTCCATCGTGGGAAGCACGCCGGAGGCACAGGCAAAGTTGGCGGCTATGCCAGTTATGGAGACATTGCTGATGTTCGAGAGGGCTTCCCCGGCATAAACCAAGTCATTCGGCCAGAACCCCTCGCGGAGATCCCCGATATCCACCATGATGAGCGTCTCATGAAAGACCCCGAGCGACGAGCATACCCTGTCGAGCTCAAGTATGGTCGAGACTTCGGACTGCAGCGAGACGTCCGCCACACCTGGCAATTCGGCCAGCTCGGACCTCATCGCTATTCTCATGAGCTGACGGGGCAAATCGTTCCCAGAGTCCCGGATTTTTTTCAGGTTGAGGCTCCTGCTGTCCGATATCCCGGCAAAACCGGCCTCCCTATATATATCCGCGAGGCGCGGGTCTCCTGAGAGTCCCTTCGTTACCCCCCATACCTCTATGTTTTTTTTCGAGCAAAGCTCCCTGACCTTGCACGCGTTGCTCAGGACCTTGCTCCTGCATATTGTAAGAGCCGGATACTTCATAGCTTCCTCCCAGACCCGGGCATGATGCCGGTCAACACTATTCCGCCATGCCGCGCAAATGTCTCTTTCTCAATACGATACGGTTATTGCTCAGCTCATCTCGAGGACAGATTCCCCAGTTCCTTTGGGGGGGCCGCAATGACCATGTGGAGTGCGGAAAGGCCTCTGGCCATATCCTCGGGGGTGTTGTATCCACGTCTCACAAGCTCATGGGCCGCGAGCTTCCATATCTCCCTCACGTACTCGCCCTCCGGATTCAGAACCCCGGGCGATGAGCAGTACTTGCTTCTCTCGAGCAGCCGAAAAGCGACGCTGCCTATGGCGTTCAACACCATCTCGTCGTGTCGCACACCCTTGCCGGCTATCGCATTCTTTAGTACCCGCTCATTTTTAAGGTAATTATAGACTTGTTGCCAGAGTTTTTCCACGGGGAAATATACGCGAGAATTGAGTTTCAATAAATTTAGGAAGTTGCCAAGCTCTGTGACGCAGATTGTGTAATCGTCCTGTGGGATCGAGATGGTTTCCGCCGCGTCGTTGTTGTCCGGGATTATCAGTATCACATAACCGGAAGCTATCGTGAAAACCTGCGCAATCATCTTTATAATGCCGGATAAGGCAAAGTAAGCCGCGCCGCCGGCTATCTCTCCCGTAATGAGCTGATAGGGCGTCGAAGCGACAAGAGTGAAGGTGGCAAAGTTGAACAGGGACACTCCGTACGCCCACTCCGCGCTCAAGGATCTGCCCGGCGCCAAGAAGCGTATGATTGACGGCGGAATGAGGTTCAGCATAGCGACTGTGAAGTAGCCAATCCACTGAAACAACAGAGAGAGCGGCGCGTTAGAGGACGGAGCCGGAATGCCCGCCTCCGCTCTGTAGAAATTATACAGTATCAAGGAGAGCAGGGAGATAATGGACGACACAATCGAAAGTATAAGAATCTGCTTAGCGTATTTCGTTCCGTCAGCCACCGCTATTCCTCCCATGCCTCTTGTAACTTCTGGCATATTATAGCAATAAATTATCGCAAATCACCAAAATAAAATAGTTGTTCATTCGAATCCGCCGGAGTATGCAATGAGGGGCTTCAGCCGGCGGATAATTAATCCTCATTATAGTATAATATAATCTCTTCATGGTATTTATTCTGCGTTACGGGGGTGTTGTCGTGAAAATATTGAAATTGTTGTTCATATTGGTTGTGTCCATAGTGATAGGGGTCGGCGGAGTGTACGCGCTGGGCAGAATCCAAGGCCTCGCAAAGACGGATAAGGCGTTGCCGCAATTGAGCGCTGGGAATGATTCCAAGGCCAATGCCAATGTCAAAAGCAGCGGCGCCGTAAAGGCCAATGATAAAGTCGGCAAGAGCGCTGGGGCTAAACCAGCGGCGACAGCTAATTCCGCCCAACAGAAGGACGCAGCCCAGGTAAAGGTATCGAAGCTGGACGAGGTCCAGACGAGGCGCAAGGACGACAAACCCGCGAATATCCCCTCGCAGGCGGAGGCGCGGAATGCCGCCCCAAACCTTCCGAGCATCATAGAAGACGATGAGAACATCAAACTCAGATCCAAAGCTAAAGGCGTGGTGGAAACCGTAGACTCCCTACTTGGGAAAATTGGCTTTAAGTGAGGGGCCGGAGGAATGGATGCTTGACAGATTGAGTTTTTTTTATACTATTATGATGTATCATGGCACAAAATTATTTTGTGCTGTATGCGGATTGGAGTAGAATGGACTGATACCCCCTGCCTCCTGCCGGAGGCGGGGCGCGTTTTTTTAATGGGCGCTTCTGCCCTGGGAGGAATGTACAGATGGGCGTGTTGAAACGTTACGGCGAATATCTCCCTGTAACCGAGAAGACTCCGGCGGTCAATTTAGAGGAGGGCAGCACTCCTCTTGTCAATTTGGAGCGCATCGGGTCCGACCTGGGAGTGGATTTGTGGGGCAAACTGGAAGGTTGCAACCCGTCTGGTTCATTCAAGGACCGAGGCATGGTCCTGGCGGTCGCCAAGGCTCTGGAGGATGGCGCGCGCGCTATAGTGTGCGCGTCGACGGGAAACACATCGGCGTCCGCGGCGGCGTACGCGGCGCACGTGGGAGTGCCGTGCTACGTGTTGTTGCCGTCCGGCAAGGTGGCAATGGGAAAACTGGCCCAAGCGCTGATATATGGAGCGCATGTAATAGCGGTTGACGGGAACTTCGACAGGGCGCTCGAGATGGCGCGGGAGGCTGCCACGGAGCGTGGCTTCGCCATAGTGAACTCGGTCAATCCATACAGGCTGATCGCTCAGAGGACTGGGGCGTGGGAAATATGCGAGTTCCTGGGGGACTCGCCAAATTTGCACGTCATTCCCGTTGGCAACGCTGGCAACATCAGCGCCTACTGGGCCGGCTACAAGGAGTTTCGCGGCATGTGGAAGATAAAGGGCCTGCCTAAGATGATGGGATTTCAGGCCGCGGGCGCCGCTCCTCTGGTGACGGGAGAGCCGTGCCCGAATCCGGAGACGGTGGCGACAGCGATACGCATAGGAAACCCGGTGAGCGCGGAACTTGCCAGGTCCGCCGTGGCGGAATCCGGAGGCGAATTCAACTCCGTGACCGACGAGGAGATAATGGAGGCTCAGAAAATTTTGGCCGCCAAGGGCGGCATATTCGCGGAACCGGCCTCCTGCGCCACTCTGGCCGGAGTATTTAAGCTGAAGAGGGAGGGGCGTCTTCCGGAGGGCTCCAGTGTCGTCATGATCCTGACGGGCAACGGACTCAAGGACCCGGATGCCGCGCTCTCTCAGGTTGGCGAGCCCACCCGCATAGGAGGAACGATGGAGGAACTGATGGAGGTGCTCCGCCCGTGAGCGAACAGTTGCTCAGAATCCGGGTTCCCGCGACGAGCGCCAACCTGGGTTCCGGTTTCGACTCGTTGGGAATGGCCCTGTCGCTTTATAACGTCTTCAGCGTGACCGAGCTTCTCCCGCCGGGAGAATTTTACTCCAGCGTAGTGGGCGAGGGCGCGAGGGAGTTGACGGACGTCAAGTCCAACCTTGTGATCCAGAGCTACGTCAGGGCCTGTGAGGAGTGGTCGGTGGAAGGGCCGGGGTTTGGGATAAATTCCAACAACGTCATCCCGCTCTGCCGCGGGCTGGGCAGCTCAGCGGGAGCTGTTGTGGCCGGGGTCATGATCGCGAATGAGTTCTGTGGAACGGAGGCGCCGGAGACGGAGCTGCTTCGGGTGATGACCACGATAGAGGGCCACCCTGATAACGTGGCGCCATGTTATCTCGGAGGCATGACGGTGAGCGCGTGGGATGGCGTCGAGCTGAGGTATGTCAGGTTCCCGTCCCTGCCGCAGGATATGCACGTTGTCGTGGCGGTGCCGGACGTCAGGGTTAAGACGAGGGACGCGAGGGATGCCCTGCCGGAGAAGGTGGAGTTCGGAGACGCCGTGTTCAATCTGGGCCGCGCAGCGCTGTTGACGGCCGCGTGGGCCACGGGCAGATGGGACTTGTTGTCATGGGGCATGGACGACAGGCTGCATCAGCAGTATCGCGCCAAGCTCTTTCCTGGCGGCGAGGTCGTGATGGACAGAGTTCGCGGCATACCCGAGTGCCTTGGCGTGGCGATAAGCGGATCTGGCCCGAGCGTGATAGCGTTGGTTCGCGGTCGCCCGAGGAGGGTGGCTGAGGTAATGTGCGCCACGTTCTCGGAGTACGGGGTGGATTCGCTCTTCTTCGTCCTCGAGGGCAGCGCCGGAGGCGCGCGAGTTGAGCTTCCAGTCAGAGTCGCCGCAAGCGTGTAGGCGAAGTGTCATTTGCTGAAGGGCGTGAACGGCGTTATGACCGCGGATCCCAGGATTGTGGCGTCGCCGAGAAAGCTGGACTACCTGGCGTACAACGAGTGCATGGAACTCTCCGTTCTGGGCGCCGATATTCTCCAGGCCAGGAGCGTCGAGGCGGCCGCCAGATATGAGGTGCCGTTATATGTGGCCTCTAGCTTTGCAATTGAGGAGGGGACCTGGATAATGAAGAACAATCCCGTCAGCGAAGGCCTCGTTATAAAGAATGTGACGAGCGATTCGAAGGTTGCGAAGGTCGTTATGATGGGAGTGCCGGACGTGCCCGGAGTGGCCGGGCGTCTTTTTTCAAGCCTGGCGGAGAAGGGCATAGGTCCGGAGATGATAATACAGAACAACATGCGGGGCGGCCTGAACGATATAGGTTTCCTCGTGAAAAAGGAAATGCTGGACGGCGCCATAGAGGTCTGCAGGAACTTCAGCCGTGACGTGGATGCCCAGGGAGTCTCGTTCAACACGGAGATAGCCCGAGTGTCGATCGTGGGCGCCGGAATAGCCAACCACCCGGACATACCCTCCCGCATGTTCAACGTTTTGGCGGCGGAGGGAATCAATATAGACATGATATCCTCAACCGCGCTTGCGGTAACGTGCGTGGTCGCGTCCCCAAGATCCGAGGATGCGGTCCGCGCTCTCCACGAGCACTTCATAGAGGAAGGAGCTGTTTAAGAATGGCCGAAGCTATAACTAAATCCCCTAAGAGGGTGGCTGTGCTTGGAGCGGCAGGACTGGTCGGGAGCGAGATCCTAAAGGTCCTGGAGCAGAGATCTTTCCCGGTGTCGGAGCTTATTCCGCTGGGGTCCGAGCGCTCGGCCGGTCAGGCGGTGGAGTTCTGCGGCCAAAAATATGCCGTGGCCGCGGTGGACGACGCGTCGTTCGACGACGTCGACATAGCTCTGTTCGCGGTGGGTTTGACGATATCAAAGCGCTGGGCTCCAATGGCGGTGAGCGCTGGAGCGGTGGTGATCGACTGCAGCGCCGCTTGGCGCATGGACCCGACAGTTCCACTCGTGGTCCCGGAGGTGAATCCTGACGATCTGCACTGGCACAGGGGAATAATAGCGAGTCCGGGTTGTTCGTCGATACAGGCGATTTTGCCCCTGTACGCGCTGCATAAGGCGGCCGAACTCGTTCATGTGTCGTGTTCGGCGTATCTGTCGGTGTCCGGCACTGGCAAGGAGGCATCCGACGCTCTCGCCGCCGGAAGCAGGGAGCTGCTGGACTGCAGGGAGCCGTCCCACAACCTGGTTTATCAGCACCCGATAGCGTTCGACCTGATACCTCACATAGGCGTGTTCGATCAGGACGGCGTCACCGAGGAGGAGTGGAGGGTGGTGCGCGAGTCGCATAAGGTCATGCGCCTGCCAGACCTCAGGGTGAGCTGCACGGCGGTGAGGGTCCCTGTGTTCAGGGGACATGGCGAGTCCATAGTGGCGAGTTTCAAAAGGCCAATATCGCCGGGCGAGGTGCGGGAGGTACTGTCCAGCGCTCCCGGCGTCGAGGTAATGGACATCCCAGGCGACTCGGTTTACCCGAGGCCCCGGTACTGCGTGGGCAAGGATCCCGTTTACGTAGGCAGAATTAGAGCCGACACAGGCGCAGACGGTTCTATAGCCATGTGGGTAGTCTGTGACAACCTCCGCAAAGGCGGAGCCCTGAACGCAGTGCAGATAGCGGAGCTTCTGTAGCCTGTTCTCCGGAGGTCCTATATCAGGACCTCCTTGAGAATAAAGACAACTGCCAGCACCCATACGATCGAGCTTACGTCCCTGCCTCTGCCGGAGAAGAGCTTTACCGCGGCATAGGTGATTATCCCGAACTCTATGCCGCTCGCGATGCTGTAGGCGAACGGCATCATGAAAATGGCTATCGCCGACGGCAGAAGCTCGGTCCAGTCATTGAAGTTGATGCGGGTGACGCTCATCATCATGTACACACCCACGAATATCAGGGCCGGCGCCGTCGCGCAGGTCGGGACGATGCTTATGATCGGGTTGAAGAAAATGGCGCACAGGAAGAGTATCGCGGTAACGAGCGACGTGAGTCCGGTTTTTGCCGCCAACGCCAACGCCAGACGCGCTCTCGACGTAGGACGTGATAGTGGAGACCCCAAGGATGGCCCCGCCGACGGTCCCTATGGAGTCGGAGAGGAGCGCCTCGCGGGCTTTGGGCAGGTTCCCGTTTTTATCGAGCAGCCCCGCGCGCTCCGACACGCCGACCAGCGTCCCGACCGTGTCGAAGAAATCAACGAAGAAGAACGTGAAGACGACGATCCAGAAGTTGGCTGTGTTTGGGTTGGAGAGGTCGAACCCAACCCAGGAGAAGTCCATCTGCATGAATATGGGGGCGATCGACGGCGGCATCGAGACAATCGATTCCGGCAGAGGAGCTATTCCCAGCGGAATGGAGATCACCGTTATTACGAGGATACCCCACAGTATGGCACCCCGTACCTTTCTGGACTCTAGCACCGCTATTATGACGATTCCGACGATGGTGAGGATGGCCGGCAGATTGTCCTTCAGCGGCGCCTGCCCGACCAGGGTGGCGGCGTTGTCGATCACAAGCCCGCTCCCCTGGAAACCTATGAAGGCTATGAAAAGTCCGATGCCGGCCGATATTCCGTACTTCAGGGACATCGGTATGCCGTTGACGACGCTCTCCCGTATCTTTGTAAGGGTGAGCAGTATGAATATAATTCCCTCGATGAATATTGCTGAGAGGGCGACCTGCCACGGCACGTTCATTCCGAGGACCACTGAGAAGGCGAAGAAGGCGTTGAGTCCCATGCCGGATGCCAGCGCTATCGGGTAGTTCGCCAGGAATGCCATCAGCAGCGTGGCGAGGGCCGCGGAGAGACATGTGGACACCATCAGCGCCCCGAAGGGCATCCCGGTTTCGGAGAGGATTCCGGGGTTGACGAAAATGATGTAGGCCATGGTCATAAATGTCGTTATCCCCGCCACGACCTCCGTGCGCACGTTTGTATTTCTTTCCTTGATCTTGAAAAATGATTCCAGCCAGTCGTTCACTGTAATGCCTCCATTTCTGCGGGTCAGGACGCGCCCGCTGCCAGCAGATGAATACCGCAACATAACAAATCCGTCGCATAAGAGTTTATACGAAAAGCCCCAGCGTCCCCCCTTCCGAAATTTTCACGTAACCCTGGTCCGTCAGTTTCAGCTCGGGGATCACTGAGAGAGATAGGAAGCTCATCGTCATGAAGGGCTGAGTGATGGCCGCGCCCAGGCGATCTTGCGCTGTTTTTGTGATCTCTGTCATGGCTCGGGAGAGATCGTGAGGATCCAGTTCGCTCATCAGGCCTCCAATGGGCAGCTGGAGCGAGGAGATTACCTCGTCTTTGTCCGCCGCCACCAGCCCCCCGCCATGTTCGGCCAGGTACTTCAACGCCGTCATGATCGACTCGTCGTCCGCCCCCATTACGATAAAATTGTGCGCGTCGTGAGCCACAGACGAGCCTATCGCGCCGCGTTTCAGCCCGAAGCCGTTGACAAATCCGGTCACGGTGCGCCCGGTTCCCCTGTTCTTCTCCATTACGACGAGCTTCAGGATGTCTCGTTCAACGTCTGAGACGACCAGCCCATCGCGCACAGTTGGGTGGACTATGAGTTCTTTCGTCAGAACGCTGCCCGGCTTGGCCGATATCACCCTGATGTCCCTTCCTGGCCGCTCCTGTATCCTGAAGGATGCTTCACAAGGCGGAGTTTTGAGGCCGCGGCTTCGTGGCAAGTCGATTTTCGATGGCATGTCCGCGGTGAAAAGCGCCCTGCCGTTCTCAGCCACGAGTTCGCCGTGTTTCCAGACCTTTATCGCGCGGCACTCCTCCAGCGACGAGACCATTACTATGTCGGCCATCCTGCCCGGGGCTATCGCGCCCCGGTCCCAGAACCGGAAGTAATTTGCCGGATTTATCGTCACCATAGCCGCTGCGATCAGCGGCCTCACGCCCATCTCCACCATAAGGCGGATCTTGTGGTCCATGTGGCCGTAGGAGAGGATGTAATCCGCCGTCAGGTCGTCACTCACAGCCATGCAGCGCGAAAACCTGGCCTCGTCCGCCAGTATCATGGGGAGCAGATCCCCCATGTTGCTCTCTGTCGCACCCTCCCGCAGCATCACCCACATGCCGCGCCTGAGCTTCTCCAGCGCCTCCTCCGCGAAGTTGCTCTCGTGGTCGCCGTCGCAGCCCGATATAAGGTAGGCGCAGAGATCCCTGCCGGAGACGTTCGGCGCGTGAGCCGTTCGGACCAGTCCGCGCGCCCCGGCTATCTTTGCCCAGACGTCGCCGTCGCCGGATATTACCCCTGGAAAGTTCATCATCTCCCCAAGGTGAGTACACAATCCCCTGTCGAAGCATTCCATCACCCGGAGGGCGCCTATCTCCTGATAGGGCGTCTCGAATCCGGACGCCGGCACGCACGAAGGCGCGGCGAAATACGAATCCAGCGGCGTCCTAAGGGAGTCCCTCCACATGAACTCTATTCCCTTGACGCCGCAGGTGTTGGCTATCTCGTGCGGGTCCGGCATTACCGTCGTCGTTCCAAGCGGAACGACGACCGACGCGAACGCGGCGGGGGTGAGCATCGTACTCTCTATGTGAAGATGTCCGTCTATCATCCCAGGCATCAGCACAGAACCGGCCGCATCCACGATTTCGGCTCCGCTGTACCCAGCGCCCAACCCTACGATTATCCCGTCCTTTATGGCTATGTCCTCGGTTTCATACTCCATCGAGAGGACATTGGCCACCCTGCCGCCCCTTATCACAAGGTCGCAGGGCGTCTCCCCCCTGGCTGCCGACAATAAATTCCTCATTAGCCGCCTCCCATTTATAAATAAACAGTCTGTCCAACGTCTCTTAAAAATGCCCTGACATCCTATAGCGCATATTTTACTACGATTCAAGCGCTGAGGCGAATCGCGTCTCTGCTGCCCCCCGCCCGCCGTCATGGAGTGGTATAATTTTTTACTGATATCAATTTGGAATCGAAGGCCTGAAGGGTAAAGCGTAAAAACCAGGTTATGCCATTGTTCAGGCAAATCAACAACAAACGTTTGATCGCAACTTGGTTATGACGCGTCAGTGAGGGAGTTGTCCAGGAATGAGGAGGCCGCTTAGTTTCATCCATTTTTATATACTGCTCCTGTCAGTGGCTGGAATTGCCGGCATATTTTTGATAAAGGGATTGGATGGAACGCGTTCGGAGACTCGCGACGGCGTGGCGATGGATACTGTGATAAGGATGACCGTCTACGCTGTTAAACCGCGCGGCGAGATCGGCGCCATGCTCGACGGCGCCTTTGCGCTCGTTGGTGATCTGGAGAAAAAATTCTCCATGTACGAAACGGACTCTGACGTCTCCGCCGTCAATCGTTCCGCCGGCGTCTCGCCGGCGTCTGCGGGAGACGACGTCCGCGCGGCGCTTTTGACCGCGCTTAGGATGGCGGAACTGACCGACGGCGCGTACGACCCTACGATCGGAGCGGTCACGAATGCCTGGCGAGATGGGGAGGGAAACGTGAGGCTGCCGTCCTCCGGCGATCTGGCGCATGCCGTCGGGTTCGTCAACTACAGGCGGCTCAGGCTGACTGATGGCGAGGCGTATCTGGAGGATTCGGGAGCGATGCTCGACCTCGGGGGAATAGCCAAGGGATATGCCTCCAGGGCGGTTTCGGATCTGTTGAGGTCGGGAGGGGCGAGTTCGGCGATAGCGGACCTCGGTGGCAACGTCATAGTCATTGGGGATAGGCCCGATGGACGGCCCTGGCGAATAGGGGTACAGGATCCGTTCAAGGCCAGGGGTAATCCGCTCTGCATCGTGGATGTCTCGAACACGTCCATCGTGACGTCCGGGGTGTACGAGCGCAGATGGGAGATAGACGGCAGAGAGTTCTCTCACATATACGACCCGTCGACCGGCCTTCCTGTAAGCGGGGATCTGCTCTCGGTGACGCTAATTTCCGACGATCCGACCGAGGGCGACGCCCTCTCGACCGCTTTTATGGTAATGGGCCGGCCGATGGCGCTGGAGATACTGAGGGTAATCCCCGGCGTGGAGGCGATATTCGTCTCCGAATCTGAGATGTTCGGACGCGAGGTCGTGGCGACCAGAGGACTCAGTGGCGCAATAGAGATGGTCGGCAGCGATTACAGGCTGTCGTTCGTCGATGTTTATTGAGACGCAATGGGGATGAAGAGGGGTGACAGTGTCCTTTACGCCGTGCTCGGCGCGATATTCGCGGCGTCGTGCCTCGCCTCGGGAGTTTTTCTGTTCTCGGGACGCGAGGGAGGCGACCTCGTACTGGAGATCATATCCGGCGGCACTCTTCTGGAGAGCTTGGACCTGTCCGCGCTCGAAGAGGACGGCGTGCTGGAGCTTCACGGAGGTGGAGGGAGCAATGTCCTTTCGTTTGGTCCTGGAGGCGCAAAGATGATCTCTGCCGACTGCCGCGGAGGTGACTGCCTCAGGATGCCGGCCATCAGGGGGGACGGAGGAACGATAGCCTGTCTCCCTCACAGGCTGATAGTGAGGATACGCCAGCGCGGCGCCCAGGCCGGGATAGACTCGGTGACGTACTGATATGGGCGGCGAAAAAAGGTGGTCTGCCAGAAGATGCGTCCTCATCTCCCTTCTCTCGGCGATGGCCCTCGTAGCCGGAGTGTTGGAGTCGTTGTTTCCCCTTCCGTTTCCAGGCATGAGGCTCGGAGTGGCGAACATATTCCCTTTGACCGCGCTTTTGATGTACGGCCCGGCAGATGCCGCGGCCGTGGCGGCCTTGAGGCTGTGCCTCGCGTTTTTTCTCTCCGGCAGCGTATTCTCCCTCTCGTGCAGCGCAGCGGGTGTGATGCTGTCTTTGCCTGTAGCGATAATCCTGCGTGAAAAATTCAGTGGAGATCTGAGCGTCCCAGCCATAAGCGTGGCCTCCGCGTTCGCGTTCAACTTCGGCCAGGTCGCCGCTGTCGTGGCGATGACCGGAGAACCCGCCATCGCGGTCTATCTGCCGCTCCTCCTTCTCGCCGCGGCCTTGACTGGTTTCGCGGTGGGAGTCCTGGCGGAGAAGCTCGTCGACAGACTGAGGAGGTTATCTGGAAATCCTGCCAATTTGAAATCAAAGGCCTGAAGGGTAAAGCGTAAAAACCAAGCTATCCCTATAATAGAGGTCATCCCTCTTTTTAAAGCCCACTCTCTCCCAAAACTCGTTGCCGCCCTCGTTGTCGCTGAAGACAACGAGGCTCGCCTTGAAGACGCCCTCTCTCTCCAAGGACGCCATGACTCGCTCGACAAGTGCCCTGCCTATGCCGCACCCCCTGTGATCCGAGTGAACCGTGACGTGATAGATATAACCCCTTCGCCCGTCATACCCGCACAGGATTGTCCCGACTATCAGGCTGGCCTCAGTGGCGACGAAATTTGTGTCCGGGTTTCGGCGCAGGAACCTCAGAATGCCGTTTCTCGAGTCGTCCATTTCCCTAAGCCCCACGCCAGGAGTGCCGCTCCATAGCTCCCAGACCCCGTCGTAATCTGTTGGCGTCATCAACCTTATATCCAAACCAATGATCCCCCCAGAGTATGGAGTTGTAATGTCGAACAAAATCAATTATACGCTAAACAGACCACTTTTGCCCCCGTGCCGAGGGCCCAAAAAGTGAATTGGCTGGTCTAGCCATTTCGGAAAAGATGCGCGCTCAAATTTATGGTCTCGACAGGGCTACGGCTAACGCGCAGGATGGCATCTCCATGATCCAGACGGCGGA
>JAITNX010000119.1 GCA_031290235.1 Synergistaceae bacterium | reverse complement strand
CCTGTGTACCAATACTGTACCAAGAAATGAAAAAAGGCTCAGGAGCAATCCCCCTGAACCCTTGTTATCTCTGGCGTGCCCGCGGGGATTCGAACCCCGGACCTTTGGCTCCGGAGGCCAACACTCTATCCAGCTGAGCTACGGACACGCAATGGGAGTATCCTATATTGACGGAGTGGGTTAGTCAAGATGTGTTGCCGGAAATTTTTTTATAGGCGCTGGAAAGGGCGGTTCGCCCTTCCCAGCGTTATAGGGAAGCGTCTCGTAAGCCGGGTTCTGTCGTGTCCAGTCATTTATCTGAGCGGCGCCTTGCGGCGACGCTTTAGCGATCGACCCGGGAGTCAGCGGGCCGCCTCATCCTCCCCTATTCGATCTTTCTCCGGGTGGGGTTTGCCTGGCACGCGCGTCGCCGCACGTCCGGTGAGCTCTTACCTCGCCTTTTCATCCTTGCCGGGTTTCCCCGGTGGTATATTTCTGTGGCACTTTCCTTGAGTTCGCACCCACAGGAATTTCTCCTGCACCCTGCCCTGCGGAGCCCGGACTTTCCTCCGCCGAAAAAAACGGCAGCGACTGGATGAAACACTTCCCTGGATATATTATCACACGGCTGGAGAAAATGTAATTTTTATCGCTCGGATCATAGGATAATATGGTATGATTATTTGCTGCTTGAAGTAGTTTCTCGGCAAAGAATAAGAACGAGGTGACACATGTGCATGATGCTTCAAAAATTCGTAATGTAGCGATAATAGCCCATATAGACCACGGCAAGACGACCCTGATAGACGCAATTTTTAGGGCGACTCGAACTTTCAGAGAGAATGCGCAGATCGAAGAACGGGTTATGGATGGCTTGTCGCTCGAAAAAGAGCGCGGGATAACGATAAAGGCAAAACACTGCTCCGTCGACTGGAACGGATACAGGATAAATATAGTGGACACGCCCGGACACGCGGATTTTTCCGGCGAGGTCGAGCGAGTCCTCTCCATGGTGGAGTCAGTCCTGCTGCTGGTCGACGCTAACGAGGGGCCGATGCCGCAGACGCGATATGTGCTCATGAGGGCGCTTAGGCTGGGACTCCGTCCCATTGTCGTCGTCAACAAGGTTGACAGGCCGCACGCCTCTCCGGAAACGACACTAGACAAGACGTTCGACCTCTTCATCGAGCTTGGCGCTAACGACGCTCAGTGCGATTTCCCTGTGTTGTACGGCTCCGGGCTAAATGGCTGGATGGTGCGCGACAGGGACGCCATAGTTGGAGGCGAGAACAAAGGGATGCAGGATCTGTTCGAGACCATTGTCGAGTTTGTTCCCCCGCCCAGTGTCGAGGAGGACCAACCATTCCTCATGCAGGTCAGCACCCTCACCTGGAGCGACTACCTTGGGCGAATCGCCTGCGGCCGCATAACTAGCGGTGTACTGCGGAAAGGCGCGCCAATGCTTGTGACCCACACCAGATGGACGGATCACGAGCAGAAGGACTTCGAGATCGTCTCCAGAGCCAATGTGACATGCGCTCACATCTTCGTGACGAATGGACTCGACCGTAAAGAGGTGGACGTGGTTGGGGCCGGCGAGATAGTCTGGTTTTCCGGGCACGACGGAATAACGCTCGGCGACACCGTGTCCTCCATGGACTACGTTGGCGAGCCGATGAAACCGCTCGACATAGAGGAGCCGACCGTATCGATGTTCTTCCTCGTCAATACTAGCCCATTCGCTGGCGAGGACGGTAACGCGGTCACTCTGAGACAGATAAAGACAAGAATTGAACGCGAAACCCGAGTAGACCCGGCACTCCGTATGGAGGACATCGGGAGGCCGGACGGCATCAAAGTGTCCGGACGCGGAGAGCTTCACCTCGGCATCCTGATCGAGGAGATAAGGCGCGAGGGCATGGAGTTCTGCGTGTCGCGTCCGGAGGTCATCACCCAAACCGGACCAGGCGGCGAACTCACGGAGCCGATCGAGGAGCTGGTCATCGACGCTCCTGAGGAGTACCAGGGCGTCATCATACAGAAGATAGCATCCCGCAAGGGCGAGCTTCAGAGCATGGAGAACAGCGGAACAGGAACGCTGCGCATCAAGTTCCGCATCCCCACGAGGGGGTTGATAGGCTACAGGGGCGAGTTCCTCACCGACACGCGCGGACTCGGCATCCTGGCGTCTCGCTTCATCGGCTACGGGCCATGGGCTGGCGATGTCGTCTCCAGATCCAGAGGTTCGATGGTCAGCATGGACGCAGGAGTAGCCACGAGCTACAGCCTCGAGAACCTTCAGGAGCGAGGCTCGTTATTCCTGAACCCCGGCGATAGGGTGTACTGCGGCATGATCATCGGGGAGAGCGCCCGCCCAAAGGATCTGCCATGCAATCCGGCAAAGCGCAAGCAGCAGACGAACCACAGGTCCGCGACGAAAGACGCCACAATAGTGCTGGACGTACCGCGGCAGATAACAGTCGAGTCGTCCATCGAGTGGATTGAGGACGACGAACTCGTCGAGATCACGCCTAAGTCGGTGCGGATAAGGAAGAACATCCTCGACCCGAACGTACGCAAGCGATCGGAAAACAGGGCGACCGCGGCTTAAATAAAAATTATATTTTAAAGTCCCTAAATCCAGTCCTGCGTAACTTCAGCCTCCATTTCCTTGCTGAACATGGCGGTCACGCTTTTGATCGCGCTCAGCAACAGCGTGATGGTCAGCATAATGGAGGCCACAGTTATGATGATGCGGGACGGGGTGGTCGAGAACTTTAAAATCGAGGTTGTGTAGTGGCGCGCGAACTCCAGCTTGACCTGCTGGTACAGCGCCCAGCTCAAGAGCGCCGCCCCAGCGCAAGACAAAAACTCGCCCAGAGCGAAAATAAAAATGGCGACTTTCCGTGGCAGTCTGGTAAGCAGCATGGTGATATGGACGTGCGAACCCTTCATCTGAGCGTAGGCAAAGGAACAGAAGACGCCACACAGCATGAGCTGCTCCACAATTTCATACGAACCCAAAATAGGCTTGTCGAGCGCTACGCGGAGCGTAACGTCCAGCACGATGAAAATGATGATCGCCAAGAAACAGAAGAACGATACGAGGTTAATCGCCTGAGACAGCCAGGTCAGGATCTTGGTAACAATTTTCATGGCAAAACCTCCCGTTCATACCAACTTGAAATCAAAGGCCTGAAGAGTAAAGCGTAAAAACCAAGCTATACCATTGTTCAGGCAAATCAAAAATAAACGTTGTCAAACGCTCATCCTGCGCGTTTGACTTAGAGAAGCCGCAATGCTGCGCATTGCGCGGCGCGACATCGTGTCGCGCATTCCAATTTTGAGTCAAATAAACGCATATTTGACTCAAAATTGGAATTAGTACAACAGGCTCGGTATCCACGTCGCCAGCGAGGGCACGATCGTGACGATGACGATGGCGGCGAGCAGGGCCAGGGTAAATGGCAGCGATCCCTTGAAAATAGTGGACAGCGGCACGTCCTTTGCGATACCTGATATGACGTAGCAGTTGAGGCCCACAGGCGGGGTGATAAGACCAAGCATCATCACCATAACGATTACGACGCCGAACCAAACCGGGTCAAAGCCCAGCCTCTTGATTACCGGCAGGAAGATGGGCACGGTCAGCATGACCATGGGCAGAGCGTCCATCAGGCAGCCAAGAATGGCGTAAATAACCACGATGCACGCGAGCACGATGTAGCGGGAGATATGCAGAGTGTTGATGAACGAGGCCAAGTTCATCGGCAGCCTCGTGATGGCGAGGAACGCTCCGAAGGTCATGGCGCCGATGACAATGAGGTAGGTCATAGCGGTGGTCTTGATCGAGCTGGTCATGACCTCCACAAACACCTTCCAGGTGAGCTTGCGCTTGACGGCGCAGATGAGCATGGCGATAAACGCGCCGGCCGCCGCCGCCTCGGAGATTGTAAACACGCCACTGAACATGAGGGCGAAAATGCTTATAAACAGCACCAAAACATCCAACAGATCCTTGATCGACCCCAGGCGTTCCCTCATCGTATATGATGTGGCTGGCGCGGCTAAGCTGGGGTTCAGCTTGACCTGGACGATGATGGTGATGATGCACAGTATGGTGATGATGATGCCAGGCAGAATACCGGCGGCAAACAGTTTGCCGATGGACTCCTCCGCGATGATACCATATATGATAAAACAGGAACTTGGCGGAATCATGATGCCAAGCGTCCCTCCGACGGAGACCGCGCCCGTCGATAGGCTGTCCGCGTAGCCGTACTTGCGCATCTCCGGGATTGCCACTACTCCCATGGTTGCGGCCGTAGCGGTTGTGGAACCGCAGATGGCCCCGAAGCCGGCGCATGCGACGATTGTAGCGCAGGCCAGTCCGCCAGGCAGGCGGCTGAGCCACATGTTCCCGGCTTTGTACAGCCCCGCGCTCATGCCGGAGGCAAAGGCAAAATTACCCATGATGATGAACAGCGGAATTACTGTCATTGTATAACTGCTCGCCTGCACGATGGGAGAAGTTCGCAACAGACCGAAGGCGGCGTTGATGTTGGTAGCCAGGAAATATCCCACAAACCCCACTAGGAGCATGGCCATGCCTATGTTAACGCCGAGGAAGAGAAGCGTTAGAAGTGCCGCGATACCCAGTACCGCCAGCAGTGTCAAATCCAAATTGACCAGTCTCCTTCCGTTATTCCGCGCGGTTTCCACTGGAGCGAGCGCCAGTGGAAACCGCGCGGGCAGTATCGGATTATAATCCCATTTTGCTCAAGGTCTCTTTGAGCTGTTCGGGAGAGATGTAGTATTTTTGCGCTAAACCGCCGGCCTTGTCCAAGAAGGCCTGTGCGTCAAAGCCAGACTGGGAGTTCTCCTTAATCCAGGCTTCCTGCATGGAGGTGCTGGCGGACTTGAACTCGGCAACGGCCTCGTCCGTCACGCTTACGATGTTGCCGCCGGAAGCTATGACAACTTCGCGCCCACTGCGCTCGTCAGCTTCGTAGATGTAACCCATTTCAATGGAGGTTTCGCGGGTAGAGGCGTTCCGCAAGATTTGCCGCAGATCCTCAGGCAGACTTTCAAAACTGGCCTTGTTCATCAGCAGATAGTATGGTCCAAGGTAAACGGGCATATCGGTGTAGTTGGCCGTCACGTCCTGCAGGGAGAAGCTGATGATGCCGGAGAAGTCAAAGACATAGCCGTCGATGGTGCCGCGCTCAACGGCCTGAAAAATATCTCCGGGAGACATCTGTATGGGGGTCGAACCCCAAGCCAGCAGATAGTCGGAGGGCGTGCCGCCCGCCGCGCGTAACTTCAGGTTCTTTAAATCCTTGACGGAGGAGACGGGTTTGCCCTTGACGGTGGAGATGAAGTTGATGGGGTTGGAGTGGATCATCAGGGGAACAAACTCTGCCAGCTCGTTCTGGAGGGCTTCCTCGGTCTCATAGAGATCCCACAGCACGTTCGCAGCCTGCGGCACACTGGTGATGCCAAGTGGCATGGACACGACACTGCTGAGTGGGAACTGGCCGGGGAAGTAGCTCGGATAAATCCACGCGATGTCGCACATGCTGGTGCGCAGCGCGTCAAGCGCCGCGTTGCCTACGGCCAGAGAACCCGCGGAGTAGACGGTGATTTCGATCCGTCCCCCACTGGCCTCGCGCACCCGGTCCGCCCACTTCTGGTGGAAAATTGTCTTACTCGAGGTGGCCGGATCGTGTGTGGAGAGAGAAAACTGGTAGACCTTGCTGTCAGCGGCGAAGGCTGGCGTACCGACGGCCAGCGCCGTGACGAGGAGGAACATCAGAACCAGTGCGATAGAAAACAGTACAGGCTTTTTCATGGTTAACTTCCCTTCTTATTGATATTTTTTACTATGCAGAAGCGTAGTAAAATCCTGTTTTGAACGCTCACGCTTTCTCCAGGGTAACCTCCCCCAGAAAATGATCCGTGTCCGCGACGGCTTCCAGCGTCACCGTCCGCCAGCCGGGCAGGGATATGCGAACCTCATACCGCGCGTCCTTTTCCAGCCACTCGAACTCCCAGTCCCCAAAGCAGTTGGTCGTAACAGAGCGCGTTTCGCCGGTTTTGAGGTCGGTCAGCGTAACCTCCCCTCCATCGGCAACCTCGTCCTCCGGCAGATAGACGGAACCAGAGAAAAACACCGTCGGCACGTTCAAGTGAATCACATTGGTCTCAGTCCCGTTAAGCTCCGGCAGGGGCGTGACGCGATTTTCGGCAATCAGCCTGCATACCTCGCTGTTTTGGTCGTCCAAATCACCGAAGTGCATTGCGCCGTTGGGACAAGCGTCCACACAACGTGGGGCGCGGAAGCCCTCGTCCAGAAGCTCGGCGCATAAGGTACACTTCTGGGGCAGATTCAGCTCTTCGTTCCAGTACACGGCCCCGATGGGGCAGGCCTCGGCGATTTGCCTCTGTCCCACGGCCTTTTTCGGGTCGATGATTACCGCCCCGTCCTCTCGGACGTAGACCGCGCCGCTTGTCGCTGCCCTTGCGCATTCCGGTTCCCGGCAATGCGTACAAGGTACCGGCACCGTGGCCGTTTTGATGCGACGGTTATCGTCTCCGCGCTCTATCTCGCGGATGTCAATCCAACGCTGTCCCTCGTGAGGTTGGGGTGCGGAGAGGCGGGATGC
>JAITNX010000059.1 GCA_031290235.1 Synergistaceae bacterium | reverse complement strand
CCGATGAACGTAGTAAAGATTATTGTTATGAGCATGGTGATGAGTCCGTACTTCAATATCTGTTTCGGATCGCTCCATTCAACGCCGTAAATTATAGCTATCGACGCGAAAGCGGAGGGGACGCAGAAGGCTAGGCAGGCCGAGAATGCCACTATCACGCCCATTGCCGGGGCCGAAAGCGACGCTGTTGCGTGAGCCAGCGGCAGAGTTATGCCTCCAATGAGTATGGACGACGGGACGCTGGCTGAGAAATTTGTCAATACGCTCGTCATGGCCACGATCAGGAACACGACCATGATGGTTGGGAGTGACTCCGTCAGAGGCATCAACTTCTGCGTAACGAACTTGTTCAAGCCGACGTCCTCCATGTTAAGCGCCGCGGCAAGGATCATTGAGCCGGCGATCAGGTAGATTACCGACCACGTTATGCTTTTTGAGGCCTCCCTGAAATTGAAGATGGGTTTGCCGCCTGTTTTTACAACGCACAAAAGCACGACGCCAAAAATCACCGGTATCACAGGGCCTGCGCCGTTCAATGCCTTCGTTGCTTCCGCGCTCGGCGCGAATATAGTCAGCAATCCAGGCAGCAGCCAGAATAGGACGACTGCGAAAAATATCGCCACAGTCAGCTTTTCCCTGGAATCCATGGGATGCCTGGCTTCCAGGACCTTGTTTATGTCGAAATCTTTGAATTTTTCCATGTCGGGCTTGAAAAGGAGGCGCAGAACCGCGATCATGGCTACGAAGATCAGGAACCCGGTCGGGATACCAAACAGCATGTATGAGAGTATGCTGATCGAGCTGCCGGTGACAGACTCGATCATCCCCATCAGGATTATGCCTATTGGGTGCGAGATCGGTGTCATGCCGAATGCTATGTTCGCGGAGAACGCAAGCCCGATGATGACCATGACCGGATAGCCATCCCCCTTCTCGTAACCAAGTTCCTTGAAGATCCCATAGGCGACTGGGAGGAAGAACGCAACGACAGGAACAGGGTCGAGCAAGAGCGATACCAGCATGACGAGCAGCCAGAGGGAAATGGTAAAGATCCATGGGCTTCTATTGACGAACTTTTTTGTCATGAACCATACTGTGAGCCGCGTAGTGAAACCAGACTCGTTGAGGGCGTGTGTCATCATGAAGCTCAACAGCACGAAAACTGTCACCCAGTTCCCGAACGATTCCGCGAGCGCGGACCTCGTCGTAAAAAGCGGCGTGAAGGAGAGGGCCGCTATAGCCAATAGGCTCGGCCATACGACGTCGATTGTTGCCAGCATGAATACAGTGCCTATGAAGGTTCCAACTACTCGCATCCCCACCGGAGTCAGCGGTTCTGGCGCCGGGATGAAACCGCCGAAGATTATAAACGCGAGGCCGATCGCTATTCTGACCGGCAGCGTAGTGTCCGCAGCCTGTTGCTGAATCTTGCCTGTTTCGGCCATCTTGTCCACTCTCCTTCGCGTCAGTGCATCATGTGTTTGCCCGCGCTTATCGACAGGTTTTCCCCTGTGATGGCGCTGGCATCGTCGCTCGCGAGGAATACGACTCCGGCCGCGACCTCGGATGCGTCGATAAGCCTCTTGAGGGAGACGTCAGCCGACATTCCGGCCAGGATCTCGTCCGGTGTTTTGCCAGTGGCCTCTGAAGTCGCCTTTATTACGTGGTCCACCCTGGGACCCTTTGTGCGGCCCGGGCTGATTGTGTTGACGCGAATGCCGTACTCGCCCGCCTCTATCGCAAGAACGTCCGTCAAGGCGATTACCGCCCTCTTTGAGACAGAGTAGGGCCCACGCAGTGGATAGCCGGATTTTCCGCCCTCTGAGCTGATATTTATGATATTGCCCGATCGGACGGGGATCATGTGTTTGAGTGTTTCCTGGCAGCAAACGAGGAGCCCGTTCAAGTTGACGTCGAACACTTTGAGCCAGTCCTCCAGGCTCACGTCGACGAGTTTCGACGTAGGGCCGGCTATTCCGCTGTTATTGACGAGGATATCGATACGTCCGTATTTGTCGAATACGTACTTGACCATATCCCTGGCCTCCTGCGGCTTGGCGATGTCCATCCTGAAGGAATCAGCCGCGGCGCCGAGCGCCTTGAGCTCGTCCACAAACGGGTCTGTCCCTGTTTTGACCGACGACGACGCCACGATCACAGTTGCACCCTCCTGCGCCAGTCTGAGAGATATAGCCTTTCCGATATTCTTCGCTCCGCCCGTTACAATTGCGATTTTGCCCTTCAGCTTCATAATAAACTCCCCTTTCGTTGCAATACTTTTAATCAAGCTTCAAAATCCCGCCCTTGCTCGCCGACTGGGCCATTTTGGCGTATCGGCTCAGGTGCCCTTTTGTGTATTTGGGCATTGGAGGTGTCCACTTTTTAAGCCTGTCCTGTATTTCCTGATCCGGGACATGCAGCGTCAGCGCCCGGTTTGGAAGGTCGATCGTTATCTCGTCGCCGTCTTGCACTATGGCCAATGGACCGCCCTCTGCCGCTTCCGGCGAGATGTGCCCGACGAAACATCCGTTGTTCGTCCCGGAAAATCTTCCGTCGGTGACGACGGCGGTCGATGTTCCAAGCCCGAATCCATAGAGCAGCTTCATCGCGCTGAACATCTCCCGCATCCCAGGGGCGCCCTTAGGTCCCTCGTAGCGTATTACGACTACGCCGCCCGCCTTCACTCGCTCGGCTATTATCGCTTCGTTCGCCTCCTCCTCCGAGTCGAAGACCAAAGCTTTACCAGTAAAAACCTGCTGGGATGGATGGATGGCCGATGGTTTCGAGACGCATGTGTCGGGGGCCAGGTTCCCCCTCAGAATCGCCACCCCGGTTCCGACGCCGAATGGCCGGTCCGCCGTCTTGATGAGTTCGCGATCTGGCTTGAAGCTGTAGGGATAACTCTCGATGTTCTCGCCCATGGTCTTGCCGGATACCGTCATGCAGTCCTTGAACAGAGAGTCCTCCAGCTCTTTTAGGACCTGCGGTATTCCTCCGCTCCTATAAAAATCCTCCATTGTGTACTTCGAGGCAGGGAAGATTTTTGAGATCAGGGGGGTGGTCTTGCCGTAGTCCTCGAACCACCCCAACACTTCCCCGGCCTGGACGTCGATTTCGTTGGCGAGCGCCAGCAGATGCAAAACTGCGTTTGTCGAACCGCCTATGGCGTTTAAGGCGATGATCGCATTTTGAATGGACTGTTTGGTGATCACAACGTCCGGCCTGACGTCACGGAGGACCAAGCTGACGATTGCCTCGCCCGACGCTTGAGCCGCCCTTTTCCTTTCGGCGTAGACCGCCGGTATTGCGGCCGAGCCTGGCAGCGAAAGGCCAAGAACTTCGGACAGGCAGCACATGGTGTTGGCGGTCCCTATCATCTGGCAGGAGCCGCAGGTGGGCCCACATTGATCTTCGAGCAGATTCAGATCGTCTCGCGTGATCTTGCCTGCCTTGAGCATCCCGAAGGCCTCCGTCAGCGACGTGAAGTCCGAACAGCGGCCGTCAAAAGGCAGCCCCGACAGCATCGGCCCGCCGCACAGTATGATGGATGGGATGTTCAGCCTGGCGGCTGCCATCATCATTCCAGGAATGATCTTGTCGCAGGAGCCCAGCATTACGAGTCCGTCGAGCAGGCTGGCCTCAGCGACGGCCTCTATTCCATCGGCTATGATGTCCCGCGACGGAAGGCTGAAATACTGGCCCTTGTGTCCGTTGGAGAGGCAGTCGCATGTGGCTAAAACTCCGAACTCAGCGGCGGTCCCGCCACCGGCGTAAATTCCGCGCTTCACCCAGTCGGCCAGCTCTCTCAGGTTTGCGTGTCCAGGAACCAGTTCAGTGAACGAATTTGCAATGCCGATGATTGGTTTTTTAAAATCGGCGTCGCCATATCCCATGGACTTGAAGGCGGCCCTTGGACTCAAATACTCGTCGTGCGTAAACAACCTCTGGCTCTTCAACATCTCGATCATTCCTTCATCAAAGCATAATCATTTAGCATAAATCCGTCCTTATCGAACCGCATCTCGCGTGGTTCGCTCAGAATTTCGACCTCCGGGTTATCCTTCAGCTCGTCATAATAGCTCTCCGAAACTTCGATAAACTCCATGGAAAGCGTGTCCTTGATCCGCACCACCTTTGCCCTGTTGAAGTCTATGCCGTTGCAGGTGCGGATGCACAACATGAGCGCGTCCCTGTCGTTTTCAGTGTACATTGGGGTTTTCCCCCCATTGAGCATGGTGGACGTGACATTGTTTATCCACATGGTCTCGTAATCCACGCTCTCCAGACAGCGGCGGGTCGTCACATCCGCTGCCGAAATCCCTGCGCCGTTGTGGTGTGTTTCCTCGTTCAGGCTCCGAATAAACAATTTTTTAAGATCGATGACGTCCTCGAACCCCTGCGAGTTGCCCCTTCCGGTGATGTTGGGATCGTGTCCGTTCCCGCTGATGTTCTTGCCGATCTCGTCGATGACGAGAACGTCAATTTGCGGCATCTTGAACGTCGCTATTTTTTTCTTGGCGATCTTCAAAAGTTCCCGGTCTCTCTCCAAAAGGAACTCCTTCTCCATCACCTCGATCTCGCTTATGTCGTCGTAGGCGTTCTGGACAATGCCGACGCCAAACGCTATGGAGGCGTTTTTCAGAAAGACTTCACAGACCTCGGGGATGCGCTTAGGGAAGGAGGGAAATCCCATCATGTGGAACATGGAAGCTCCCTTATGATTGGCGAGGCCTATCGACATCATCTTTGCCATGCCGCTTTCGTATTCTCCCCGAAAATCGGTGTGTGGTTTTACTTTGTTGAGGATGACGACGCCGTCGGACTCGTAGGCGAACTTGTCGCAATATACCGGAGTGCCGTCGGCCAGGTTTCCGATCCGCGCGACATCCATGGTTGCGCGGACCGGCGCTCCTATCGACTCCTCCGTAATATTGTACGTGGCGATCATCTCTTTTTGTCCCTCTGCCGTAGCGCCCCCATGGCTCCCCATAGCCGGGATGATGAACGGCTCCGCGCCCCACTGCTTCAGCTTGTCGGCTATGGATTTTATGATGACGTCCAGGTGCGGTATGCCACGGCTTCCCGCCGTTATGCAGATTTTCTTTCCGGCAAACCGTTTTGTGCCGCGCAAATTGTTTTCCATTTGTTTTTTGACGAAGCCTTCTATGTCGTCGATCTTCTTTTTGTCATAAATTTGCTTGATTTTCATCATCTTGGGTATGGATATATTCTCCATGCCCTCTATTTTGATTGGTATCGGCGGGAACTTGATAAACTTCATGCGGACTCCCCTCCTTAGAATCTTTGTTCCGGAGCTATCTTGCCAAATGGCATAAGTGTTCATTTTTTATGCTGTGATATATTGTACAGCGTATCACGATTCACTCTGGAAATCAACATGATGTTTAAAAAAATTATATTGTTGACAAAGATTCAATGTTGAGATAGGATTTTAATGATTCAGTTTTTGGAGGTATTTATGAAGGACAATGCTGTATTTCTCGATTTTTTAAAGAAACTTGCCAGTATGATCGCCGAGATGTTTGGCAATCACTGTGAGGTGGTGATTTCTGACCAAGACCACCCAGAGTCGGCGATCCTGGCAATTTTTAACAATCAAGTGACGAATCGCAACGTGGGCGACCCGCTTGGCGTCAAGGCGTTGGAGCGGGTAAAAAACAGCGCTGACGGGTACTATATAAATTATCAGGACTCGAAGGGCGGAAAGGTGTTGAAAACCTCGACGATCAGCGCCGCCATCGGAGGGCGCAACATAGCGTTCTGCATAAATTACGACTGCGTGGACCTCGAGAAGATCAAGTGTTCGCTTGACTCGTTCCTGGCGATGCGGAAGGACAGCGACATCAGCGGCGCCGGCGCCGGAAATTACGCCCCAGTGGTCAAGGATGTCATCAGGGAGGCTATCGGGCTTGTGCAGAAACCAGTGCAGCTGATGAACAAGAAGGACCGTCTTCAGGTCATTTCCTACCTGGAGGAGAGGGGAATCCTCAATATGCAGAGGAGCGTACAGGCCGTAGCGCGATATCTGGGCATCTCGCGATGTACGGTATATAACTACCTCAACGAGCTGAAGGCGGAGAGGGGAACGTAACAAAGCATTTTAAACATGCCATTCCACAATCATGGAGGGGAAAAAATGGAGAACGCCGTAATCATTCGCTCCAATGACTCGGTTGTAACGGTGACGCAGGCTGTCAAAAAGGGGGACGAGGTTCGTTATCCCGGTTGCAAAAAGACTATCATAGCATTGCAGGACACTCCAATTTATCACAAAATAGCCATTTCTGAGACGCAAGAGGGAAAACCGGTGTTCAAGTACGGGGAACAGATCGGTTTTGCCTCTTCGAACATTCGCCCCGGTGAACATGTCCACACGCATAATCTCAAGAGCGTAAGAGCTTGAGAACTCAAGAAGGGATGTTTGAATTTTGAATTTCAGCGGTTATAAGAGATCTGACGGAAGGGTCGGCATCCGCAACCACGTCCTGATTATTCCAACCTGCGCGTGCTCCAGCGACGTCGCTAGAAAAATAGCGTCACAAGTTCCCGGAACGGTCTGCATAAACAATCAGAACGGCTGCGGTCAGGTGAAAGGGGACCTCCGAATAACGCTCGAACTGGTGTCCGGTTTGGCGGCGAACCCGAACGTCTACTCGACTCTGGCTGTGGGACTGGGCTGTGAATCGATGCAATACGGCATGTTAAAGGGCAGGATCGAAAGCCTGACCAACAAACCGATCGATTTTGTCGGCATACAAAAGGAGGGAGGGATTCGCAACACTCTTGACAAGGGCGTCGCCATCGCGAAGAAGATGGTTGAGGACGCCTCGAAATGTGTCCGCGAGAAATGTGACATCTCCAGCTTGATCCTTGGGACAAATTGCGGGGCTTCGGATCCGACGTCGGGACTCTCGGCAAACCTCGTGGTTGGCGACATAAGCGACCGTCTGTCGGACCTTGGGGCAACTACGGTAATCAGCGAGACCCCAGAGTTCGTAGGCGCCGAACATGTGCTTGCGAAACAGGGCGCAACCCCGGAGATAAGCGAGCGGATAATAGGCATCGTGCATGATTTCGAGGAAAGGCTTGGAGCCATAGGCGAGAGCCTTAGGGAGGGAAACCCGTCGCCGGGCAATATAGCGAGCGGCGTCACGACCCTGGAGGAAAAATCTCTGGGCTGTATACACAAGGCCGGAACTCGCCCCATACAGGGCGTATTTTTCCCGGGCCAGATGATCGACGTTCATGGCACGGTGGTTATGGACACCGTAGCGTACGACATCGCTTCCGTGGCGGACATGACGGCGGCCGGCTCGCAGATGACGCTCTTCACGACGGGATTGGGCAACCCCGTTGGCAACGCCATCGCCCCTGTCCTGAAAATCACAGGCAATCACAGAACGTTCGAGTGGAACAACGATTTCATGGATTTTGACACAAGCGACAGCATCGCTAACAAAAAGACGGTTCACGAACTGGGCGGCGAGCTGCTCGACCTGATCGTTGAAGTATGCAACGGGAAGCAGGTCAAGGCTGAGGAATGGGGCATGACTGAAATAGCCATCAACCGCCTCTGTACCTTTGCCTGATTGTATTTTAATGGCCTATAAAAAATTTGAGCAATTAATATCATACGACTGCGCGGTGAGCAAAGAGGCAGCCAAGTTGAAGGGTTTTGAGAGCGAAGTGGCAGGGGACGTCGATGTGCTTTTAGCTCCAAACATCCACGCCGGCAATTTTATGGGCAAGATGCTGACCTGCACGTGCGGCGCCAGGATGGCTGGCTGCATTGTCGGCGGCAAGTGCCCGGTGGTGCTGACTTCCCGCGCCTCCAGCGCGGACGAGAAATACCTCTCGATAGTCGTGGCCGCTGCGGTGTCAAGCGGCAAGGGTATTTGAGTTGGAACGCCTTCTTATACTCAACCCGGGTTCGACTTCGACGAAGATCGCAGTGTTTGACGGGGAGACTCCGCTGTTCGTCGAAAATATCCAACACGACGGGCATCAGCTTGCAGAATACGACAAGATAGCTGACCAGTACGAGTTTCGCAAGGAGCTGGTCCTGAAGGTCATGGCCAATCACGGCGTCAAGGTGGGGGATCTGTCCGCGGTCGTTTCACGCGGGGGGCTGCTGCCTCCCTTGAGTGCCGGAGCCTACGAGATCAACGACGATATGGTCTGGCATCTGCGCTATGCGCCTCAGAACGAACACGCCTCCAACCTGGGCGCCATCATAGCCCGCGCCATTGTGCTGGAGTATGGCGGCGGCGTTTTGCCGGCTTATATTTACGACGCCGTGACAGTCGACGAGATGATCCCCATCGTGCAGGTCACGGGACTTGCCTCTATACGCAGGAAAGGCATTGGGCACAACCTCAACATGAGGGCTGCCTGCGTTCGCTACGCGAAGGAGAAAGGCAAGCGCTACGACGAGTGCAGCCTCATAGTCGTCCACATGGGCGGTGGAATTTCTTCCGGCATCCATCACATGGGGAGGATAATAGACATAATAAACGACGAAGAGGGGACTTTTTCGCCGGAGCGCGCCGGGGGGCTGCCCAATCATCAGCTCATCCACATGGTCTTTGACGGCGATTACGACTGCAATGGCATTTTAAAGGTTTTGAAGAACAAGGGCGGATTGATGTCCCACTTCGAGGTCAACGACGTGAGGCGCGTCGAAGAAATGGCCGATAACGGCGACGAGAGGGCAAAGCTCGTATATGAAGCCATGGCCCTGAATATCTCAAAAAACGTAGGCGCCCTGTCCGCAGTGCTGTGCGGCAAGGCAGAGGCCATAATCCTGACAGGCGGCATAGCTCACTCTGAAAAGTTCACAGAAATGATTCGCGAGAGGGTGAGCTTTATCGCCCCGGTCGTCGTATACCCCGGCGAAAACGAGATGCAGTCGCTGGCCCTGGGAGGACTGAGGGTCCTGAGGGGCGAGGAGCGAGCGAGGAAATTCACTGCTGCCAGAGGCGACGCCGGAGCGCAATAAATATTTATTTTTTCGTCGCCGCGGCCATGCCCCTCACGAAAAGAGCCAGATCTTCGTGCATTTTTTTCTCGTCGCCAAGGCATTTTTCGATTATCGATACTGTCGCGGAGCCTGAGATGGCGCCGTCTGCGCCGGACGCCAGGGCTGCCCTCACGTGTTCCGGCCTCGATATGCCAAAGCCGACCACAACGGGAGGGGCGCCGGCTGATTTCAGCAGTTCTATCCTGGACGATATGGGGGCGGACATCTCCCTGTCGGCGCCTGTGACTCCGGCACGCCCGAGGAAGTACGTATATCCCTTTGTGAGGCCGGCTATCTCGCGCAGTTTGGCCTCGTCGGCGTTAGGTGGGGCTATATAGACTGAGTCTATTCCGGAGTCGCTGGCGTATTTTGCGAATATCGGGGCCGCGAGAGTTGGGGCGTCAGCGATCAGGACCGAGTCCACCCCGCTTTCGGCGGCGCGTTTGTAAAAATAATCAGCCCCCCTGCCGATCACGAGGTTTGCGTATACCAACAGCCCGATAGGGATCTCCGCATGTTTTTTTCTTGCGCCCCTGATTATCTCGAAGCAGTCGTCGGGGGTAATTCCGTTCGATAATGCCCTGTTCGACGCGGTCTGTATTACCGGCCCGTCGGCCACCGGGTCGGAAAACGGGATGCCAAGCTCGAGGGCGTCGGCGCCGTTCGCCGCGAGAGTCTCTATTATTCGGGCGCTCACACTGGCGTCAGGGTCGCCAAGTGTCACGAACGGTATAAAAGCGCCCCTGCCGTTTTTTTTCAGATTTTCGAACATTTCTTTGTAGCGCCCGCTCATCCTTCCTTCACCTCCAGGTTTATATGAGACATTACCTGTTCTATGTCCTTGTCGCCGCGGCCCGAGAGGTTGACGATGAATACCTGAGGGTTTTTGGCTTCCTCCGCCTCCTTCAGCGCTTGAGCCAGAGCGTGAGACGATTCGAGGGCGGGTATTATGCCCTCCTCCCGCGACAGGAGCGCATAGGCGTCCACCGCTTCCCTGTCCGTTATGCCGACGTATTTGGCTCGCCCGATCGAGTGCAGATATGAGTGCTGCGCTCCGACTCCTGGATAATCCAGGCCTGCCGATATCGAGTGGGACTCATTTATCTGTCCGTTCTCGTCCTGCAGGAGGTAGCTGTAGCTGCCGTGCAATATCCCGGGACGGCCCTTTTCTATGGTAGCGCCGTGCTTTTCCGTGTGCAGGCCGTGACCGGCAGGCTCTACCCCGACCAGCCGGACCTCCGGTTCGTCTATGAAGTCCGCGAATATCCCTATCGCGTTCGATCCTCCGCCGACGCAGGCGAACACGGCGTTCGGAAGACGGCCCTCCGCCTCCATGATCTGGCTTTTCGCCTCCCTGCCGATGACCCTCTGGAACTCCCTCACGATCGTTGGGAAGGGGTGCGGTCCCGCCGCCGTGCCGAGCAGATAGTGAGTGTCGGCGTAGCTCTCCGACCAGTCGCGCAGAGCCTCGTTAATCGCGTCCTTCAGGCTGCGGCTTCCGGTCTCGACGGGCACGACCTCCGTCCCCATGAGCCTCATGCGCCATACGTTCGCGGACTGCCGCTCCATGTCCTTCGAGCCCATGTACACCCTGGTTTTCATCCGAAATAGAGCGCCGGCAATGGCAGTCGCCACCCCGTGTTGTCCCGCGCCGGTTTCGGCGATGAGCCGCGTCTTTCCCATACGGCGGGCCAGAAGCGCCTGGCCAAGCACCTGGTTCGTCTTGTGGGCGCCGCCGTGCAGAAGGTCCTCGCGCTTCAGATAAATTTTTACCTTCGTATCCCGCGCCATATTGCGGCACCTGTAGAGCGGCGTCTCGCGCCCGGCGTACTCGCGAAGCAGCCCTTCGAACTCTGAAACAAACGCCGAGTCTGCCGTCGCTTCCACAAACGCTCTCTCCAGTTCGAGCAGGGTCGGCACGAGTATCTCCGGCACGAACATCCCCCCGAAGCCACCAAAAGCGCCTTGTAAAATCTCCACATAAATCGCCCCTTTTATGCTCCACGCAGATTTTTGAACAGCATTTCCAGCCTCGCGCCGTCCTTCACGCCAGGCGAGCCTGGGATCTCGACTCCCGAGTTGACGTCAATGGCGTGGCAGCCCATATTCGACGCCCTGTACGCGTTGTCCGGTCCTATGCCCCCGGCGATTATCATACCGGACCTGTCCCTGATTTTCTCGAGCAGCGACCAGTCGAAAGTCCTGCCTGTGCCGCCGCGCGTTTTGTGGTCTGACGTGTCCAGCAATACGCGGTCCGCGCCTGTCTCTCTCGCGTCGGGCATCTCGTCCCCAACGGGGACCGCCTTCCATATCTCGCAGCCCTGCGGCAGTTTCCTCCTCAGGCTCGACGAGAACTCGCGCGATTCCTCCCCGTGGAGCTGGACCGCGGCAAGGTTTAGCTCGTCAGCGGCGCGGGATATCCTGTCCTCGCCCTCGTTGACAAAGACGCCGACCATGGGCAGCGGCGACGCTCCGGCGATATCCCGCGCCCTGGATTCGTCCACGCGCCTTTGCGACTCGGGCGCGAATATCAGCCCGCCGTAGGACGCCCCGGCTTCGTATGACTTTATCGCCGCCTCGGGGGATGTGAGGCCGCATATCTTCACGCCCCCGAAAATGAGCCGCCGTACCGCGATGTCCAGCCTGTCGGCCTTCATAAGACGCCCGCCGACCAGGAACGCGTCGGCTCGATGGCCCATGCTCATAATATCTTCCCGCGAATCGATGCCGGATTCGCAGACCGTGGTTATGCCGTCCGGTATCCTGGGAGACAAGCGCCTGAATACGTCAAGATCTACCTTCAGCGTCCGCAAATCCCTGTTGTTTATGCCGATTATTCCAGCTCCGAGCGCAATGGCCCGCTCCAGCTCGGTCTCGTCGTGCACCTCCGTGAGGGCGTCCATGGAGAATCTCTCCGCTTCCAGGGCGCAGATTTTGTACGTTTCATCGTTCAGCACGGACAGCATGAGGAGAACCGCGTCCGCACCCCAGACCCTGGCCTCCCTGACTTGATACGGGCCTGTAATGAAGTCCTTGCACAGAATCGGGACGTCCAGAATCTCGCGAGCTGTTGCGATATATTCGGGCCTGCCTTGGAAGAACGGCTCGTCCGTCAGTATGGAGACGGCGTCGGCGAAATTTTTATAGACGCGGGCGATCTCCGCTATATCAAAATCCCCCTTCATCAAGCCCTCCGACGGGGACGAGCGCTTGCACTCCAGGATGAATCGTTTCCCCGGTTTTTTAAGCGCGTCTCCAAAGCAGCGGTTCGAGGGCACGGCCCGTTCAAGAAGCGTCTCGTACGAGACTCTCTCCATTCGGCGGGCGACGTCGGTCCTCTTGCGGGAGACTATATCATCGAGCGTTGACAAGATTTTGCGCCTCCATGTTCGACATGGCGGCGAACCTCTCCAGACGCTCCAGCGCCCTGCCGCTCTCCAGCACGCTCATAGCGAGGTCAAACCCGTCGCGGTAGTTCGCGGATATGCCGCCGAGCGCAAGCAGCGCTCCGGCGTTGACCGATATCACAGCGGCGTGGGCCGCGTCGCCATGCCCGCCCAGTACCGAACGAATGGCGATGGCGTTCTCCTCCGGATTGCCGCCGACGATGGAGGAGAGAGGAAATTCCCTCACGCCGAAGTCGGCCGGCGTGAAGTGCCTTTGTGTTATCTCGCCGTCCGTCAGCTCCGACGCGTTTGTCTCGCCGTGCAGCGCTATCTCGTCCAGCCCGAGTCCGTTGACGACGAGCGCCCTCTGGCAGCCCAGCAGCCTCAGAGTCTCCGCCACGATGCCGCACAGGGACATATCGTATACCCCGACGAGCATTATTGGGGGCCGGGCTGGGTTGATCAGCGGACCAAGGACGTTGAACATGGTCCTGGTGGCGAGCGCCCGCCGGACCGGCATAGCGTGTTTGAAGCCAATGTGATAGTGCGGCGCGAAGAGGAACGTCACCCTAAGCTCGTCCAGCAGCCTCCGGGCCGTCTCCGGCGACATTTCGAGCCTGACGCCGAACTTCTCCATGAGGTCCGCCGCTCCGCACCGGGATGAGACGGAGCGGTTGCCGTGTTTCGCCGTCGGCAGCCCGGCCTCCGCCGCGACGAACGCCACAGCGCTCGATATGTTGATGGTGTTGGCTCCGTCCCCGCCTGTACCTACTATATCGGCGAATAAGTAGTCCGGCCTCGGAAACGAACGCGCGCCCTCGCGCAGCGCCTGCGCCGCCCCCGCGATCTCCTCGGCCGTCTCGCCCCTCATCTTCAGCGCCACGAGCGCCGCCGCTATCTCAACGTCGGACATCTCTCCACGGATCACGGCGTCGAAGATTGCCGCGCTCTCCTCCCTCTCCAGACGTTCTCCCGACATGAGCTTGCTCAAAATCTTTTCCATCGATAACATCTCCTCTCGATAATTTAATATACATACTATAAAAACGTATATAAAAAACGCGAGGGACCCCCTAAAATGAAGAGCGCCCCTCGCGTCGCAGTGTGAAATTTTGGCAATAAAAAAAGGGACTCCGGAAGATTTTTACACCCTCGGAGCCCCGTTATTCCTTAATAAGCAGGGAGACCTTCGGGCAGCGACTAATGCCACCACCAAAGGCCAGTATTCGCGGAAACGATATTTAGCTGGGTTAATTCTTTCTTCATAAGTATTGACACCCACTTTATACGCATCATTACGCCTGCCTGAAAAGAAGTATAGCAGATGTCGCAAAATTTGGCAAGCCCAATCTTTAGTCCTATTATGCTGTCAAAGGTCACAAAATCCTCCGGGTGTTCATGATAGTGTTCGACGCCATTAACGGCGGATTCCGAATCTCCGCAAAAAATTGACCGGAGGGCTTGTTACGTGATAAACTTAACCATGAAATATTGTCCATATAATGGATATTACAGTTCTCTAAAACTGGGGGAGTAGAGATAAATGTTTTCAAATCATCTGTATGTTGCTCTTCAAGCGGCCAGGGAAGCGGGAGCGTTGATCAAGGAGCGGTTTGGGACCAGGCTGGAGATCAACCAGAAGGATGGTGGCAGGGACTTCGTCACGGAGGTGGACCGCCAGGCTCAGAACGTGATAGCGTTTATTTTGAGCGGAAAGTTCCCCGAGCACCTGATAATAGGCGAAGAGGATGATGAGTTGGATTCTGAGCTGGGATCTTTGGCGGATTTACAGCCTGACCAGTATGCCTGGGTTGTGGATCCTCTGGATGGGACGTCGAACTATATACGGAATATCCCGAATTACTCGGTCTCCATCACCCTGGTTCAGGGACAGGATTTAAAGGTTGGGGTCATTTATATCCCGCAAAACGACGAGATCTTTTATGCCGAGCCGGGAAAGGGCGCGTGGCGCAACGGGAAACCCATACATGTGGCGGACAATCCCAATGTTGCCTCATCGATGCTTGGAGCTGGAGTCCCGGTCCTCGACGAAAAGGAGCGGCAAGAGATGATGAAGATCCTCTCGAAAGTCGCGCCCAAATGCCTGAGCATGAGGATGTCCGGCTCTTCGTCATCCAGCTTGGCGTACGTCGCGTGCGGCCGTTTCTCGGCCCTTTTCGAGTCAGGAATGCACCCCTGGGATATCCTGGCCGGCGCGCTGCTTGTCACAGAGGCCGGGGGGAAGGTCTCCAACTTTTCCGGCGGCGACTTTTTGGTTACAAGTTCTGACATCCTGGCATCAAACGGACAGGTGCATGGAGAGCTTCTGGAATATTTAAAGTAAAAAGCCGTTGGTATGGCGCGCCAGCAAGAAATGCGCCGCCAGAGAGACTGCCATGACGGCAAATCCAACCAGGTCTGAGACAAGGCCCACGTAGAGCATGCAGAGTCCGCCAAATAGCAGTGTCATGCGCAGATACCAGGGAATTGGGTATATTATCCAGCCGATGACGCACATGACTACCGCGATCGCTCCGGCGAGCGCTGGAATTATCGCCAGCATCGCTGAGCCGAACCCGTTCAGCAACAGGAGCGAGGGACCAAGGGCAAACGCGTATGGCACGAAGAAAGCGCACAATCCTATGCGGCACGCTGTGACAGCCACTGGCAGCGGCTTTTCTTCGCCTATGCCCGCGGCGGCGTAAGCGCAAAGGGCTACAGGCGGGGTGATGCCTGAGAGGCTGGCAAAATGCAGTATGAACATGTGGGCCGCCACAAGCGGAATGCCTAGCTGCACCAACGAGGGCGCGCAGACGCTGGCCGCGACGACGTAGGAGGCCGCTACCGGAAGGCCCATGCCGAGCAGGATGGTTATCACCATGGTTAAAAATAGCGCAAATACGAGATGTCCCTTCGCCGCGCTCAAGATGAGAGACGAAAACTTTATTCCAAGGCCCGTCAAGTTCAGCATTGCGACGACGATGCTCGCGCAGATGAACGCCGCGCCGATGGGAGTCAGAATTTTGGCCGCGTTGTAAAATGCCTGTCCTACGCGCCGCAGATATGCCAATGGGGCCAGTCGTGTTCCACTGTTGACCTGTGAGATCACGAGTCCGCCTATGATCGCGAATACGGCGGCGCGGAGGGGACTGTGGTTCATTATGACCAGCTCGTAGATGATGATGAAAAGCGGAATGAGCAGATAGACGTTCTTCAACAGCTCGCTCCCACTGCCCAGATCCTCCGCTGGGCTGGGTTTCATCTTCAATCGGCCGGCTTCGAGGTCGAGGGTGATATAGAGGCTGACGTAGTAGAGAACTGCCGGAATTATGGCGTAGGTGATAAGCTGGCCGTAGGGTATGCCCATGAGATCTGCCGCGAGAAAAGCGGCGGAGGCCATGACTGGCGGCGTAATCTGCCCGCCGATGGAGGCCACTGCCTCCACGGCGCAGGCGAAGCGCGGTTCGTATCCGGTGCGCTTCATCAAGGGGATTGTAAATGTGCCGGTGGCCACTACGTTGGCCGCCCCGGCGCCGGAAATCGTCCCGAACAGCGCGCTGGAGATGACCGCCACCTTGCCTGGGCCGCCACGGCTTCTCCCGGCGAAGAAACTGGCGACCCGGACGAAATAATTTCCAGTTCCGCACATATCCATGATCGCCCCGAGAAATATAAAAGGCAGTATGTATGTGGAACAAATCCCCACCATCATGCCGAACAGACCGTCCCCGGTTCCGTAAAGCTGCCCGAATATAGCGTCGATGTCGTATGAAAAGATCTTGAACGGAGGCGGGATTATATCGCCGAAGTACGCGTATGCGATGGACAGGAGCGCCAGTATGACCAAAGGCCAGCCGAGCATGCGCCGCGTCATCTCCAACACGAAAATAGTCGTTATGATTGAAAAAATGATGTCGGTATCGTTGTGGAACAAGGCAGCGCGCATCACGAATCCCTGTTGGTCCATGAAGACGATGAAGATCGTGGAGGCAAACACGCCCGCTATGAAGACCGCGTCCAGTATCCAGACAATGGCGCGAGTCCCGCGGGTTTTACCCGGTTTCGGGCCGATCAGAAAACCCAGGAAGAGGATGAACATGACGTGCCAGGGCCGCAGTATGCTCGGCGCCGTCGCTGTGAAGCAAAGCGCGTATAAATGCCACAGAATGCCGGCTATCGCGACTGCCCTTGCGATGAACTCGGTGACCGGCGTCCTCTTCTCCGGTTTCAATCCATCAGGGGAGGCTGGCGTTTGTCCCATATCCATATTTAAACTTGCTCCTTTAGATCGCGCATGTAAGAGTTGGGGTCCTGGTCAAAGGGTTTTTGCGGTCCTTTGACCAGGACGGTTAGCTTAGGGAATGAGGCTCTCGGGGACTGTGGCGCCGATTTCCTTGTAGTACCGATAAGCGCCGGGGTGGAGCTTCGCCGTCGTGATGTTGCCAAGGTAGTCGGGCGACAGATCCTTCGCTGCCGCGACCGCGATGTTCAGCGTTTCCCTGTTCTCCAGCGCGATTTTAGTGAGGGCGTATGCCACGTCCTCGGGCAAGTCCTTGTTGCAGATCGCGAAGCTGTACTCGCAGAGAGTCAGGTAGTCCTCGTCGAGATATTTGTATGTTTTCCCGGAGATATTGACCGCCGGGCGAGTCGGGTCCTTCGCAACCAGTTTATCGATGTCCTCCTTGCCGATGCGCAGCGGAGTGACTGGGTGCGTCAGTTCGACTTCGACGAGGCTGGAGAACGGATGCGCGCCGCTGAAGCTCGCCGCGTCTATTGTGCCGTCCTTCAGGCTGTTTACCGCATCTGCCCAGGAGAGGGCGACGGGGTTGATTTTGATGCCCAGCGTGTTGTAGATGTTCATTTGGAAGTT
>JAITNX010000126.1 GCA_031290235.1 Synergistaceae bacterium | reverse complement strand
GTGTCAATCCATCTGTGGCTTCGACCGTGAAGCCGCTGGCGGAGGTCACGACGAGCTTGCCGTCGACGACGGAGGCGGTCAGCGGCGGGCTTGCCAAGGTGTTTATTTCGTCCACCACGGATGGGGATGGCCCATCCAAAGGCATGGCTGGGGATATAGTCAACGGCGGCACTATAGTGCCGTCGTCCATCGTAAAGGTGAGGGTTCCCTCGAACGTGGCCGACGGGTCGCTCGCGTTCGACGTAAGCACATAATTCGTGCCGTCGAACGTGCCTCGCTCCGTCCCCTGCGCAAACAGCTGCGCGCCGCCGCCCGTCGCGGTGAGGTACATCGTTTCGCCCGGTTTTCTCGACACTATGTCGAGCCACTCGTTTACGCCGTCGGTCTTGTAGGCCGCCCATACTCTGCCGTCCTGCAGCTGGTTGAGTTTACCCGCTATCGTCTGGAGGTCGTCGCCGGCCGCGACGTCAACCGAGTAGGTGTTGTTGTCGTCGAAGCGAATTTCTATCTTTCCAGAGCTGCCCGCGGTTCGGCCAGCGGGTCCGTAGCCCGCGCCCATAATGCCCTGCGAGACGGCCTGAGCGTCCTCCTCCTGCCAGCTCGTGAGGCGGACCGCTTCTCCGGTGAGGGCCTTTATCTGCAGATACTGAACGCCACGGTCGAGGTCCTGGATGACGGTGGCCTTCAGCAGCTTGCTGACGTCGCCCATCTCCGTGCTGTTGTTTATGAGGTCGGCGATCTCCTGCAGGCTGTAGCCGTCGAGCATCTCTCCGGGGTCGCGGAAGCGGTTGTAGTCCTCGGCGTCCGTGAGACCGTTGCGGATCTCATCCTCCCACCTCTCGGGTATGCGGACCTTTACGGTCTGCCAGCCGACGTTGAACTCGAGGATCTCGTTGCGGCCCTCCCAGTTGAAGTCTATGGGGACCTCTATTCCCTTGAGCGTGTAGTCCGTCTCGTCGAGCGGGAATACCTCGCGCCCGTTCACCGAGACCTTGCCGGTCATTGAGCGGGCGAACTCCCAGAATATGTCGTACAGGTTGCCGTCGTAGACCACCTCTCCGTTCGCCCCGAGGTTGAACGGTATATCGCTCGCCTTCAGCCCGGCAAAGAGGTACTCGCCGGCCATCGAGGCGTTTGCGTAGCTTCTCATCTCCTCTTTCAGCTGGGCCAGCTCAGTGGCTATGGCGCCGAGATCCACGTTCTCCAGGCCGCCGTCGCCGGCGTAAAGGGCCAGTTCGCGAATCCGCTGGAAGATGTCGTTCATGTCCCCCAATGCGTCGTCCGTGAACTTCAGCCACGCTACGGCGTCCAGGAGGTTCTGCCTGTACTGGTCGCCCTCCGTCATCATTGTCTCCAGGCCCATGCCCTTCGTCACGGCGTTCGGGTTTTCTGTGGCGGAATTGTACTTCCTTTGAGTCGCCATCTGCTGCTGAACGGTTAACAGTTTGTTTAGGTTGTTGTGCATATCGTTCAGGAGAAGCGAGCGCATCATGTTATTCGTAACCCTGTAACTCATATTCGTCCACCAGCCTCGTTTAAAATTCTTGTCATTCTAAATTTGAAATTACAGCCCGACGCGGCCCATGCCGTTTATCAGGCGGTCCAGCATGTCGTCTATCGCCGTCATGTAGCGCGCTATCGCGCTGATGCCCTGCTGGAACCTGATGATGTCTATCATTTCCTCGTCGGTGTTGACGCCCATAACGGAGTCCCTCAGCGTGTTGAGCTGGTCTATGACGTCTTGCTGGCTGGTCAGCATGTAGCTGGCGGTGTAGCCTTGGGTGCCGAGGTCCGCCACGAACTTGAGGAAGTATTCGTTGAAGTCGGCGCTCCCGCCGTCGAAGAGCTTGGTCTGCTTCAGCTGGGCTATGGCAAGCGCGTTGGCCCCGTCCGCCGAACCCCTGCTGTGACCCGTTCCGTCTCCGGATCCGGCCGCGATCAAGCTGATGTCCTTCACTATCGCATCGTTTATCGATAACTCGTAGGAGGACGACGCGCCGTATTTTTGCGTGATGTGATTGAAGAACGCCGTCCCGGTGGTCTCGGAGTTCGCCGTCCCGGTTCCGTGCCCCGCGTAGTGGACGGCGTTTACCTCCGTCACCAGCTCGTAGGCTATCTGGTCGAGGTAGTCCTCGAAGCCGAGGACCATGTCGTCCCTCGCCTCCAGCGTCGCGTATATCTCGCCGGTCAGCAGGTGCGGCCGCACGTATATGTGAACCGGATCGTTCGCCGAGGCCGCGCTGCCGTCAGCCAGGTATCTGGTGTTCAAATTGTGCAGATTGAGGCGGACGCCGGTTCCGAACCTGTCCAGCTCGTCGGCCATTTGGTTCACCCACGTATAGCTCGTCGGGTTCGAAACGTCGTTCCGCTTGAATATGCGGGCGTCCGCGAAGCTGTTGCTCTCCGACAGGTAATGCTTGTCGTCGTATATGAAATACGCGTCGTTGACGTACACGTCTCCCGTGACTATGGTGGAAAGCGCGTTCGGGTCGTCGCTGAGCTGCATGTAGCTCGTCGCGTTCGTCGGGCTGCCCGAAGCCGGGTCGGCCCCGCCGACAAACCCCAGCAGGCGGGCGACCGAGAGATCCCCGTTCGTGTCGCACACGCTGCCAGGCAGTACGTTTATCCTGTTAGCCTCGCCGGATACGTTGCTGGTCAGCGCCAGGTAGTAAGTCCCGTTCGGCTCCTTGACTATATTGGCGTGCAGCCACGCCTCAGGGGTCGACGGGATCGAGCCGGGCGGGTTCGTCGTGTAGACCGCGTTATCCCCCGTCACGTACTCTGCCTCGCACTTGTAGGCGTCGTTTATCTTGTTCGCTATCGTCGTAAGGGTGTCGTCCTCTGTGACCGTTATCTCGACGGCCGGGTTCTTGTTGGCTATCTCCATGTCGTAACTCAGCGAACCTCTGACGTCAGTGATAGAGAGCAGATGCCCCCTCATATCGGAGTTGTTGTCCGCCTCTATCGTAAACGACGTCATCACTGTTGGATTTATGGGGTCGTCATAGGCGCCGGTCAGCGTGAAGGCCGGATCTCCGCTGGGCAGCGTTATATTGTTGAGATTATTGACGATATCCTCGACCGTGAGATCGGCGCCCGCGCTGGAGCCTAAGTTCGTCACGCTGCCATTGCTGGACGTGAAGTCCCAATCAGTCCCGTTAAATTTGATGTTCACGTAGGTCTCGAAATCTCCGGCCGCGATGCGGAACTCATACTCAGTAGGGCCGCCGTTGACATTGGGATCTTGCGCTATCACCCCGGCGAGCGCCGAATTGCTGGGGTCTATATAGATCTTGGACTGGGCCTGCACGCCGGCGTTGCCGACCTCCAGCGAGAATGTCCCGCTTATGCCGAGCGCCTGATCCTTTGAATATATGGTGTCCAGGCGCTCGCCGCCGGCTGACTGGCCGAGCGCGCCTCCGACCATCCAGGTGCGGCCGTTCGCAAGGCGCTCGACGAACAGGTCGTGGACGCCGTTCCTCGGGCACTTCTCCGGGTTTGTCGCGCCGCGCTCTATGACGACGGACGCGACCGAGTAATCAGAGCTGTGCTCGTACTGGTTGTATTCCACCTGCACGTCGTAGTAGCCGTAGTTGCCCACCATCGGCTGCAGCATGAGGTGCCGCGTGTTCACTATGTTCTGGCCCTTGCAGTCGTAGAGAGCCCCGCCCTGCACGAGAAACTTTCCGTTGAGGTCTATCTTGTAGTCTCCGTCCGCCTCTTCCACCGTCGGGTTGCTGACCGTCGCCCCGGTGAGCTTGCAGAGGCGTTCCGCCATCAGGTCCCGCTCGTCGAGAAGGTCGTTCGGATTCTCGCCTATGTTTGCGGCAAGCGCGATTTTATTTGTTATCACCGCGATGTCGTCGATGAGCTGGTTTGCCTCGGTCACCATGTCGACTATCCTGGTGTTGAGGTCGTACCTGTACGCGTCGTAGTTCGCGCGCATGTTCGTCAGGGACGTGATCATGTCCTTCGCGCTCTGCACGAGGGCCTCGCGGGTCGTGGCCGCGCTGGGGTTGGTGTGGACGCTCTCGACGTTCGTCCAGTAATTGTCGAGGGTCGCCTGGAACGTGGCGCGGTCGTAATCGCCCACGTAGTACTCGAGGTTTGTGATGTTCTGCATCCGAGTCTCCCAGTAGCCAAGCACGGGGATCTCCCTCCGGTATTGCGCGTCGACGAAGATGTCGCGCATCCTGGTGATCGCGGAGACGTCCACACCCTGGCCTATCCAGAAGCCGCCATCGTTGGTCGGGGCGACAGCCACAGGGTTCACGCGCTGTCTCGAAAAGCCCTCCGTAGTGGCATTGGCGACGTTGTGTCCCGCCGTCTCTATGCCGCGCTGGTAATAACTAAGAGCCCTGCTGCCGGAAGACAACCCGGCGAAAAGATTTCCCATTTTATATGACCTCCTCGCGGCCTACAGGCCGACCCTGCCTACTCCGGTTATTATTTGGTCGATGACCTGGAACATCGTCGATATGTACTGAGACGCGTAGTTGAAGCTCTGGTTGAACTCGACGATGCTCAGCATTTCCTCGCTCGTGTTGACTCCCATCACCGCCTCGCGCTGCACCTCTATCTGTTCGATGACGTAGTCCTGAGTCTGGAGCGTATTGGCAGCCAGCTGGCCGAATGCCCCGAGGCCCGCCACAAAATCCTTGTAGAGATCCTCGAAATCCGCCATGCCCCCCATAAAGAGCGTGGCCTGCTTCAGTTTGGCGAGGCTCAGAGCGTTTGTGCCGTCCTTGCTGCCGAGCGACGCGCCCGTCCCTCCGCCGCAAGCCGCCGCAAACCTGTTCTGGTCCAACATCACCTGGCTGTCTATCGCCAGGTTTCCAAAAGCGCCGTACTGGTTCTTTATCGTCTCGAAGAAAGCCATCCCCGTGACGTTGCTGTACTCGCTCTCCTCGTTGCCGTACCCGGAGTAGTGGACGGCGTTGAACTGGGTGGCAAGCTGATACATCATCTCGTCAAAAGTGTCCATCTGAGAGAGCAGGACGTCGTCGCGCAGCTTCAGGCTGGCGTATATCGCGCCGTCCGTCAGGTGGTGGCGGATGATTATATTCGTCGACGCCCCCTCCTTGCCGTTCAGGAAGATCCTGAGTCCGGGATAGAACTCCACAAGCTCGTCCGCGCCGGATTCCCCGTTCGGATATATCTCGCGCGCGTACTTGAACGAGTTAGACGACGACAGATATTTCCTGCCGTCCATCTCGATGTAAGCGTCGTCCACGTATATGTCCCCGCCCTCTGTGTAGCGGGTGACGACCGCGTTGTTCGCCCTGTCGAGCTGTATGTAGCTCGTGAGGTTGGTCTGCGCGGCGCTCCCGGTTATCGTCGGCAGCCCCGTGACAGGATCGGTCGTCGTAGCCGGCAGTCCTGTCTGGGGATCCAGATCGGCGTCGTCATATCCGTCCTCGATCAGCCCAAGGACTCTCGCGACGTGCATGTTGTTTATGGACGCGCCGCAGACCTCCCCTGAGAGGACATTGATTCGGTTTGCCTCTCCGACGACGTTGCTCGTGAGAGCGAGGAAGTAATTGCCGTCCGCGTCCTGCTCCACCGTCGCGTGCATCCACTGCTCCGGAGAGCTTGGCGCCGTGTTTGGGGGAACTGTCGTGTACGGTATATAACTGCCGGCGAACTCGTCTCCCTCCGCGACCTCTATGACCTCTGCCCTGTCGTACAGGTACGCGTTGTTTATCTTGTTCGCTATCGTCTGCAGAGAGTCCTCGACGTCAACCTCTATTAGGACTATGGGATTGGCGTTTGCCAGGCCAGACCTCTCCATGAGATCGCCGGCCGTGTCGTCGATCGATAGGATCTGCCCGTCTTGGGCCTCGATGATTATTGAGTTGTTTAAAACGCTGGCTGTGACAGCTCCGCCGGAGATGCCGTTGATATAACCGCTCAGCTCACTCACTGACAACTCCTGGCTGGCGGCGGTAAATGACGGATCGCTGGCGTTATTGCTGCTCAATACCCAACGCGACAAGCCGTCATCCCAATCCGCCGTGATCGTCCGCTCAAAATCCCCGGCCGCTATGCGGAATGTGTACGACGTCCTTTCGCCGGGGCCGGGCTCGCCGAGGACATTTCCCAGGCCCGGGGGATTGCTGTCGAAGACCTGGCTGTAGGCCCGCACGCCGCGCGAGCCCACCTGGAGGGCGAAGGAGCCGGAGAGGCCGACGGCCTCGTTCGAGTCGATGATGTCGTCCTTCCTCTCACCGCCTTGGCTCTGGCCAAGCGCGTAGCCCACGGTCCAGTAAAACTCGTCCGCGGTGCGATAGACGGAAAGTTCATGGCCGCCGTTCATAGAGATGGCTTTCTCGACCTCGCGGAGGTCGTTGGCCCTGGACTCTATGATCACGCCGGCCACGTCGTAGTCGCTCGTTATGTCGTACTGGTCATACTCTATCTGTACATCGTAATATCCTTTGTTCGCCGGATTCTCGACCAACATGAGATGCTTGGTGTTCGTCCCCTGCACGATAACCTTGCCGTTGATGGAGATCTTGTAGTCGCTGTCCATCTCCTCGCTGATTGGGCCGACGGAGGCGCCCGTCAGAGTGGAGAGCTTCTCCGCCAGCAGATCCCGCTGGTCGAGGAGCGAGTTCGGCTCGCCCCCGGCTACGCGGACCGTCTTTATCGCCTTGTTCAGAATCGCTATCTGATCTATATAGGAGTTTGCGTCCGTCACAAGAGCTTTGACGTCTTTATTGAGTTCGTCGCGGTAGGCGCCGTAGACGGAGTAGAGGTCGTTCGTGAATTTCGCCAGGGTGTCCGCCTCCTGAAGCGCGGCGTTGCGGACAGCCGAGTCGGAGGGGAACTTCTGCACCTGCTGTATTCCCGCCCAGAAGGAGTCGAGCAGATTGTTGAGTCCCTTCGCGTTCGTGTTCACGATGAATTTTTCTATTCTAAGGACGCCGGTCGACATCGTCTCCCAGTAGGCCTGCTCTGTCGTAGCCCGGCGAAGCTGTGAGTCCAGGAAGAGGTCCCTCATGCGCTCTATCGCGGTTATCTTTACCCCAGTCCCCAGATGGCTGATGTTCACGGCGGTGGACAAGCCGTCCGTCGCCTTGTTGCTCACGACTTGGCGGCTGTAGCCCGCCTTTGCCGTGTTGCTCGTATTTATCCCGGCTATTTCCATTCCCTTCTTGAAGTACTCCAGCGCCCTGCGGCCCGTCTCTATCCCGTGATATGTGCTGACCATGAATAAACCCCTCCATATCTTCATGATACCGATTTGAAATTAAAGGCCTAAAGGGTGAACCGTAAAAATCACGCATACGGGTATCCATTCCAACAAAAATTGACCAGAGCATCCATCTCCCTGGTCAGTATCGGCATTATGCGTCTAAAACTTTCGGGGCAAAATTAAGGAGGGGAAATTAAAGATTTAGTGAAAGAGCTAATAAAGAGCTAATAAAGAGTTTATATCCTCGCGTCGAACGTGCCCATCGCGCCGGGGCCCATTGCGCTTTGACCGAGGCGGCGCCACTCGGTGATAAGCATCTCGTTGAGTGTCTTTGCCTCGTCCATCAGGCGGGAGAGTATCGACATCTCAATCTTGAGCCTGCCGACTGTCTCGATGAGCTTTTTTGCCGACTCTCCGACGACAAGGCCCTCCGCTTCCGGCAGGGCGGAGACGATCTGAGAGACCACTGGCTCGCACCCAAGCTCCTCAGCCAGATCTCCGCTCAAGCGCATACGCTTCGTCTCTATCGCCTGGCAGCGAACGGAGACGTGGCGAAGGTCGGACATGAGGTCCTGCAAATCCGAGAGACGCCCTTCCTTGAGCGCCTCTCTCTGCTTAATGGTCACAGACAACAGTTCAGACAGAATTTCATCCTGCTTGAGCAGGGTGTCCGCTAACAACACTGGTTTTTCAGGCATCAGAGCTCCGGTTTATTTATGCCGGCCCAGATCAGGCGGCCCGCCAAAGCACCGAGATCCGGCTCGTAGGTTCCATCGTCGACCATGCGCTTTAAATCGCGCACACGATCTTCACGGACGTCAGGGATTTTGTTCAGTTCCGCCGATATATTCGCCATCTCGCGGGCGAACGAGCTTACCGCCAGATCGTCCTTTGAATTTACCAAATCCTCGGCGTCGAACCCAGTCCCCTTCTTTTGCTTCAGAGAACCTATCCCACTTACACCTGTAACATCGTTGATCTTATCAATCATAACTTTTCACCTCTTTGGGTGGATACATCTTCTTAACATATTATCGGACGATCTCCCTCCATCTTTATAGCAGATTTCGATGAAGAATTCAAGAAACCAGCCTTCCTTAAATATCCTTTAAGAATTCTTTGACAATTTCGCTGTTCGCGAGTCCGTTCGCGCGCGACAGCTGGAACATGCCCTGCCCGACGAAGTAGTTGATCTTGCACTCCTCCACATCGAAGAGCCTCGCGACCTCGGGAACGGTGAAACCCTTGTCTGGGTGGTCGCGAATCAAGGTTCTCACCTTCTTATAAAGGCTATCCTCGTCGCTTTTGCATTCATCGCATATCGGTTTGTGGCCCTTCACTCCGACGAAAGCCTTGCCGCAAAAGGAGCACATGATAAGGTCAAACGACATCCGCAGTGCCTCCATTTTTTTACCGGCTTTTATCCGCTTTTACCGGCCGCTCTGGCTCCAGACTGCCGCCCCAGCCACCGTCGCTCCTCCCGCCGCCATCGCCCTCGCGGCGGCGGCCAGCGTGTTGCCGGTTGTGTATACATCGTCCAACAGATATATCCTCGTCCCAGCCCGTAAGGCCGCCGTCATCCTCATGGCGTCCTCCGGCAAAACCCTGTCCCCCGACGTTCCTTGCGTGGCTTGTCTCGCCACGTCAGCCCGCCAGGATAAAGCCATTTTTACAGGTATGCCCCACACGGCCGATGCTCCCAGTGCGATCAGCTCTGCCTGATTATACTCCCTTTCACTCCCAATGTGCAATGGAACGGGAACCAGGAAATCGGCGGCCGGCCTCTCTATTCGAGCGGCGATCAATTCCCCCATCGCGCGGGCAATGGATCTGCCGTTCGAATACTTCATTATATGCACAAGTTCCTTATTTACACCGCTGTAGGCGGATACCGCACGGCAAACCGGCCCGCGCGGATGAACCAGGCACGGTATAGCCGGGCCGGCCGCCGCCTCCATGCACTTCCAACAAGCCTGTCTGCCCAGCCTGCCGCATATCGGGCACGAAACGGGCCAGACGATATGCGCGGCATAGGCAAAAAAGGCAAAAGGGTTTTTTATTTTATTTATTTAGGCCAGGCCCTTCGCCTCCGCGCGGACGGCGTCGATCCTGTCAGTGCTTTCCCAGCGCGGAATGGGCTTGAGATCTATCCTGCCGACGTGTCCGTATGCCGCTATCCTGCGGTACTGAGGACGGCGAAGGTCCAGGTCGCGGATTATCGCGGCCGGGCGGAAGTCGAAGAGCTTCCTCACGATTGCCGTGATATTGCCGTCCGAGATCTTCCCCGTGCCATACGTTTCAACCATTATCGAAACCGGGTTTGCGACGCCTATCGCGTACGCCACCTGTATCTGGCATCTGTCCGCTATGCCGGCGGCGACCACGTTCTTTGCCGCGTATCTCGCCATGTAAGCGGCGGACCTGTCCACTTTCGTCGGATCCTTGCCGGAGAATGCGCCGCCGCCGTGGGGCACTACGCCGCCGTAAGTGTCGACTATTATCTTGCGCCCGGTCAGGCCGGAGTCGGCCTGGGGACCGCCCAGGACAAATCGGCCCGTCGGGTTTACGAATATCTTGGGCTTGCCGTCCAGCAGGGCCTCCGGTATTACCGGCTTTATCACGTGCTCCACTATGTCGGCCTCTATCTGAGAGGTATCGACGGCGGGGTGGTGCTGAGAGCTGATGACCACGGTATCCACCCTCACTGGCTTCAATCCGTCGTACTCCAGCGTCACCTGGGATTTTCCATCCGGACGCAGATATGGCAGGACGAGATCCTTCCTTACCATAGCCAGGCGGCGCGCCAGCTTGTGGGCGAGGCTGATGGGCATCGGCATCAGTTCCTCAGTTTCGTTGCACGCATAGCCTATCATCATCCCCTGGTCGCCGGCGCCAACCCTGTCTATATCCTTGTCGTCCATCTCCGACTCTCTGACCTCGAGCGCTCTGTCCACACCTCGGGCGATGTCGGGAGATTGTTCGTCTATCGCGGTTATGACAGCGCAAGTGTCCCCGTCGAAACCGTATTTTGCCCTGGTGTAGCCAACATCTTTTATAGTGCCGCGCACTATCTTCTGGATATCGACGTACACGCCTGTCGATATCTCGCCGGTTATAACAACCAGACCCGTGCTGACCAGCGTTTCGCAAGCAACACGTCCCATGGGTTCCCTCTCCAGTATCGCGTCGAGAACGCCATCGGAGATCTGGTCCGCGAGTTTGTCTGGGTGCCCTTCAGTTACGGATTCCGACGTCACCAGGTACCTCTCTTTGCTCATCGAACACACCTCCACTTAGTTATCGTCCGTTGCCGAGACAATTTATCTCAGCCATTTTTGCACGGAATTGGTAATTTTGCAATGCTATACGCGCCATTATGAATACTCGATGGGCACGCGCTGGAGTATCATCAGCCCCTCTTTGTCCTCGAAGCCGTTTCTTTCGAGGAATGGAACGAGGTCGCTGGAAAAACACGTTATTATTGGGATATCTTTCACAGCCGGGTGCGTCAGGGCGTAGGACATCAAACGCGAGCCGACGCCCTTTCCCTGATGGTCGGGGTGAACAAGGATATCCCACAGCGACCCCCGAAAGACGAAGTCCGTCAGGAGCCTGCAAAAAGCCACCAGTTTTCCAGAACAGCGAACCGAAAAACAGAGGTTCGTGCCGCGAAGCATCCTCTCTATCTGTTCAAGCGAACGGCTCCTTCCCCATCGCGTGAAGCGATAGAGGTCCTGCAGCTCCTGCGGCCTCACAGCCAGGTGGCTGTCGTAAAATAAGTAATCCGATGGATCCCGCGTCGTTTCCATCTAAACAGCTTCACCCTGCCCCTCAGCGGCGGTTGTCGAGGGACTCCTGGAAATCGACCGATATCCCCGACTTCACTGCCCTGCGCTTTTGTATGTCGAGTCCCCCGAGGAGGTTGCGTAAGTCCTCGTTCCGGGCGTCGCCCTGTACATCGAGTTGCAGAACCTGTCCTGTCCCGCAGCGTCTGCAAGTCCAGTTCACCCTCGCTATTCCGTCCCTATCCGGCGTACCGGCCAATATTTTCGCCTCTCCGCAAGTCTGACACCCGACTATCAACATACGACACCCCTCCATTCAACTTTGATAATTCCGATTTTACTCGCTTGCTTCCTCTATATCTATTCTGATGCTGACCGGACCCTCGGAATATATGTCCTCCGCGGCCAGGAATGTCACTTTCTTGCTGGAGCCCGACTCGTTCACCTTGTCTACGATCTCGAAGAACTCTATAGACCCCAGGTTGCCGACGTTCCCCGTCATCGGGTCCGGCAGGACCCCCATAGCCACGGCCCTCCTGTTAATCTGCTTCAGGAGTGAGTAAAGGACGTCGGTCGTGTTGTCCTGGCCGAGATCGCTCCTTACAATTTCGGCCATAAGGACCTCATCCTTTTTGAAGATCAGCCTGCTTTCGTGGACGCTGACCATTCCCTCGACGACCTGTCCCTCTACGACGTTCGACGGCGCCGTCAGCCTCATTGCGCGGCGGCCGCCGGATGACGCGGACAACTGGGACTCCACAACCCGCCTGACGTCGTCGGTTATCGTCACTTTTATCGGTCCCATCGGCGTCGAGTAGAGCGGCGCCCCGTTTGCGGCCGCCTTGTCATAAAGGTAGCTTGCTGCGCCCTGAATGAGCTTCTCCATGGCCTCTTCGGCCACCGATGCCGTCACGGCATCACTTTGCACATCCACGGCGGTCTGACTGAGAAGCTCGCCCTGTTGGGCAATGACGCGCCCCTTCTTGAGCTGTTCCGTCTCCGTCCTCAGTGCCAGGACCGCGCTCTGGAGGCTGGATTTTTCCGTCTTGAGTGCGTCAAGTTCGCCATTCAGCGCCTCCAGCTCCAAGCGCTCGTTCATTCCCTCTATCTCCATTTCACTCAATTGCGACTGTCTTTCGCTCAAGTCCTTGTTGAGCGACGTTATCTGACGCTGGAGGTAATTCTGGCCGAACATCGCGCCCCTTATCGACTCGGAAGTATAGGCCGCCACGACGAGAGTCAACAGCGCGACCCCCACGCCGGTACACAGCGTGATCACAGTGGACGTGTAGCGCGGTCTGAGGCCTAAGAGCGATATCCTCTTTTTCCCTATCTTCATCCCAAGCACGTCCCCCACGTATGAGACGACCGCGCTTATGGAGACGATTATCAGGATCAGGTGCCAGTTGAACTCCGAAGCGCTGAATGACACCCATCCACCTCCCCAAGAACAATACTTACAATCACAACTCTACCACGACTTGCCAAGTTTGCCACGACCTATCCGGCAATTATTTTTCATGACTGATATAATTGACTCCTGACGCATGTGCGGGGGGATGGGCGTGGATTATTTGGATCGGACGATATATACGGATGACATGGAAGCGGAGTTCCAGGATGTG
>JAITNX010000013.1 GCA_031290235.1 Synergistaceae bacterium | reverse complement strand
TTATTCCAATTTTGAGTCAAATATGCTTTTATTTGACTCAAAATTGGAATGCGCGACACGATGTCGCGCCGCGCAATGCGCAGCATTGCGGCTTCTCTAAGTCAAACGCGCAGGATGCGCTTTTGACTTAGAATTAAAATTAGCTATTTTGCGCCTCTCCGCGCTCTATGCGGGCGTCTATGACGCTCTCTGGCGCGGAGGGATATTTTATATATTTTAACATATCTGCGTGATTCTCTAAGCATTCGTTTATTTTCGCAAGAATGTGTCATAATACCCATGATGCGCCGTGACGCCGAAATTCAGCCGCATGCTCGGATACCAGCGGGCAGGCGGCATAAAAATAACTTATTGGATTCTTTGGGGAGATGGATACGATGAAATTCGTTGCGTTCAATCTTGGCGCCAGAAAAAAGAACGAGGTCGTAGAGGTGACCCTGTCCTCGCGGGCTTATGTAAGGCTGATCGACGACGACAACTTCAGCCTGTATAAGACAGGCGGCAAATATTCTTTTTTCGGAGGGATAGTCAGGTTTTCCCCATATCACATAGCCATCCCGAGGGACGGCAACTGGCACATTGCGGTGGATATGGGCGATAAGTCCGGCAAGATAGCCATGAAGATCACCGCGACAGCAAAGGTCCTGAGGCGATAGAGGCGAATGCGCTCAGGGCCGTTGCGTCTCGTCCTTTATCGTTATATTTTTTTCAACACCCCGTCCCCCACCTGCGCGCAAGTGCGGCTGCCGCCAAACTCGAACGGCAAATCGGAGCCGGATGCGCTCATCAGATAGCTGGAGACCGCTTTCTCCACCCTGGCAGCGGAGGAGTCGAGGCCAAGATGCCTCAGCATCAGTGCGCCTGAGAGGATAGCTGCCACTGGATTAGCCTTTCCGGTGCCTGCTATATCCGGAGCGGAACCGTGAACCGGCTCGAACATCGACACGCCGTCCCCTATATTCCCCCCCGCGGCAGTCCCCATGCCGCCAGCAAGTCCCGCTTGCAGGTCGCTCACAATATCGCCGAACAGATTTGGACAGAGCAGGACGCCATAGGCATCGGGACGCCTTACCAGGTGGTAACAGAGCGCGTCCACGTTCACGACTTCCCATTTTAGCTGGCGCTCCTCGATCACGCCCTTTGCGATATCCTCGAAGAAACCATAGAGAGCCGGAGCGGCGTTTGACTTCGTCACGATAGTTACCTTGTTTTCCCCCCGCTTGATCGCCGTTTCGCAAGCGTACCTCGCTATTCTCGAGACACCGTGACTCGTGTTGAGCGCGACCTGCGCCGCGTAGGACATCCCTGGGGTTATTGAGAGCGACAGATTGCCCTTGAGTTTGTACCCGCCTCGGCTCAGGTTCATCGGAGCATTTAATGTACCGTCGGAGGAGATGTCCCCAAGCCCCATGTACAAATCCTCAGTATTCTCCCTTATGACGACTGAGTCTATTTTTCCTCCGTTCAGAGGAACCGGAGTCGGCACATTGGGCAGCGACATTGCGGGCCGCAGATTTATGTACTGGTCGAATACGAACCTCAGCGTGAGCAGTATGCCCCTCTCCAGTATCCCAGGTTTGACAGACGGCGCGCCCATAGCGCCGAGCATCATTGCGGAGTGCCCGCCGATCTCGGCTATGGCGGAGTCAGGCAGGACCTCCTTCGTCCGCAGATAGTGAGCCGCGCCAAAGGGATATTCGGTCCACTCGAACGACGCCCCCTCCGATCCTGACGCCGCCTCGACGACCCTTCTCGCCACTGCTATTACCTCCGGCCCTATGCCGTCCCCAGCCAGGACCGCTATGCTGAACCTGTTGTTCTTTTTGCCATGTCCGCCATTCCCTGTCATATCGCTCACGACGCCCTCCCCAGCCTCTCCCTCACGTACGGAACCAGCCCCCCCGCGGCGAAAAGCCTCTGCAGGAACTCCGGTATAGAGTTAGCCGAGAAAGACCTGCCGTTCGTCCTGTCCACTATCATTCCCGTCGACAGATCGACCTCCAGGCTGTCGCCCTTCGATATCGAACGGCCGGCATCCGGACACTCCAGTATCGGCAGCCCTATATTGATGGCGTTGCGATAGAATATCCTGCCGAACGACCCCGCGATGACGCAGGAGACCCCTGACGCCTTTATTGCGATTGGCGCGTGTTCTCTGCTGGAGCCACAGCCAAAGTTATTTCCCGCCACGATTATATCGCCTGGTTTGACCGCTCCGGCAAAACCCGTGTCCAGGTCCTCCATGCAGTGCGGCGCCAGCAGAGCAGGGTCGCTCGTGTTGAGGTAACGCGCCGGGATTATGACGTCGGTGTCCACGTTTTCTCCGTAGACCCACGCGCTGCCGTTAAGGATTTTTTTGTCACCGCTCATTGCCATATACTCCTCTCCTACGACGCTAACCGTCGATGTCACGCGGGTCGGCCACGTGGCCCAACACGGCGCTGGCAGCCGCGACAAGCGGGCCGGCCAGCACTATCTCGCTCCCTGGGTGTCCCATGCGCCCGACGAAGTTCCGATTGCTCGTCGAGACCGCGCGCTCTCCCTTCGCAAGTATTCCAAGGTGCCCTCCCATACATGGTCCGCACGACGGCGTACACACCGAAGCGCCGGCATCCGTGAACACCCTTATCCAGCCGCGGTCAAGCGCCTCGTTGTACACCTCGTAGGATGCCGGTATGACCATCAGCCTCACCCTGTCGTGAACCCGCCTGCCCTTCAGTATGGAAGCCGCCAACTCCATGTCTCTGATGTGCCCATTTGTGCAGCTCCCGATGAATACCTGGTCGATCTCCATGGATGCGCATTCCTTCGCCGCCTTTGCGTTACCTGGCAGATGCGGCAGGGCCACGGTCGGCTCCAGGCTGGAGACATCCACATCCACCACTCTGACATATTTAGCGTCGCCGTCAGGGTATATGGGGGTGAAGCTCCTCCTGGCGCGGGCGGACGCATATTCGATTGTGGTCGTGTCCGGGACGAATATGCCGCACTTGCCACCGGCCTCTATCGCCATGTTCGATATGGTGAACCTGTCGTCCTGGGACAGATGGCTCACTGCGTCGCCGTGGAATTCGAGCGACTTGTACAGGGCCCCCTCGACCCCAATTTCTCCGATCAGGCTTATTATTATGTCCTTCCCGCCTATCCATTTGGAAGGCCGCCCTTTGAGGACGACCTTTATCGTCTCGGGGACCCTGAGCCAGGTCTCCCCGAGCGCCCAGATCGCGGCGAGGTCCGTCTGGCCAACGCCGGTTCCAAGCGCACCCAGGGCGCCATATGTGCAAGTGTGGCTGTCCGCTCCGATAACTATCTCGCCGGGAAGGGTCAGTCCCTGTTCCGGAAGAAAAGCGTGTTCCACGCCTACGCGTCCGACCTCCCAGTAGAGCAGCCCCTGCTCGCGGGCAAACTCCCTGGCGCGTTTGACCTGTTCGGCGGACGCAATATCCTTGTTGGGGGTAAAGTGGTCCGGCACTATGGCGCATCTTTGAGGGTCGAAGACGCGGTCGCCGCCCATCTTTTTGAACTCCTCGATCGCCGGCGCTCCCGTTATGTCGTTCACGAAGGCGAAGTCCACCTTCACTTGGCATATCGCCCCAGGCGCTACCTTATCTCCGGTGTGAGCCGCGATGATGGCCTCGGCCAATGTGCGTCCCATTATATAGCCACCTCTCTGGCTGCGGCGGCCGAGTACAGGCGGTTTACAGCCTCTATGTACGCCCTGATCGTAGCCTCTATGATATCGGTGCTGGCCCCCCGGCCCTGTGCTCTGATATCCTTGTAGCGGAGTATGACATGAGCCTCGCCGACAGCGTCAGCCTGCTCGCTCGTGGCCCTTATCTTGAACTCGGTCAGCTCAGGCTCGAAGTTCAGGATGCGCAGTATGGCCCTGTAGGCCGCGTCCACCGGCCCGTTGCCCACCGCTGCCTCCGTTATGTCCTGATTTTTGTGCGACAGAGTTATGGACGCCGTCGGCTTGCCGCCGGACCCAATCGTCACCGCGTAGTCCATCAGCTCGTACTGGCGCACCGGCGTAGCCTGGATTATCCTGTCCATGAGAAACGCCTCTATATCTCCGTCAGAGACGTCCTTCTTCTTGTCGCAGAGCGTCTTGAAGTACTCGAAGGCTTCCACCAGCTGATCACTGGTAAGGTGGTAGCCGAGCTGTTCCACCCTCTCTCCGAACGCGTGCTTTCCGGAGTGCTTGCCAAGGTGGAGGTCGGTCCCAGGAGACCCCACGCTCTCCGGAGTCATGATCTCATAAGTCGCCCTGTTGCAGAGGACGCCGTGCTGGTGAATCCCCGCCTCGTGGGCAAAGGCGTTGATGCCGACCACAGCCTTGTTCGGCTGCACCGGGACTCCTGTCAGGTGAGAGACGAGCTTGCTCGTGCTGAAAAATTTCGTGGTATCTATCCTGGTGTCGGCGCCAAAATGATCGAACCTCGTGCGCAGCCCCATGACTATCTCCTCCATAGAGGCGTTGCCAGCCCGCTCCCCGAGGCCGTTTATGGTGCACTCAACCTGCCTCGCGCCGGCTCGGACAGCCGCCAGCGTGTTAGCGACGCCAAGGCCGAGGTCGTTGTGGCAGTGTACGGACCAGATGACTCCGTCGCGGCCAACCCTCTTTATGATGTTCGAGCAAAATTCCCCGAACTCGTTCGGCATCGCGTAGCCTACCGTGTCGGGAATATTGAGCGTCCTCGCCCCGCACTCTATGGCGAGGGCGTATACCTCCGCCAGAAAATCAATGTCGGACCTGCTGGCGTCCTCAGAGGAGAACTCAACGTCGCTCGTGATGCTCGCCGCCAGCCTTACCGCGCTCTCAACCTCCTTCAACACCTCCGCCGGCGTCATTTTAAGTTTATACTCCATGTGAATCGGGCTTGTCGCTATAAACGTGTGAATCCTGAATCTGGCCGCCGAGGCCAGAGCATTCCCAGCCGCGGTGATGTCCTCCTCTTTCGTGCGCGCCAGCCCCGCGATTACCGGACCGCGCACCTCGGCCGCCACCTGCCGGACGGCGTCGAAGTCCCCCGGAGACGAGGCGGGGAACCCTGCCTCGATGATATCCACATTGAGCTTCTCCAGCTGACGCGCTATCTGCACCTTCTCCCCAGTGTTCAGGTTGATGCGAGCGGCCTGTTCCCCATCCCTTAGCGTAGTGTCAAACACTCGTACAATGTCGTCGTTCATGTCGAAATTATGACGCCTCCTTCCAGTTATCCAGCCATGGCGTCTCGCCGTGGCGGTTCATGGATCCTTCATACCGCTTCACGTTCTATGCGGGCGTTCATGAAAACACAAAAAAACCGGGACCCCTAAGGATCCCGGCCCGGTTTATCGATCGATGCCCGTTCAGACACCAATCGACCCCGGGTGGGACCCGCGGCTGGTAAGCGCCAGAGCCAGCAGACTGACATACATGCTCTTTGCAAGCTTCCCGCTCATCGCGATCCCTCCATTCTTGTCTTGAACGATAGATTGAATCATGTCTAACTAGGCAGATATTGTAGATATGAAAATTTAATCTGTCAACACTTCCTAATAAAAATTTAGATCTAATTCTAATCAGCAATCATCTGATCAGTTAACGTTATCTGTCAACACATCTAAAACTATTCTAAATTTCCGCCTTTCTACAACGCGGTTGAGGTAAATTGAGCAAATGATGATAAAATACATTATTGAAATTGTTCTCCCACTAGGAGGACAAAAATTAGAGAGGTGACGAGAGAGTTGACAAAAGCGGAATTGGCGGGCGAAGT
>JAITNX010000001.1 GCA_031290235.1 Synergistaceae bacterium | reverse complement strand
TAAAACTCTGGCTGGCACATTATCCTCATGTCGAGGAACGATAAAATTTGCCGCATCTGGCTCTGAGCCCCAAATGTTCCCATGGCGCCAGGGCTTGTCCCGATCAATCCGACCGGTTTTCCTCCCCATACCCCCTGCCCATGAGGGCGTGAACCCCAATCCAGCGCGTTCTTTAACACGCCTGGGAACGAGCGGTTGTATTCCGGCGTCACGATGAGAACCCCGTCGCAGGACTTTATGCGGGACTTGAGATCCCGAACCCTCTCCGGCGGGTCGTTCTCTATGTCCTGAGAGAAAAATGGCAGAGATTTGATGTCAAACTGGTCTAAATCCATGCCTCCGGCTGCTTCCTTGAAGAACTCGAACAGCTTCTGGTTCAGAGAATCTCGGCTTATGCCGCCAACAAGTGTAAAAATTCGCAAATGTCCCATGACGCACTCTCCTTTAGTGAAACAAATATTGTGATATTATTTCAGATATCTGAATTAAAGTCGTCCGAAATTTTAGCGGATATTTTAATAAGCGGGTCAGCCGATGATCTCCTCCTCGAACTGCATCGAGTAGAGCTGCAGATAGTATCCCTTCTTGCGAAGCAGCTCGACGTGGGTGCCCTGCTCGATTATTTTCCCGTCCTTCACGACGAGTATCAGATCCGCCATCTTTATAGTCGAAAGGCGATGGGCAATCAAAAATGACGTCCGGTCCCGGAGGATCTTCGAGATGGCGTTCTGAATGAGCCGTTCGGTGTCCGTGTCTATCGATGACGTCGCCTCGTCGAGGACGAATATCCTTGGGTCGGCAAGCACCGCTCGGGCGAAGGATATCAGCTGCTTCTCGCCTGTGGATAGGCGGTCGCCGCCCTCGCCTACATCGCTGTCCAGGCCCATGGGCAGCTTTGCGATCACGGAGTCGGCGGATACCAGGCGGGCGGCCTCCATGACCTCGTCGTCCGTCGCGCCCAGCCTGCCATATCGAATGTTCTCCCGCACGGTTCCCGAGAAGAGGTGTGGGTCCTGAAGCACATATCCGATGTTCGAGTGCAGCCAGAGCTGCGAGCGGTCGCGATAGTCCCTGCCGTCGATCAATATCCTGCCGGAGGTTGGTTCGAAGAATCGGCAGACCAGGTTGACGAGCGTCGATTTTCCCGCCCCAGTCTCGCCTACTATCGCCACGCAGGCGCCGGCCGGCGCGTGGAGGTTGAAGTGCTCCAGGACATACTCGTCGCCGTCAGGGTATTTGAACGCGACGTCATCGAAGCGGATGTCGCCCCTGAGCGGTTCCCAGTTTTCGTGTTTGGGGTTGAAACTGTCGCCATACCTCTCGACAACCTCCGGTGCGTCTGTTATCTCGGGAGCGCGTTTCAACAGGGCGTCCACTCTCTCGATATTTGCCTGGGTGGAAGTGGCGTCCGATAAGATCCGCGCCAGGTGATGAATGGGCTCGAAAATATTTATTGCGTACGAGACCATCGCGGAGAGCGTTCCGAACGCCATTGCGCCGGAGAGGGCGAGTCCTCCTCCCTGCACGAGTATAATGCTCACCGCCGCGGCCCCGAACATCAACATAACGGGGAAGTAGATTGCGTTTAAGGTGGCCGAGCGTACCTGGCTGCGATACATCTGTGCCGACAACTCTCCAAATTCCCTGACGTTTATGTCCTCTATAACGAGTGTCTTGGACGTTCGCGCGCCAAGGATGCCCTCGTTGAACGATCCGGTTATCATCGAGTTTGTCCGCCGCACCTTCCTGTTGTGGACTAAGATGCGGTTCTGGAATCGTTTCGTGACTATGGCCATCACAGGTATCATGACCGCCACCCACATCCCCAGCCTTATGTCCAGCACGAGCATGGAGGCCACCGCCAGGACCACGTATGACAGTCCCCACATGACGTCGACCAGCCCCCACGCTACAAGCAGGCCTATTCTGTCCGTGTCCGACATGACGCGCGCTATCATATAGCCGACGGGCGTCGTGTTGTAGAACGAGAGTGACAGCGTCTGGAGGTGGTCGAAACACGCCTTCTTCAGATCCTTTGAAAAGCCCATCTCCACCCTTATGGCAAGCCTCGTGAAGATGACCGTCGCGGCGAGCTGAGCCGCCATGAAAGCCGCGCCAAGCGCCACAATCGGGGCTATGCCTTCCGTAGTGCGCGGGAAGATGAAATTATCTATGACGTACTTCTGGTACAGGGGGATGCATACGTCTATCACTGAGCAGAGCAGCATGAGGACCACTATTTGGGCCAGAAGCCAGCGATAGGGCCTGAAGAACGGGGCCATCGCCCTCCAGACTCCCAGGCTGAAGGGTTTGTTGTAGCTCTCGTCGTCGTAAGATGACATCTAGTCCGCCTCCCCCAGCTCGTCTTCCACGCTCTGCTGCATGTTGCGAATTCTGCGGTAAATGCCTCCGCGCGCCATCAGTTCATCGGGCGTCCCCATCTCCGCGATCCTGCCGTTATCCATCACTATCACGCTATCCGCGCCGGATATCGACGTTATCCTGTGGGCGATTATTATCGTCGTGGTGTCCTTGACGCGCCGCGAGAGTGCGGCTCGAATCTTTGCGTCCGTCTCGGTGTCAACGGCGGAGAGGGAGTCGTCGAAGATCATTATGGGAGGCGACTTCAAAATCGTGCGCGCTATCGCGACCCTCTGTTTCTGCCCACCGGACAGGGTAACGCCGCGCTCTCCCACCGTCGTTTCGTATCCGCCGGCGAACTGCATCACGGCGTCGTCAACCTGCGATATCGCCGAGGCCTCCCTGATATCCTCCAGTGTATGGCTCGAAGAGAGCGCGGCGACGTTCTCCCCGATCGTTCGGGAGTAGAGGAACGGCTCCTGCAGTACGATGCCGACGTTCTTACGAAGCCACGTCCTCCTGTACCGCTTCACGTCCACTCCGCCTATGCGTATTTCGCCCTCTCCGTCCTTCAGGTCGTACAGCCGGCAGATCAAATGCGCCACCGTGGTCTTGCCGGACCCTGTCGCGCCCAGTATGCCCAGCGTCGTCCCCCGCCTCGCGGTGAAGGAGACGCCGTCCAGCACTTTCGCGTTTCCATACGAGAAGGAGACTCTGTCGAACTCTATATCGCCGTCTATCGGCGTCTCTATAGCGTCATCAGGATCCCTCTCCGGTTCGGCATCCAATATCTCCATAAGCCGTCCCAGCGACACCCCTGTTTTGCTAGCCTCCGACAGTACCCTTCCCAGCCCTCGAACAGGCCAGACGATCATCGAGTTGTAAGTCAGGAACACCATGAACTCGCCGACCGTGATACCGCCCCATGCCGCCTGATATGCCCCTATCGCGCATATCGTGATCATCTGAAGTCCCGTTATGAAGTCGCCTAGGCCCCAGTAGGCGCTCAAGAGGTTGCCCAACTTCACCCAAAGATCGGCGTAAAGCTCGTTCTGGGTCCCGAACCTGTCCACTTCGTGTCTCTCGCGTCCGAAAGCGCGCACTACCCTCACTCCGGTAAAGTTCTCCTGCGCTATCGCGAGGAGCTGCCCTTCCGCCTCGTCAACTACGAGAAACCTCTCCGCCGTCTTGGAGAGGAATACGAACGAGTACAGGAATATCACCGACAGAAACGCCAAGGAGGCGAACGACATTGTGAAGTTCATGGGGAAGAGGAGGCTGTATGCGAATACGACAAGGGCAATGGCCCTCGCTATTTCGATGAGCTGGTTGAATACGAAGTTGCGGACGACCTCGACGTCGGATGTGCATCGCTGTATTATGTCGCCAGTCTGAATGCCTATGTGCCACTCGTAGGGCAGAGATTGTATGTGTGAGTACAGCCTGTCGCGCAAGCGTTCGATTATCCCCTCTGAGCTCATGGCAAGGGCCTTGTGGTAGATATAGCCGCAAACTCCGTTGAACGCCGCCACTCCTATCACGAACGCTCCCGCCAATGCGAGCTCTCTCCTGGCCTTGGCCGCGTCGCCGTTCACTCCCAGCCAGGATAGCAGCGTTGGAACCACCGGCACATCGTCCGCAGGCATACCGCCGATCACGCTGTCCACAACAAAGCGGATCACCTGAGGAAGCAGGAAGCTGCATAACATAGAGATCAGCATGGATATGACCGCAATCAAATAAACCGCTCTGCCGCCGTAGGACATTTCCCACAACAGGGCTAATGGACTTTTTTTATCGTAAGCTGGCATGACGAGGTTTATTGTCCCTTGTCTTCCGCGCTCTCATTGTTGTGCGTGGGTATCATTGTTTTCTCCTCCTGATTATCTCTTCATATTAAATTATATATCGGCAAAGTCAAGCGTGACGGTATAATTATAAGCATGGACAGGCGAAAGGATTTTGACTGGGGTCCGGTCATACGACGGGAATTTTATTTAGATGACGCAGTCACGGTTGCGCGCCGCCTGCTTGGCATGGTTCTGGTCTGCCGCTCGCCGGATGGCGACGCTTTTGGCCGCATCGTAGAGACGGAGGCCTATGCCGGGAGGGATGACGCCGCCTGCCACTCGTACGGGCGACCGGCTCCGACCGGCCTGCACAGGACCGACGTAATGTTCGGTACAGGAGGGCACGCGTATGTCTACCTCATATATGGGATGTACGATTGCTTTAACGTGGTCGCGAACGTGCAGGGAGAGCCGGAAGCTGCGCTGATTCGGGCCATCGAACCGCTGGGAGGATTGGATCTGATGGCGTCCCGCAGGGGCACGAGCGAGAGGCGCCGATTGTGCAGCGGCCCGGGGAAGCTGTGCATGGCTCTTGGTATAACGCGTGATATGAACGGCGCGGATCTGTGCGACGGAGAAAAAATTTTCATCGCCGGCGGGAATGATGGGATAAATGAGGCGGACATATCGGCCACCCCAAGGATAAACGTGGACTATGCCGGAGACGCCAGCGCCTACCCGTACAGATTCGCGCTGCGTGACAGCGGTTTTTTGTCGACGAGGAGGTTCATGCCGGCAAGCCCGTCGCGGCGACGCGAACGATGATTTATGCCAAGTTGCGATCAATGGCATAGCCTGGTTTTACGTTTTACCATTTCATGCGCTTACGCCGGTTTCGAGATGGCGTTTGTGGCGTTGAAAGTCGTCGTCATTTCGAGCAGGATCTTGTCGTAGTGGGGGAGGTCTGTGCCACCGACGAAGTCCCTCTGCGCGTAAACGAGGCGCGCCTTCGACAGGCTTGGGCACTCCACTGAAGCCATCTTTTTCATGGCGGCATATATGCGGAGCACCACCTTATCGGCGCCCAGCGAGGGGGTATCCGGCATCAGCAGCAGTATCTCATTGCTGGCCACTTTGTACGCCGAGTCGCAGACCCTTATGCTTGCCATGGCTATCTTTCCCAGGGCGATGTAACATATCGTCTTCTCATCATCCGACGGCTCCACTTCGGACACGTTAAATACGAGCCTGAAGAGTACGACCGACATCTTCCTCTTGCCTCTTATTATGGACTCTATATCCGAGCGCGCCTTGTGTTTCATGAAGCCGATCATGTAGAGCCCTGTCAAGGGGTCTATGGAGTCGAATACCTCTATTTTCAGCGCTTCCTTCGTCTTGGGGAGGGGGGACAGCATAAGGAGGATCTGCTTGCCCTTCACGGTGCGCTTCACCTGCCACTGTTCGCCCTTGTGCTTAAAGACGCTGTTATCATCGTACTCTGGCAGCACCGTGTCTATTTTCCCGCCCATTATGTTCTTGTCGTTCAGACCGAACATTTTGACGAAGGCGCTGTTTGCCGCCATCATCTCATCCCCCCGATTAGGGTTTTTCTCCAGGAATACGCACGGATACTGAATGGAATCCAGAATTTTTTTGAACTCCGAGATCTCGACGTTCTGGGACAGGATGTTGTCAACCTTCCGCGCGAAGAGCGACTCGCCCTGGGGGGCTATGGAGGTCACTATCACCATCATTCCGACGAGCAGGATTACGAAACCTGCCATTGTGAAAACAGGGCTGTCTCCAAAAAATATGGACAGCAGCAGCAGCGAGGTGCCATTCGATATCGCGGATGCCGCGGCCATTGCCTTGGTCCCCCGCTTTTTGCCGAGCATCGCGTACACTATCCCCATCATTATGTATACGCACACGCCGCCAGCAACAAAGGATGGGTGAAAATCGTAGACGTTCACCCCGCTGCTAAATGCGGCGGTTACGATGGCAATCGGTATCAGAAGCACTAATGGCGATAATAATAAATTGTAAAATTTGTCGTTGCCGCCGCCTCTTGAATTTGCAGGCATTAACCGCACCTCCTTGGACCAAACGTCTTCAAATATACAGTTGATTCGCGCCAAAAGTGCAATTACCATTTTAACCCCGCAACGGCATATGGCAGCAATTAATTTACAAATATTATAGCAGAAGAACAAGCCTCTTCCCAAATTGAATGGAATTTGCCATCAACATTTCATATCTAAAATATCGCGCCGTCCCTGAAGATCGATATTTCCCCGTGGCCTCTTCTCTCGTGTGCCGTCCGTTCCTCGCCGGACGCCACTTTTAGGACGTACTCCGTCAGGTCGGCGGCGGCGGTCTCCCAGGACGCGCCATCCAGGACAACACCCGCGTTAAAGTCTATCCAGCCGGGGAGTCTCTCCCGCAGTGCGGTATCAGCCGATATCTTGACGGTAGGCACGACGGAGCCGAACGGGGCGCCAATGTCGGTCGTGAACAGTATAATCTGCGCTCCTCCACCGGCCAGTGCGGTGCAGGAGACGAGGTCGTCGCATGGCGCGAACGTTATCTGCACCCCTCCTCCATCTCTTATTCCCTCTCCATACTTGAGCACGCTTGTCACAGGCGCGAGGCCGGTCTTCTGGATCGCGCCCAGAGACCTCTCCTCCGGGGTCGAGATGCCGGTCTCCCCACGGCCAGGGGAGATCGGCTTCAATATAGGCTGACCGTGCCTGGCGAAGTATTCCCTGAACCAGGAATCCAGCGATATGAAGTTGTCGTACGCGTCCCGCGAGCATATCCTGGACGTTATGATTTTCTCTGCTCCAAACATCTCCGGTATCTCCGCCGCAAGTATGGTTCCGCCCTGAGAGACCAGCCAGTCCGCGAAGCGCCCGACCAGTGGGTTCGCTGAAATCCCGGAAAATCCGTCGTTTTCTCCGCACTTGACTCCCACGCAGAGGTCGGACAACGGAAATTCCTCGCGCGTCCTTGGGGACTCTGCCGCCATCTTGTCCAGGTACTCCGCGATGTTTTCGGCCGAGGAGGTTTGAAGCGTCACCATCCTCGGCGGCCTGGGAGGTATCCTTCCGATCACCCTGTCCTTGAGGACGGCGACGGACAGACTCTCGTTACCGAGTCCCACGAGCAGCGCGCCTGCCGCGTTGGGGTTCGTCGCGAGTCCTGCCAGAATATTCGCCGTCATTTCAAGGTCATCTCCGGTCTGCGAGGCGCCGCTGGCGTGCCCAAGGACTTTCACGGAGTCTATCCAATATGGCCTGTGGTAGTCGCGGACGATTGCCTCCAGCTCTCCGCAGACGCTTCCGACCGTCGGTATCACCCAGAGCTCGTTGCGGATCCCGGCCCTCCCGTCTTCCCTGCGATAGCCTTTGAAAGTCCTTCTCGTTTTTTTTGCCGCGTTGATTGATCTTCTGAGGTAGGAGATAGGGGGTTTCCTCCACTTCGGCAATTCGTCCCCGCCTGAGGCGAGGAGAGTCTCTACGTTGTTCGTGTGTACTCTATTTCCACGGCCGATGTCGCGCGAGGCCAGTCCTATCGCGCGGCCGAACTTTATCACGCGCTCCCCCTTCGCTATTGGCGTACATGCGGCCTTGTGCCACGGAGGAACGCTCTCCCTCAGGAAAAACGTCTCCCACTCGTCTCCCTCGCCGTCCCATGCGACGACGTCTCCCTCGGTGCCGCCGCCGGGCATGACGATCACGTTGTCGTTGGCGGAGAGCCTAATGAATTTTGCTGACCCCACTGGCATCACCCTTCGTCATGCGCATGTCGTTACAAATCATGGATATTATACAGCCCAACCGGGTAAATGGCTCTGTTTTTGCGCCATCGCGCAAGGGGGATCGTTCATCATAAAGCGTGAAATTGCATTTGACTTTAACTGACCTTGATTTTATAATCACGAGGCAAATTAACATGTACCTGAGGAGGAAGAGAAATGCCGGAAACCGATGTAAAGTCAAAATATGAATTTCAGAGCGAGGCCAGGCAGGTGCTGGAGCTTATGATTCACTCTGTCTACTCCAACCCGGATATATTTTTGAGGGAACTCGTCTCGAACGCGTCCGACGCTATAGACAAACTCAGGATAGAGGGGCTGAGCGATGAAGATCTGTCTGGCCTGGCTGGGGATGGCAGGATAACTGTGACGCTCGACGCCCCTGGCAGGACGATAACGGTCGAGGACAACGGGATTGGGATGTCCCGCGAAGAGCTTGTCTCATATCTCGGCACGATAGCGCGCAGCGGGACGAAGGAATTTATAAGCGCTATGCGGGATGCCGCATCAACAGGGAGGGGAGACCTGATAGGGCAGTTCGGGGTTGGCTTCTACTCGTCCTTCATAGTGGCGGAAAGGGTGACTGTCGAGACGAGGAGGGCCATGTCGCCTGAAGCGTGGGTGTGGGATTCGACAGGAGACGGCACGTTCACTGTGGAGTCCGGGAGCATGAAGGGCAATGGAACCAGGATAACCCTGTATATTCGTGAAAAACCCAAGGACGAGGACGCGGAGGAGAAGGACTACCTCTCGAAGTGGGTCCTGCGGGGCATAATAAAGCAGTACTCCGACTTCGTCTCGTACCCAATATACATGAAGGAGAACGGCCACGAGCACGAGGAGGACAATGAGCCGGTCAACTCGATGAAGGCCCTCTGGATACGGCCAGAGGACGAAGTGACCAAGGAGGAGTACGACGAATTTTACCGCCACATCACCCACGACTGGGAGGAACCGATGGAGCGCATCGTCTACAAGGCCGAGGGCACGAACGAGTTTCACGCCCTGCTCTTCATCCCATCGCGCCCGCCGATGGACCTCTACTACCGCGATGGCAGGCATGGGGTGCAGCTATACATTCGCAGGGTATTTATAATGAACGACTGCCGCGACCTGATTCCAGAGTACATGCGCTTCGTAAAGGGAGTGGTCGACTCGGAGGACCTCCCTCTCAACGTGTCGCGCGAGTTGCTTCAGCAGGACCGGCAGACCGCGATGATAAAACGCGGCCTCACGAGAAAGGTCCTGGATTCGCTGAAGCGAATGAAGCAGGACAAGCCAGACGAATACAAAAAATTCTGGGTGTCGTTCGGCCCAACGCTGAAGGAGGGTTTGATCTCAGATCCGAAGAACAAAGAGGCCATATTGAAGCTCTGCTTGTTCGACAGCTCGAAGGGCCTCCGAACGAGCATGGAGGATTATGTCTCGTCCATGAAGGACGGACAGAAAAATATTTATTATTTGGCTGGAGGCACTCTGACGGCCCTTGCCGCCTCGCCTAAGCTGGAGTCGTTCAAAAAGCGGGGGATCGAGGTGCTGCTGCTGAACGACGCGGTAGATGAGCTGTGGGCCGCCGCTTCCACGAATTTCGAGGATCGCCCCTTCGTATCGGCCGCATCGGAGGATGCGCTCTCGGAGGAAGAGGACCAGGTTAGCGACGAGGAGCGCGAACAGGCTAAACGCCTTGAGGACTCAGGCTTTGTGACGCGGATAAAGGAGGTCCTCTCCCGCCAGGAGGGGATAGCGGCGTCGATCGACGACGTGAAACTCTCCACCCGCCTGGTCGACTCCCCGGCAACGTTCGTGCAGAAGGGGGACCCGATATCCGCTCAGATGAGGAACATGTTCAAGGCAATGGGCCAGGAGGCGCCGGAGGAGAAGCGGATTCTGGAGCTGAATCCCGGCCATCCGCTGATAAAAAAGATCGCGGGCGAGTCCGAGGGGAATAATGGGGAACTGGACCTGTGGTGCAGGGTCCTGACCGGTCTCGCGCAGGTCTCGGACGGCGAGACGGTGGACGACGGCCGCGCCTTTACGGAAATCCTTACGAAGCTGCTGGATAGGTAGCGGCTCCGTTTTTTAGGAACCGATATATCGCAAAAAAAGCGCCGGCGTCCCAGCCGGCGCTTTTTTGGGGGAAGGGTAAACGCAAAAAGGCCTCATTGCTCACAGGGATATTTTGCCCGTTCGTGATGACATTTGCGGCCCGTTGATGATTTTTTCATAACTTCCACCTCAGTCAGGCATCGCAAGAGAGAGAATGTTTTCCTCGGTAGCGTCCCGTCCATGCCGGCTCTCGCCATAAACCCCGCTATGCAGCCGCCAGTGCCGCCCGCGCCTATTACCAGATATTTCATGATTTAAAGCACCCTCTCTAAATGTAATATATTCTCAAAAAATTATATCAGATGTTCACGCTGATTTAAAAAACCTTTCCTCTTGCTAAATTAGAGCGCTGCTGTCATGCTGCGGTTTGGGGTACGAAGCGATATCAATTTTTCTGGTAAACGTATTTCTCCTTGTTCTTGTACATTGTAAAAGCTGTAATGATCGAATATTTATCCGAGTTGTCAAAAAAGTCGAGGCCGATGATTGATTTTATCCTTTGCAGCCTGTAGCGTACTGAATTAACGTGGATAAACAACTTCGTAGCGGCGTCCCCAACGTCCTTGCTGTCGATAACGCAATCCAACGTCTCTATGAGAGAAGCGTTGTTTTCCTCATCATAGCGGATTAACGGGCCTATCACCCTGTTGATGAAGAGTTCGCATTCATATGAGTTCGCCCCGCTCATCAGCCCCATCTTAGGCAGATGATCCCCGTAGTAGGATACCTTCTCGTTTGAAAACATATGGGTATTGGCCGCCAGCCTGATGCTAGTCCTTATATCCATGACCCTATGTACTGAAGGACCCACGGCAATGGTTATACTTGCGTATTTATCCAGCATCCGGGCTATATCTGCAATCCAGGACGGGGGCGTATTCATATCAGGGCAGCCCTGATTGCCTATCAGCATTGTGTAAGCGCCATTCCTGTCCCATGTCGACAGAATGTCCGGTATGCGGGAACTCGCTGCGATGAGGAATCGTTGGGCGTCTTTTTGCATCGCCATTTTGCCCTCGCGGTCCTCGGCCAGCTTCAGCACTGCCGCCCTTATGCCGGCTGAGACGTCCAGCGAATGTTGCCTCAACATTTCCGTGATCGACAGCTCGTTTTTCTCAGGACTGTGTATGATCATGTCGAGCAGCGACATCAGAAGGTCGTTCTCCCTCTCCTGCCTGTCGAGCCACTTTATCGTGATGATATTTCGAAGTTGGGATATATACAGCTTCTGCTTCGCGGAGAGTTCGCTCTGATCCAGCACGATCAGGAAACCATAGCAGAACCTTCTGGCAACGCAAGGGAATATGTGGCAATCGCCTTCGTGAAAGTACTCCATTTCGTCCGGCCTGGCTTTAATAAGCCTTTTTGCGCTCTCCAAGCGTTCCCTGCGCTCTCCCAGTTTCCGCAGGTTCTTCTGCCCCCTTACGCCAGTGAAATCAGTGGAGACGCTTATGGCGATGAGACCGGTGCGTTTAAAAAAATCCTCCAGCATAAAGTCGGCGCTGCCGTTTTCCAGAGCGGCCTTGAAGAGAAAATCATAATACTCGTTCAGTTGAACGGCCGTGTTCAATTGCGACATGTTGATCTCTATCGTTATGCTCTTTATGATATCGCGAAAATTCGCGTTCCCATCCACGGCGAAGAGCGGAAGGCCAGCCTCGTCGGCGTAATCGATATAGCTCTGCGGGATTTCGTCGATGAACCTCCTGACCTTGATCCCCACCCCGGAAGCCTTGCTTGAGCTCAGATTTTTCAGGGCCGTCAAGCCCCCCTCCAGGTTATCCCTGAAGACGTACCACGTTGAGAGGACGAACTCTCCGCCGTCGATCATGGTATAAAAATCAGGTGCCTCCTGGACCGTGACGAACGTGACCTTTTGGGACAATCCTGAACGGCCCGCCAGTAGTTTTATGTGTTTTTGAAAAATATCGGTTTCCGACAGCCACTCGACTGTGACAAAATCGCTCACGGCGTTATTCTCCATCAAATAAAAATTAACAGGATTCGTTTTAATTATCCAACCCCCTGCTGCTTTTGATTATTATAGCTCATGATTTGCCGCGAGACGCCTGACCGCGCAAATAGCGACAGAGGCATCCTGCGGCAAAAAATAGCGCTTTTTAAGTTTTATTTGCCGGGAGCCTTGTATTTTTCGTATTGTTTTACTGTCTTCTCGTAGAGGTCCGCCGAGTACCAGTGATCTTCAGGAATTACGCCGGCAGTGGCTCCTTTGAGGTGTTCGGAGAAGAGCAGCACTTCTCCCAGCGGACGATGGTGAATGGCCGCCCTCACAACCTCACCCTTCTCGTTTTTCTCCAAAAGGGTGACTCCCTGCATCTTCATCCCGTCATGGGTAAGCAGGTCCCACTCTAAAAATGTGAAGTTCCCGGACACGGCTTGAGTTGTAAAGTTGCAATATTCGTAATATTGACTCGCCGCCGCGAGGACGGCCGCGACCTTCTCTCTGCCCTGAATCGGCTTTACTAGCGACGACGCCACGAGGATGACATCATCGTTGAACACCGTGGTGAATTGTTCCTTAGACTGGGATGCAAAGGCCTCAGTCCACCCCTCCTCCGTGACATTGCCCTTTTTGTTTGAGCTATCGTCCGCGGCAATTGCTATGCCATAGAATATTGAGACAAATGTAAACACCAACAGTAAAGAGATGATTTTTTGCATAAAACTCTCCCCTTTTCGTTTTTTAATTGAAGATCTGTAGACGTTACGCCGCTTGGGTGTGAAATTGATTCGCGCTCAAAAAATTTTTTTTGCCGATGGCGCCCCCTTCCCTTGCCCCTCAATCGGCTGCCCTGGCAGACAGCCCTTTAACCGAAGCAAGAACCGCTTGTAAACTTCAGGTTTTTACGGGGCGTGCCATTATCGAGGGCTTCCTTTGCCGCCGACAGGGCTATTTTTACGTCCTCGGTATCGAACAACGGCATTGACAGATCGAGAAGAGCCTCATCCGCCGCAGTCCTGCCACACTGAGACCAGAGACGGAGGAGCGCTTTGTGAGCCGCGTGGGCGCTGGCGGGTCCGTCAGCTATCTCACGGGCAAGGGCCGTCGTCTCTCCATCAAGTTTCTCCCTCTCGACGACTTGGTTTACAACTCCGAGCTGGTTCATCCTCTCGGCGGAAAGCGGTTTTGCGGTATAGGCCATCTCGCCGGCGATGTTTTTGCCGACTCGCTCAGCAAAACGATATATCCCTCCCAACAATGTCGTGATGGCGATCGTCTTTTCAGGGTGATTGAACGTCGCATTGGGGGACGCCAGCACAATGTCCGACGCCAGAGTGAACTCGAAGCCGCCGCCCCAGCAGGGACCGTTTATGGAGGCTATCACTGGAAACGATAGGTGTTCTATTCTGTTTACAACAGATATCCAGCGTGACACAAGTGCTCGTACCTTATGAGTTTCCATGTCTATCCATTCTGGAAAATATCCTCCATAGGTGAAGATATCCCCCTCTCCTCGGATAACCAGAACTCTTGCGTCGCTGTAAATCAGGTCATGTAGGGCATCCTCGAAATCGTCCAACATCTGGAGGTCCATTCGGTTCTGCGGCGGGTTATCCAGAGTGATAACGGCTATTTGATCCTTGATTTCCATTTGCAAGTGCTTCACAGGACTTGTCCCCTCCTTGAATTTTTTTTCGAACCGCCTGAATCATGTTGACTCATACCAAGTCGCGATCAAACGTTCGTTTTTGATTTGCCTGAACAATGGTATAGCCTGGTTTTTACGCTTTACCCTTCAGACCTTT
>JAITNX010000210.1 GCA_031290235.1 Synergistaceae bacterium | reverse complement strand
ATCGAGGTATTTGAGATAGTAGGTTTTCTTGCTTTTCCCGACGTAAACGAATAGTCCATGGCAGTCCGAGTCAGTGACGGTGTACGGGTTGACTTTAGGTTTCAGCGATTGGATATAGCTCTGGGTAAAATTTTTTATCATATTCATCCCTCAATATTTGGTACAGTATTGGTACACGAAAAATTATACCAGAGCGAAAAAATCGAATCAAGTATGAAAAGAATAAATCACGTAAGCAGTTGCCACACAAGGGTTTATGATGACTAAAGGCAGAGATAGCAAAGGTTGCAAAAGAGCCTTTTTACGGCTTCCCAAGCCAAGGGTCGCGGGTTCGAATCCCGTTTTCCGCTCCAGTGATAGCAAGGACTCAGGTGGGTTGCTCCTGAGTCCTTTTTATTTCCGTACTCCATATGTACTCCACGCTGAAAAAAGTGATGGATAGCATCTAGGGAGAATAGCTCGAGGTGGGAGGCGTTAAGTCACAAAAAAACCCCAGCGCTCTGACTTGATCGCGGGGGGCCGCAAAGGTTGCTTGCGGGGATTCGCTTTTTAACTCTATATTAATCGTTTGTTGATCGGCGTGCAATTGTTTCTGAGCCGTCACCCCGTCGTGCAATTGCTCTCGTAGACAGTCAGATATCAGCCCAAATTGCTCACTTGAAAAGTCAGACAGTGTAATGGTATTGTAGAGGTATGCAAGTAAGGATTTTTCCGCAATAACCATCATCTCGGAAATCGGCGTGGATATGGCCGTGCTCCCAACGGCAAAGCATCTCTGCTCATGGGCTGGCTTGGTCCCTCAAAACAACGAGAGCGCCGGAAAGAAGAAAACCACGCGTATTGCCCGCGCCGGGGCATATATCAAGCCGCTCCTGGTTCAGTGCTCCCTCACCGTCTGTATGTCCGATAAACACCCTGAAATCCAATTCACGCTATCTCGCGCTCAAAAAGCGTCGTGGACACAAAAAAGCGATCATTGCCATTTGCAGGATGTTGTTGACCGCGATCTACTCCATCCTGAAAAAATCAGAGGCATACAATCCCGCACTCTACAGGAAGGAGGCTGCCGCTGCTGTCCCGGCCAATCGGGTCGTCATCGTCAAGCAGGCTCTCGCCCTTGTCAAGCGCCACGGTTTTCTTGTCGTTGACGATGATGGCGAGTTAGCCTCTTAGCCTGAACCTTCCAGCTATATTCTGTTGTCAAGCTGCAATATCACTGTAGCCTCTTGGCTTATGCCCTTTTAACACGCGGTACGGTCCTATGGTTGTTTCAAACTTTTTCTCCAGCATCGCAAGCTCCTTCATGCATCAAGCTATACTACACAATGCATACCACTGACAAGGCTATTTGTTCAAGTTATTTTTGCTTGAGCACTTATACTACATTAATCAGTGAGGATGACGGCACACTGCGGATTTTTCGCGAGATCGCTCCTTAAATACTATTGCCATATCGAGTGATATTGGATAATATCCATTAAAGCAAGCGATGGTATGCGCGATATTATCATTGTTTTCTATGGGATGCAAAAGTATTCCTTGGTTGAACATAAAAATCATAACCGATATTGCGCGAGCATGGCTGATTATCGCAAAAGCGGGGGGACGATGCGCTATGGACGAGAAATGTGTTGACAGGGATATGGAGAGACTCGATGAAATGCTGGAGGAGCTGGACGAGCCGGGCGGCGGCAAGGGGTCGCTGATAGCAATCCTGCAGAGGGCGCAGGAGCTGTTCGGGTATCTGCCGAGGGAGGTTCTGATACGCATAAGCGAGAGGGCAGGGATTCCCATCAGCCGCGTCTATGGGGTCGTCACGTTCTACTCTCAGTTCCATCTCGAACCCAGGGGGCGCAACATAATCAGGTCGTGTCAGGGGACCGCATGTCACGTTCGCGGCGCAAAGGCGGTACTCTCGGAGCTGCGGGAGTCTTTGGGGCTCGAGGAAGGCCAGACGACGACGCCAGACCTTTCGTTCACTCTGGAGACTGTGGCCTGTATAGGCTGCTGCGGCCTGGCGCCTGTCATCATGGTGAACGAGGAGACTCATGGACGCCTCGTTCCGGGCGCCGTGCGGGAGATTGTCGACTGTTACAGATAGCTGGAAACTCACATGGAGGGGCGGAGTAGAAATGATAAAAAAAATTAAAAACCTGGACGACTTTCGCAAGGTAAAGGAGAGCGCCGTGAGATCCATGAGAGCTCGCCAAATGAACGAGACACGGGTGATAGTCGGTATGGGCGCCTGCGGTATAGCCGCCGGCGCGCGCGGCGTGATGGCGGCCATTCTGGATGAGGTCTCGCTTCATGACTTGTATGACGTTTCAGTCCTGCAGACCGGCTGCATGGGCAAATGCAAGGACGAACCGCTGGTGGAGATCATACGCCCAGGCGAACCGCGCCTCACATACAAAAACGTCAAGCCGGCCGACGTTCCTTCGATAGTGGAGGAACATTTGACCGGCTGGCGGAAGTGAGCGGCAGGGCAGTTTTTTGATTGGGGGAATGAAAATGGATAAACTCGCAAGGGCTCACGTCCTAGTATGCGGAGGGACTGGTTGTTCCTCGTCCGGGTCTAAACTCATAATTCCGGAACTTCGCGAGAAGCTGCGCCGCTTTGGCATGGAGGACGAGGTGAAGGTCGTGGAGACTGGCTGTCACGGTCTCTGCGAGATGGGTCCTCTGGTGATAGTCTATCCGGAGGGGGTGTTTTACGTCCGGGTGCATCCCAAGGATGTGGACGATATAGTCGAGACTCACCTCCTGAAGGGCAGTGTCGTGGAACGCCTGCTCTTCAGGGAACCCGCGACAAACGAGACTGTCGCGGGCTATGACGATATAGCTTTTTACAAACATCAGAAGCGCTACGCCCTCAAAAACTGCGGACATATCGACCCGGAGTCCATAGAGGAGTACATCGGGGCAGATGGTTACGAAGGGTTGATCAAGGTCCTGTCGATGAAGCCGGAGGACGTCATCGAAGAGATAAAGGCGTCCGGCCTCAGAGGTCGTGGCGGGGCCGGTTTCCCCACTGGGATGAAGTGGCAGTTCACCCGGGCCGCGACAAGCGATCAAAAATACGTAATATGTAACGCCGACGAGGGGGACCCTGGGGCTTTCATGGATCGATCGGTCCTCGAGGGCGACCCGCACAGGGTCCTTGAGGGGATGGCGATATGCGGGTATGCCATAGGGTCCGACGAGGGCTATATTTACTGCCGCGCCGAGTATCCGCTCGCGATAAAGCGTCTGAGGATTGCGATAGCACAGGCCGAACTGTCCGGCCTTCTGGGCGTGGATATAATGGGGAGCGGCTTTAGCTTCAACATCCACATAAAGGAGGGGGCCGGCGCCTTCGTCTGCGGGGAGGAGACTGCGTTGATCGCGTCGATAGAAGGGCGTAGGGGAATGCCGCGCCCGCGTCCGCCATTTCCAGCCAACAGCGGCCTGTGGGGGAAGCCCACCAACATAAATAACGTAGAGACATTCGCCAACGTTCCGTCCATCATGCGCGACGGCGCCGGCTACTTCGCTTCTCAGGGCACGGAGACCAGCAAGGGGACGAAGGTCTTCGCGCTCACCGGCAAGATCAACAACACGGGCCTTGCGGAGGTCCCCATGGGTATCACCATGCGGAAGATAATATACGATATCGGCGGAGGCGTCCCGAACGGCAGGAATTTCAAGGCGGTCCAGATTGGCGGCCCGTCCGGCGGGTGTCTTCCGGAGGGCATGCTCGACCTGTCGATCGATTACGAATCCCTGACGAAAGCTGGGGCAATGATGGGTTCCGGCGGCCTCGTCGTAATGGATGACACGACCTGTATGGTGGACATGGCCCGATATTTCCTGAACTTCACCCAGGACGAATCCTGCGGAAAGTGTACGCCGTGCCGCGAGGGCACTAAACGAATGCTCGAAATTTTAAACCGAATCTGCTCCGGGGACGGCAAGGATGAGGACATCCCGCTGCTGGAAACACTGGCGAAATCGATAAAAGCAGCGTCTCTCTGCGCCCTGGGCCAGACGGCCCCGAACCCGGTCCTCTCTACCCTCAGGTTTTTTCGCGACGAGTACGAGGCACACATCAGGGACCACAGGTGCCCTGCTGGGGCATGCGCAGCGCTTATAGGCTATCTGATAACCGATAGCTGCCGGGGGTGCGGGCTCTGTAAAAAAGTCTGCCCGGCAGACGCCATAACAGGCGAGATGAAGGGCATGCACAAGATAGACCCTGAAAAATGCGTCAAGTGCGGCGCCTGCTACGACAAGTGTCCCTTCAAAGCCATAGATAAAGGCTGATTTGAGCGCCATTTAAGTTTGAATTAACGGATTAGGAGGGATTACATGCCCAACAAGAACGAACCAACAGTCGATATGACTATAGACGGGCAGTCGATAACCGTGCCCAAGAGCTATACCATACTCCAGGCGGCGTCGAGTGCGGGACTCGATATCCCGCATCTCTGCTATCACCCGGAGCTTGCCAGGGAGGGAAATTGCCGTGTCTGCCTCGTCGAGGTCAAGGGCGCTAAATCTCTCCTGGCCTCGTGCGTATACCCTGTCGCGGATGGCATGGAGGTCCAAACGAATACGTCATCCGTCCGGGAGGCGCGCAGGACGGTGGTCGAGCTGCTCCTTGCCAACCACCCGGCGGACTGTCTTTTCTGCGTGAAGAATCAGCGCTGCGAGCTTCAGCAAATAGCGGCTGACCTCGGCATCCGTCAGGTGCGCTTCAAGGGAGAGAGGAAACATGCGCCGCGAGACACAAACAACCCGTCGCTGGAGCGAGACCCGGAAAAGTGTATCCTCTGCACCAGATGCGTTAGGGCATGCTCCGAGCGGCAGGGACTGGATATATTCAGCGTGTCGAACCGCGGGTTCGACAGCCTCGTTGAACCGGCGTTCGGCCTCGGTCTGGACGAGGTAGCCTGCTCGTACTGCGGGCAGTGTACGACGGTCTGCCCGACTGCCGCGCTGGTTGAGAAGGACGATACCCAGGAGGTGTGGGACGCCCTGTCAGATCCTGACAAGTTCGTAATAGTCCAGACCGCGCCGTCGGTCCGTATCGGCCTTGGCGAGGAGTTCGGCATGAAGTCTGGGGGCATAGTTACTGGCAAGATGGTGGCGGCTCTGCGAAGGATGGGCTTCGACAGGGTCTTCGACACGGACTTTGCGGCCGACATGACCATAATGGAGGAGGGGCACGAGCTGTTGCACCGCATCAGAAACGGAGGGGTGCTGCCCATGATGACATCGTGTTCGCCCGGCTGGGTCAACTTCGTCCAGACGAAGTACCCAGAGATTCTGCCGCATCTATCGACCGCCAAGTCCCCGATGCAGATGTTCGGTGTCACAGCGAAGACGTACTTCGCGGAACGGGCCGGCGTGGACCCAGCGAAGATCGTATCTGTCTCCATAATGCCATGTACCGCTAAAAAATGGGAGGCGTCACTTCCCAAGTTTTGGGACAGCGGATACCGGGACGTGGACATAGTGGCGACTACCAGGGAGCTCGCCCGCATGATAAAGCAGATGGGGCTGGATTTCATGGGCCTGCCGGAGGAGGACTTCGACTCGCCCATGGGTCTGTCGAGCGGAGCGGGGCAGATATTCGGCGCCACCGGCGGCGTCATGGAGGCCGCCATCCGCACCGCGTATGAGGTTTATACTGGCAAATCCCTTGTAAAGATAGATTTTATGGATGTGAGGGGGCTGGAGGGCATCAAGGAGGCCATCGTCGACATGGGAGACGGGCTAGTGCTGAAGGTCGCCGTCGCCCATACCCTGCGCAACGCTCAGAAGATTGTGGAGCGGATGAGGTCGGGCGAGGCCGACTACCACTTCATAGAGATCATGGCATGTCCCGGCGGCTGCCTTGGCGGCGGCGGCATGCCCTACCCGACGGACAGGGAGATACGGTTGGCCCGCATGAAGGCCATATATGACGCTGACGCCAGGATGAAATATCGCAAGGCGCACGAGAACCCGGCTATAATCGAACTGTACGAGACATGGATGGGTCCTCCGCTTGGAGAGCGAGCCCATCGCTTGCTTCACACCAGCTTCGCGGCCCAGGATGGCCGGGTGAAGTGACATAATTCAAGTAGTTCGAGGGTGGGTCGGCATTTTGACGATCCGCCCTCACAGTATATAATGAACGCGCCGGGAAATCGGCATAATTTAGGGTGGGCGCACGACGGAACCTGGTCCGCCGTCTGAAGGATGGATAATGACGAGATGACCCGCAAGATGTGGACGAGGTTTTTCGCGTTCGAGGCTCTGGCGCTGGCGGCAGGGGTTGCCATTGGTCTTGCGCCTCCCCCCGATGGGCTTGGAGTCGACGCGATGCGGATTCTTGGGCTTCTGGCATGGGCGATCGTCAACTGGGTGTCGAGGTCAGCCCCCGATTTTGCCGTCGCGCTGGTTATGTGCTGCGGGTGGGTGGCGTTGCGCGTTGTCCCGTTCAACGTCGCGTTCGCCTCTTTCGCCGGCACGACGCCGTGGCTGTTGACCGGGGCGCTGGGAGTAAGCGCGGCTGTCGCAAAGAGCGGCCTGCTCTCCAGGATGGCCCTTCACGCAATGGCCCTCTGTTCCCCGACGTTCAGGGGGCAAACGCTGGCGATGCTGCTCGCGGGAACTCTCTTAGGCGCTTTTATTCCATCGACCTCAGCCAAAATAGCAATCGCCGGCGCAATGTCCACCGACATTGGGGAGAAGCTCGGTTTCAGGGACAGGTCAAGGGGGATTGTGGGAATGTGGGCGGCGATGTACACCGGCTTCTCGCTAACCGCGCCTATGTTTTTAAGCTCGTCGTTCTTCGGTTACATGATACTGGCACTCCTGCCTCCCGACGTGCAGTCGCGCTTCACGTTCGGATTCTGGGCGCTCTGCATGATCCCATGGGCGGCAACGGTCCTCGTTGGGAGTTACATCGCCGTCATAACGATATACAGGCCAGAGGAAGAAGCCTCCATTCCAAAGCGGCAAATCTCGGATATGATAGCTTTGATGGGCCCGATGAAAAGGGACGAATGGATAACTCTGGGCGTCCTGCTGCTGTGTATTTTTTTCTGGGTTTTCGAGAGACGTTTTGGGATTCCGGCAGCAGCCACGGCTGTGGTCGGCATGTCCCTGCTGATTAGCCTGAATGTCATCACTGTTGCCGACTACAATTCGAGAATAGCCTGGGATCTGGTGACGTTCGTAGGAGGAGCGATGGGTCTCGCTTCCGTCTTGGGCGAGGTGGGGGTCGACGTCTGGATAGGAAGCAGGCTGGGTCCGCTGATGGCCGGGCTGACGGGCAGCGCTTATTCCTTTGTCACGGCGGTGTTTGTGTCGGTGGTTCTGGCCAGGTTCGTCATAGTGGACCACATGACTTGTTTCACCCTCTACATCGTCATTCTGACGCCCGTATGCATTGGAGCCGGCATAAACCCATGGATTGCCGCCATCTGCTGTTACGCCGCCGTTCAGCAGTGGTTCGTGAAGTATCAGAACTATAATTTCCTCGGAGGGTTCGCATCCGCCGGCGGCGAGGAGAGGATCGGATTTGGCGGCACTGTCAAATACTGCCTCGCCTTCAACGTCATTAGCCTGGCCGGCGTATTGGTAAGCGTACCGTACTGGCGTTTTCTCGGTCTTATCCCGTGAGGGCGGACGAGCCGGCTCGCCTGCGCGAAAACGTAAAAAGAAGTTCACGCGCAAAGTCAGGAGTCCGGCCCGTTTTACAAAGCCGAGGTTTAAGCCCAGCTATCTCTCGGCGCTTATCTCCATTATCCTGAGCCTTCTGACGCCCTTGGGGACGCGAACCGAGATCTCGTCTCCGACCGCCTTGCCGATTATGGCCTTGCCCACCGGACTCGACACGGATATTTTGTTCTCCTTAGGGTCCGACTCCTCAGTGCCGACCAGCATGTATGTGTAGGACGCGTTCTTGTCGAGATCCTGAATCACTATCGTGGTCCCCAGGTTCGCGTGGCTCGTGTCGATGTCGTCGAAGTCGATGACCTTCGCCTTGTTCAGCTTGTACTCGAGCCTGCTGATACGGCCCTCCAGTTTCTCCTGTTCCTCCTTTGCCGCGTGATATTCCGCGTTCTCGCTCAGGTCGCCGAAGGCCCTTGCCTCCTCCAGCTTTGTCGCCACCTCCAGCCTTCTGTCGGTTCGGAGGGTGCTGAGTTCGTTCTTGAGTTTTTCGTACCCGCTTCGGGTCATTATCTCAACGTCGTTGCTGTTCCTCTGAGTTGCCATCTCCCTATCCCACCTATTTCTAAAGAAGAAAAGTCGGCGAGCAGCAAGTGATCACCGATGTGGTATTGTATCAAAAGAATCGGTTCGGGGCAATCGAAGTGTCAAATAAACACGTATTCTCATCTGGGTGTGAATAATCCGCGTTGATCTGGTATCATTAGTCAAAACTTTCTCGATGATCGGAGGCAATGAAAATGAAGAGGATAATGCGCGCGCTCTGTCTTTTCTTGATCCTGGCGGCGGCCGGCGCCTGTGAAGCGGCTCAGGGTGATGTCGGCGGCGAGTCCGCGGCCAGATATAAAAACATATTTGGGGCGCGCGACTTCAAGATGAACAGGGATGCGGTTAAGAACGAGATCCCTGAGAATGGAGCCTACAAGATAGAGCCTCGGGTCAGCAACTCCGACATCTGGACCAGCTTCGCCATCCCTGACGACGCGCAGCTATACCCCGAGTGGATGGTGACAGCCCGCCTCAGGAGTTCGAACGGCCCGGCCGCGGGTGTTGGGTTCGAGACCGTGAGCGGGGGATATGCGGCGTACGTCTTCCCGGACGGGAAGGGAACGCTGGAGTGCTACGACGGGAGAAAGACGAAGTGGAAATCGGACTTCAATTTGAAAAATTTTGCGTATCCCATAAACATCTCCCTCTGGAGGGATTCTAACGGCAGCATAATTGCCAGGGCCGGAGGCATAGTCGTCGCAGTCAGGCTGCTCGACGCCGACTTCAAGAGTCTTAATGCGGAGCGGGTAAAATCGGTCTTTTTTGTGACCCATGCCAGGGGGAACAATGGCGGTGCCGCAGTCTACGAGGCGCTCTCAGCCGAGGGCTGGGGAGATATCGGTTTGACGGCAGAGTCAAATTAACCTATGAGCGCAGAGATGATCGACAATAACGAGTCCGCCTCGCTTCAGCCGGACGATGAACTGAATAAAATTCAAAGAAGGACGAGCCGCCGAAGCATGGTGGAGCCCTGTATCGTGATGATGACCGTACTCGCGGTGGGGTTCGTCATGAGCAAGGCGTCTCAGGTAGCTATCCCGTTCATGCTTGCCTTCCTGCTCACCATGATCTTCGTGCCCGTTATAAAGCTAGGGGAGCCTCATAGAATACCTACGGGGATAATGATCCTCGTCGTTATGGCGCTTGTGCTCTCCATACTGATGCCATTTGGGATATTTCTGAATACTTTGATGCAGAGCATGATGCGAACACTGCCGGACTACTACAATAAATTAGTCGACATCGGGAGGTCTTTTCTCGAACATTACGATCTGCCGAGGGAATTCTGGGTGACGATAAACTGGTATAACACCGTAGGCAGATATGTCTCCGGCATGACTGGTTTTTTGCTTAACTGGATAGGCACCCTGACGATGACGATGGTCTTTCTCGTATTCATGCTGCTGGAGACGCCATACATGGAGAAGCGGATACGCATGGCATTCAGAGGCGACGGAGGGGAACGGATATCGAGCATAGCGGACAAGGTCCTGGGTCAGATATCGAAGTATCTGAGGACATTGACCGTCATAAGTTTCGTGACAGGAGTCTGCGTGTTCCTCATCCTATCTGCAATAGGCATAGACTTCGCAATGACGTGGGGGGTACTGGCATTTTTCCTGAACTTCATCCCTACGCTTGGCTCCATAGCGGCCTCGCTGCCTCCGATACTGATAGCCCTTGTTCAATATTACCCGAGCTGGTGGCCCTCAATACTGACCATGGTCGCCCTGCTGGCCATTCAGTTTTCGATAGGCAACATAATGACCCCTAAGATAATGGGGGACACCCTGGATCTGAGTCCTGTCATCATACTGATATCGCTTTTGTTCTGGGGATTGATATGGGGATTGTCCGGCGCGCTCCTCTCCGTTCCCATCACCGTCATGATAAAAATAATCTGCGAGAACGTGCCGAGGCTCAACTTCGTGGCCATGCTGATGTGTTCCGCGAAGGACGGCCGCCGAGGCGATGGACAATAAGCTATTCGCGATCAGGCCGGAATGTTTGGCCGCGTTTGGGCCATAGCGAGAGAGAGGGGTTTGGGAATGGAGTCGTCGCCGCAAATTCCGTCGTTCGACCTGAAGAGAAACTACGCGCGGGTCGAGGGCGAGGTAAGAGAGGCCATAGAGCGTGTTCTGGCCTCACAACAGTTCATAATGGGGCCAGAGGTGTCGGCGTTCGAGAAGGAGGCCGAGGCGTATCTCGAGACGCCTCACGCTGTGACATGCGCGTCCGGCACCGACGCTCTCATGCTGGCGCTGATGGCTGCCGGCATAGGCCAGGGGGACGATGTCGTGACGACGCCCTTTACGTTCTTCGCCACCGCAAGCTGCATAACGAGGCTGGGGGCCAGGCCTGTGTTTGCGGATGTCGAACCCGGCTCCTACAATATTTCCCCCGCCCTGGTTGGAGAGGCGATAACCAAGCGGACGAAGGCGGTAATACCGGCGCATCTATTTGGCCAGCTCTGCCGGGTCGAGGAGATTGGACCGCTGTTGTCAGGAAAGGGCATAACGCTAGTTGAGGACTGCGCACAGTCCTTCGGCGCTCACAGAATGTTTGACGGGCGCATAAAAAGGGCTGGCTCGTGGGGCGAGTTTGGCTGCTTCTCATTCTTCCCCACGAAGAACCTCGGCGCCTACGGGGATGCCGGCATGACCATCTGCTCCGGCGACTCTCAGGCGGAAAGGCTCAGGAGGCTGCGAGTCCATGGCGCGGCGACGACGTATATACACGAGGAAATAGGGATAAACAGCAGACTCGACGCGATCCAGGCCGCTATTCTGAGGGTTCGTCTCAGGCACGTGGAGACGTGGGTCGAGGAGCGGAGAGAGGCTGCTCGCATATATGGGCTGCTCATCGATGAGGAGGATCTTCTGGAGTGGGTGACTCCCCCGGCTGAGGAGGCCGGCAACCGGCACACATACCACCAGTACGTCGTAAGGGCCAGGGATCGCGATGGATTGCAGCGATTCATGGAGGAGCGTGGAGTGACGACGCGCGTCTACTATCCACTCGCGCTTCACTTGCAGCCTTGTTTCGTGTCAGCCGGATATAAAAAGGGGGACATGCCGGTGGCGGAGCGCCTTACGGAGGAAGTCCTGGCTCTCCCAATGTTCCCTGAGATCACCCATGGGGAGCAGGAGAAGGTGGTTGCTGCGATGTCCGAGTTCTATAAGGGGCGACATTTAACCTGACCAATATTGCCCTTATGGGTATTTGCTGCTATAATTTAAGGAAGAAATAAAAAGGAGGGAGGCATCTGACATGATGTACCCGATGATGGGTGACTGGACATTTTTGCTGCTGATACCGGCGATGTTACTGGCTGTTTTTGCACAGATCAGGGTGAAGGGCGCTTTCGCCAAATACAGCGAAGTGCACGCGTCAAAGGGGGTCGGCGCGGAGTCCGTCGCCAGGATGCTGCTGGACCGCTTCAACCTCAAAGATGTGAAGATTGAGCGGGTTCGAGGTCAGTTGACCGATCACTACGACCCCAGGTCGAAGGTGCTGCGGCTGTCGGATTCAGTGGGAGACAGTTCCAGCATAGCGGCGATAGGCGTAGCCGCTCACGAGGTAGGACACGCGATCCAGGACGGAACCGGCTACGCTCCGCTTCACTTCCGGAATATGATGGTCCCGGTGGCGAGCATTGGCTCGAATTCCGCGATGGCGCTCTTCATAATAGGACTCATCATGGGGATGGGTCCGCTCATGAACCTCGGCATACTGCTTTTCTCCGGCGCTGTGTTATTTCACATCGTCACTCTTCCTGTTGAGTTTGACGCGTCCTCGAGGGCGCTGAAACTTCTCTCAAACACCGGCGTTCTCTCATCGAGGGAGATCGATGGCGCCAGGAGCGTACTCAACGCGGCGGCTCTCACATACGTCGCGGCGACCGTTATGGCTATAGCCCAGCTGTTGCGGCTGTTGATACTGGCCAGGGGCAGGAGGGACTGAAGAACAATAAATTCGATGAGAGGTATAGAGGGAGCGCTCGCCGTGCTCGCGGAGGTTGAACGCGGAGCGTTTGCGGCGGAATCGCTGCGCAAATTATGGCCTGAAATAGTTCCAACCGAGAGGAAGCTCGCCGCCACATTGGCGTATTGCGCGCTTAGGCGTATGGGGTTGTGGCGGCACCTGCTGGCGAGGTATTGCAGGAGGCCGGCGGAATCCCTTGGCCAGACGACGACTGCCGTTTTAACGGCAGGCATTGCCGGCGTGTTGGAACTTGAACACTTCAAGCCTGGAGTCCTCGTGAATGCCCTCGTCCAGACGGTAAAACGCGAAACCCCCGCTGATGTGCCATTGGTGAATGCGGTGCTGCACACCATAATGGACGAGGCGCCAGCGTACATCGAGCGGCTGCGTTCCTCGGCGGCAATGAGGGACCAGGCTCTGGCAGCGGGCGTCCCAGGCTGGGTCGCCGCCACTTGGGGCAGGGAATGGGGCACTATGGAGACTAAGCGTCTTTTGACGCTTGTGTCGGCCGAGACCTATATGACGGCGCGCTTGTCGCCGGGAGTCGACAGGGACGAGTGGATGAAAGGCTGTCAGGAGTACCTGCCGTCTCCGTCCAAGATTTCCTCCAGCGCGGTGTTGTTGGGATCGAATCCTTACCCGCCCGATCTCCCCGGCTATGCGGAGGGACTCGTAACGCCTCAGGGGGAGTCGTCCATCTGGGCGGTCGAGAGCATGCTGATCCACTGGCAGGCTGGTCTTCTGCTCGATATGTGCATGGGCAGGGGGGTCAAGGCGGGACAGGTCTTGTCCTGTTGTCCCGATGCCGTCATCGAGGGTTGGGATCTTTCCGCCGGGAGATTGTCCTCCGCGGTGAAGGAGTTCGGCAGGATTGGAGTGGGAGGCAGGGCTGTTACGGCCTGCGGCGATGCGGCATCCCTTGTCCCGTCAAACTCTCCGTCGGCCATCATGCTGGACGCCCCATGCTCTGGGAGCGGGACATGGGGGCGGCACCCGGAGGGCAAATGGAGGATGAACCCCGAGAAGCTCTCGAGGATGGCGGAGCTGCAGAAGCGCCTGTTTGCCAGGGCAGCTGATATTCTTCCCCCAGGCGGCGTTGTCATGTATAGTACATGCAGCATATTCCGGGAGGAAAACGAGAACGTGGTTGGGTCGGTGCTGGCGTCGAGACAGGATCTCGTGGAGCTGCCTATCCGTCTCAGGGAAGCCGCTCAGAAGAGAGGGCGGCCATACGGCGTAGTAATCTTTCCTGAATCTCCATGGCTCGATGGTTTTTACGTCGCCATATTCAGGAAAAAAAGATAAAATAGACCTTGCGGAGGATGTTTCTCGTAATTAGGCGTCATTGACTGGCGCCTGAGTGTTATAAACATTGCTGGGAGGAATGGCGCATGAACAGGATTTTCAGGCTGGGGATTATGATCGCGCTGCTTGTGCTGGTCGTCTCCGGATTTACCGCGGCAAGGATAATTTTTTTGGACAGGAACGACGTAGACGTCCCTGATCTCGTTGGACTCTCCGCCGTAGAAGCGGCAAACAGGCTGCAGGGCGTTGGTCTCGTCGCACGCATAGATCAGGTCGAATCGGATCAACCGGAGGGAATCGTGATATCTCAGGTTCCTCAGGCTTTGGACAAGATAGAGAAGGGGAAGATAGTGACTATGCGCGCCAGCAGGGGCGGGTCGCAGACGAGGATCCCGGATGTCCGGGGACTCGAGTTCGCCTCCGCTGTAAAGACGCTGGATGAGTCGGGCTTCAAAATAGGAACGGTGATCAGGGTGGCGGATTCCCTAAAGCCGTCCAGCACAATCATAGCGCAAAATCCAGCGGCGCCGGCCATGGTGTTGAACACCAAGATGATAGATCTGCTCGTGAGCGAAGGCCAGCCCGGCAGGACCGAGATGGTGCAGGTGCCGGATCTGAAGGGGCAGACGGAGGCGCTTGCCAGGCAAATACTTGAGCAGAGCAGCCTCTCCGTTTCGAGGATCCTGACTGTGGAGTCGAACCAGGTTCCGTTGGGTACCGTAGTATACACCCAGCCGAGGGCAGGTATGCGTGTGCCCTTCGGCAACGCTATAGCCATTTATGTAGCCAAGGCGCCTGAGGCCAATCTCATACCGGAGATGCCAACCCAGGTGATACAGACGCGGGAGGCCAGACCGGAGACGCCCCGGGAAACTCCGGCCAGCCAACAGAATACGGCGCCGCCTCAGGCGCCTGTAAGACTGGCGCCTGTCATTCCTGAATGGGATCCCAGGGCAGCGCCTCAGGGAGGGGCCGTAGTACAGCAAGGTTCCAATCCGTCTCCGCAGGTTTCCGTGACGCCGCGGGTTGCCGCGACGCCTGCCCAAAATCAAGCCAGTCAAGTGGCTGCCGGAGGCAAGACTGCCCGCATCCGCTACCAGGTGCCCCCGCTTTCGAGGTCATTGTCCCTTCGAATCGAGATAACGGATCAGTCAGGCACAAGGGTGCTGAGGGATCAGGCCGCCAACGGAGGCGAGTATATATCGATGAATGCGCCCTATACCGGAAACGCTACCGTCAACGTGCGGCTTGGAACAGAGCTCGTCTGGCAGGAGAAGTACGAATGAGCGTAGGGGTGGAGGCACTGAAGGAAAAAAAAGATTTTCTCCTGGCCCCTTCGATTCTGAGCGCCGATCCTTTGGCGATCGGCGAGTCGATAAGGTCGCTGGAGGGCGAGTATGATTGGATCCATGTGGACGTAATGGACGGTCATTTCGTGCCCAATCTCTCCTTTGGCCCCCTTACTGTCTCAGCGCTGCGCAGATCATTTCCCGAGGCTTTCATAGACGTACACATAATGGTGACGCCCGCCGAATCCTTCATCGACATGTTCACGTCGGTTCGTCCGAATGTTCTGACTATTCATGCGGAGGCCACTGTCCACGCGCACATGCTCCTTGGAAGGATCCGGGCGTCTGGCGTGTGCCCCGGGATTTCGTTAAATCCCGGGACTCCGTTCTGCGCCTTGGAGCCATTGCTCTCGTCCGTCGGCCTTGTGCTGGTTATGAGCGTAAATCCCGGTTTTGGCGGGCAAGGGTTCATACCCGATGTCATCTCAAAGGTGAAGGATTTGGTCAGATACAGGGCGGTCCATGGCCTTGATTACCTGATAGAGATCGACGGGGGAGTTGGACCGGATAATGCCGCCATGCTGGCGGCGTTAGGCTGCGATGTGCTCGTGGCCGGCAGCGCGGTCTTCGATGGCGTAGACCCGGCAGAGGCCGCGCGCAGGATAAAGAAGAGCGTGCGGGATAAAGAGTCGTCCAGCCACATGCCGGCATCAGGCCCGCGTTGATTGGCGATCAGGAAGCGGCATGATGGCGCGGAATAATCTCTCGGACAGATCGAAAGAGTCTGATGGCGATCTGTCCATACTCGGCGCAAACCTCAGATCACTGAGAGAAGCACAGGGCCTCTCGTATGACGACGTGGCAAGTTCGACGCATGTCCGGCCCCATATACTTCAGGCCATCGAGGAGGGGCGGATAGAGAACGAATCTCCCCCAATATACGCGCGCGGCTTTATAAAGACTTACTGCGATTTTTTGATGGCGATGGACCTGTGGCGAAAATACAGCGGCGGTTTCCAGGCGGATGAAAGCGCCGGCGGTTCGATGCCCGTAGCGGATCCCATTGATCTGAATCACCCAACTCCAGTGTTCCGGCGGGCGTCGATAATATGGGTCTATATAATCCTCGTCGTGGCCGTGCTTGGCGCGGCGTTTCTCCTGTGGAACCAACAGAGCGGCGATGGCGGTGGATTTCCCCTCCGTGTGAGCGTAGAGAGGGCGGTAAGCGTGGACGAGGTTCCTGGTCATGTAGAGGTATCGCCGGATGAGGCCATAAGCCAGCTGCCGTCTGAGGCGGAGCTGGGGATTTTTTCTTATGGCGTGATCCCGCAGCCCGTGGATCTTCCGGCGAAGGGCATTTCTGACGATGCGGCTATCTCCGGCTCGCGGCTCCCAGGCGGTCTCTCCTGGATGGATGGGGGGCTGATCGGTTCCGGCGACGGCATTTCTGTGAAGAAGGCGAGAGAACCCATTCCCGAGGAGATCCCTAACAGACGTATGCGCGTCGAGGTCACCAGCGAACGTAATCTGTTGCTTGTGGAGCGCAGCGGAAGGGTTGTGACGGACAGGAACATGTCAAGGGGAGGCATCCGCTCGTACGACGTCAGGGCGGATACGACAGTGAACCTGAGCGTTGGCAACGGCGCCGATGTGATATGGCATGGCTTCCGATACAGCCCGGTCGGTCTTGACGCGAACCCCCTGTCAATAGTCTTCAGCCCGAACGGCGCCGCACGGGTCACAAGCGGAGAATCCGCCTATTTCAAGGACGCCCCGGCAGAGGAAGAGGGGAACCGTTAGGGACATGCCTGGCATAAAACGGGGGACGGCATATCTGTTGAGTATGGGCTGTTCAAAGAACACCGTCGACAGTGAAAGGTTCGCCGGAACGCTGCGCGACGCGGGCTACGAGATAGTCCCCGGAGCGGATGGCGCTGAAATTTGTCTGGTAAATACGTGCGGTTTTCTACGCGAGGCTGTTGAGGAGAACATCGCCGCGATACTGGACATCGTGGACCTGAAGTCCAGCGGCGCGGTCGGCAGGATTGCCGTCGTGGGATGCCTTGTTAACAGGTATGGCGAGCTTGGTTCTGAGATCCCGGAGGTCGATTTCTGGGGAAGATGCGAGGACTATGTCTCCCTGTTGCGGTCGATGTCGAGGGAGGACGCGGCGGGTGAAGTATCCCTAAATAGGGAGCCTCTGCCCGGCGCTTTGAGCCACGTCAGATATTTGAAGATCTCAGAGGGTTGTGACAATCGTTGTTCGTACTGCGCAATCCCGTCGATACGCGGCGGGCTGAGAAGCGAGCCAATCTCATCGGTCGTCGGCGAGGCCAATTTTCTCGTCGAGAGCGGAGCCAAAGAGCTGTGCCTGGTCGGTCAGGACCTCACAGCTTATGGGCGTGACCATGGAAAGGACAACGCTCTTTTGGAACTTCTGGATGCGCTGGAATCATCTCTGCCAAAGAGCGTGTGGATAAGGCTGCTGTACCTTCAGCCAGACAGAGTCGATACGCGCCTGCTCGAGCGCATGGCATCCGGGGGACTCGTCCTGCCATACCTTGACATGCCTGTTCAGCACTCCAGCCCAAGGGTGCTTGCTGCGATGAACAGGGAGTCAGACAGGGAGAAGCTGATGAGCGCTTTTAAGGCCGCCAGGAAAATTACGCCGGACTTTGCCCTGCGAACGACCTGTATGGTCGGTTTTCCTGGCGAGAAAAAGGAGGACTTCGACGATCTGCTCCGCTTTCTGGAGGAAGCCTCCCTGGACAGGGTAGGCGCGTTCTCCTTCTCGCCTGAGGAGGAGACCAAAGCAGCGTCGATGCCCGATCAGACGCCGCGCAGAACGAAATTGTCAAGGTTGGGCCGGCTGATGTCTCTTCAGGAGAGTATATCCCTTGCAAGGGGGAATCTGTTCGTAGGACGGGAGATGGATGTGCTGATAGACGCGATCCTCGAGCCGGGCGTGGCCGAGGGAAGGTCATTCAGGGAGGCTCCAGAGGTGGACGGCGTCATCGAGATAAGAAATACAAGGCCAGACACGAAACCTGGGGACAGCGTCAGGGTGATTGTGACCGACGCGTTCGAACACGACCTGATAGCGAGGGAGACCCGAGTATGAGCGGCGCCCCGCCGGTCAGGACGTGGTACGGATTGGTGGCGACAGTCGCGGGGCTTGGCCGCGTAGGCAGGATGCCGGGTACGCTTGGCACGTTTGCCGCGTTTCTCGTTCTGCTGGCCGCTGGAAGCGTCGGCCTTCCGGTGATCATAGCGACGGCGCTGATAGGGACGATAGCCGCCGATAAATACGCCAAGAGCATTTCCGTGGACGATCCGGGGGAGGTCGTCATCGATGAGGTGGCTGGCTACTGGATATCCATGCTATGGCTTGACACATCCTACGCGGTAACCGCTTTTTTTCTGTTCAGGATAATTGACATAGTGAAACCGTTTCCGGTGAGAAATATGGAGCGACTCCCTGGCGGCATAGGCATAATGGCTGACGACATGCTAGGGGGAGTCATAGTAAATCTTTTGCTGCGCTTCGTGTCCTGGTTATTCTTCGCCGGAGGCTTCGAGATCATCAGCCGCTATTTTGGGATTGGGGAGTGACTCGATTATGAACAGCGCGGATGAACTCCGCAACGATATAGATTATCTGGCCAAGGAGATAGTCAGGGCATCTCACCGGTTTGACAGGGGGAAACCCCGGACGTCCAGGCTGTTTACGTTCGCCGAATCCTGTACCGGAGGGCTGGTGGCGTCGTCTGTTACAGGCGTTTCAGGGGTCTCCGAGTTCTTTCCTGGTAGCGCTGTGACCTATAGCAACAGGTCTAAGATAGAGTTCCTCTCGGTGACGCCGGAGACAATAGACCGTCACGGAGCGGTGAGCGGCGAGTGCGCGGCCGAGATGGCATGGGGGGCGCTTCGCCTCTTCGACGCGAGGCTGGCTGTGAGCGTCACAGGGGTGGCGGGACCCGGGGGCGGCACAGCGGAGAAGCCCGTAGGCACTGTCTGGTTTGCCCTGGCACGGGAGGACGGAAGGATGAGCCTGAGACGGGGCATCTACAGCGGCAGAGGGAGGTGCGGAGTACAGCAACGCGCCGTGAAGACGGCGCTGAAATTATTGTTGGCGGGGCTGGTGGGGCTGGCGAAAATCTCATTGTAAATATTTTGAGCGCAGGGGTCCAGGAAGGCTGGTTTCTTTAATCGGCGCTTTCCTGGCGCTTCAAGTTTTATTAAAAATCTGGAGGTGGACGATTTGGGCAAGAGGCAGGAAGCTGTAACGAAGGAAGAGGTTCTGGAGAGGGCTATAACCGACATCAAGCAAAAGTTCGGCGATGGCGCCATCATGAAGATGGGCGAGCGGACTAATATGAACATCGAGGTAATATCGACAGGCGTCCTGCCGCTTGACGTGGCCCTGGGCATAGGCGGCGTCCCGAGGGGGCGAGTGGTCGAGCTGTACGGCCCGGAGGGAGGGGGCAAGACTACGATTGCCCTTCACATCATCGCTGAGGCCCAGAAGGCCGGGGGAGTTACGGCCTTCATTGACGCCGAACACGCGCTTGACCCTGGCCTGGCGTCCAAAATAGGAGTAGACACGAGCGCGATGTATATTTCGCAGCCGGACAGCGGCGAACAGGCGTTCTATATAATGGACGCCCTCGTGAGAAGCGGCGCCGTCGACCTGATAGTTGTGGATTCTGTCGCCGCTCTGACGCCGCAGGGGGAGATAGACGGGAAAATAGAGGAAGGTCCGAACAAGAGCGTGGGTCTGCATGCGCGCCTCATGTCGTACGCACTGCGCAGGCTGACGTCCGTCATATCGAAGAGCAAAACGACTGTAGTCTTCATAAATCAGCTTCGCGCGGTGATAAACACCGGCTATGCCACCGGCCCCTCGGAGACTACCACAGGGGGCAGAGCGCTCAAGTTCTACAGTTCTGTGCGCATAGAGGTACGAAGGGCTGCCACGATAAGCCAGGGCGACACTCCCATTGGGCACGAGCTGAAGATAAAGGTGACGAAGAACAAGCAGGCCCCTCCGTTCCGCACCGCTCATACGACACTTATCTACGGCAAGGGCGTTCCAAAGTCGATGGCGGTTCTCGACATGGCGATCGATATGAACATCGTCAAGAAGAAGGGATCTTGGATAGCCTACAAGGGCGAGACCCTGGCCCAGGGCAAGGAGGCGACGGCCGAGTATCTGGAGGTTCACCCCGAACTGATGGATGAGATAAAGCGCGAGGTCCTGGCAAAGGTCGCTGACGACAACGGCCTTGTCATAGGCGCCGCGGTCGAGCCCGAAGGCGAGCCCCCTCTCTTCCCCGACGCCGCACTGGGCGCGAGCCTGAAGGACCTCGAGCAGGGCGCTATAGCCCTGGACCTGGAAGATCTTTCCCTGTCGGAGGAATAATATCAAGTTGCGATCAAACGTTTGTTTTGTAAGATCACTGCTGCTCTGTTTTCTGCTCACGGTGTGGGCGACTTGCGCTGGCGCGGCCGGAGTGGGCGAAAGAGTCGCGGTCGAGGCTGTAAACAGCCTTGCCGCAAGACTTTACGGCGAGCTTTCAGTGGGCGGCGAAAACCTTTGTTTCTCTCCCTACAGCGTTTCGTCCGCCTTTGCTATGACATACGCCGGGGCTGTCGGCGACACGGCTCTGGAGTTGCGTCGCGTCTTAGGGTTCGGCGACGGGATACACGAGTCGAACGCACTGCTGCGGAGGAACATGCTCAGCGCTCCGGAGGGCGGCGGCGAGCTGGTTGTCGCGAACTCCATCTGGCCTCGGAGGGGCGGAAGGATTCTATCCAAATTCAGGAGGACGCTCTCCGACAGCTATGGCTCAGAGGTAACGGCTCTGGACTACGCGCATGAAGCCGAGCGGTCCAGGCTCAGGATAAACGAATGGGTCGATGGGGCGACAAATGGCCGTCTCCCGGATCTGCTGGCGGCGGGTTCTCTGGACTCATCGACTCAGCTCGTGCTTGTAAACGCGGTTTACTTCAAGGCGTCCTGGATGTCTCGGTTTTTAAAGGCTGCGACTGAAAAGGCCGATTTTTACGCTTCGCCGGATGAGGCGTTCCAGGTGGACATGATGAACAGTATGGGGCCTTGCCCATATTTCGAGAATGATGAGCTTCAAGCCGTGAAGCTGCCGTATTCCAAGGGAGTCTACTCGATGACGATCATGCTGCCGAGGGAACGGGATGGCCTGGCCACGGTCGAGGTTAGACTTGGAGAGGCGTTGGCGGAGGTCCTGGGGAGCGGCATGGAGCGGCGGGCCGTGCTGGTGAGCTTGCCTAAGTTCAAAATAGAGAACGGATTCAGCCTGCGGGATGCTGTCATATCGCTTGGCGCGCCAGCGGCCTTCGACTCCTCGTCGGCGGACTTTTCCGGCATCAGCGGCAAGAGGGATCTATTCATAAGCGAGGCGGTTCACAAGGCCTTCGTGGAGGTTGATGAGAACGGCACGGAGGCCGCGGCGGCGACAGCGGTGGCAATGTCCCGCACGTCGGCCATGCTGGAGGACAGGAGCGTGGAGTTCCGCGCCGATCATCCGTTCATCTTCGTCATTCAGGACGAAATGAGCGGCGCTATACTATTCATGGGCAGGGTGTCGCGTCCATTGTCATAATTTCTTGCCGGCCTCGCATAACTCGGTTTTGGACCGGCGGCGATAGAGGGATCTGTCAGGAGGGGAGCCATACGTCTGTTAACGACACGCCGTCCGGCGTTTTAAAGAGCGTTTTTGGGTACGACTCCTTCCGGCGCGGGCAGGAGGAGATAATAAACAATATTATGGAGGGGCGGGACGTCCTCTGCATAATGCCGACTGGCGCCGGCAAATCGCTCTGTTATCAGGTGCCGGCCATCCTGAGGGACAGTGTCACGATAGTTCTCTCGCCGCTCATATCGCTCATGAAGGATCAGGTCGACTCGCTGAGGCAGAACGGCGTTCGCGCGGCCTCGATAAACAGCATGATGGTGTGGGACGATGTAATGTCCGTCATCAGGCTTGTACGAGGCGGCGGCGTTCGCATACTCTACATTGCGCCGGAGAGGCTGGAGAACGAGAGGTTCCGGGGGTTTCTGGGGTCCCTCGACGTAGGCCTCGTCGTGGTGGACGAGGCTCACTGCGTCTCTCAGTGGGGACACGACTTCAGGCCGGCGTATCTGGGTATAGCCCCCGCGGTGTCAGGATTGCCAGTCCGCCCGGTAGTAGCCGCCTTCACTGCTACCGCCACTCCTGAAGTTCGGGATGATATCATGGCGCAGCTCTCGTTGGAGTCTCCCTTCACAATGACCACCGGCTTCGACAGGGAAAATCTGTTTTTCCAGGTGGAGCATCCGAGTGACAAAAAATCCTTCCTTCTGGACTACGCCAAAAAATTTTCACAGATGTCCGGCATAGTGTACTGTTCTACGAGAAAGGCCGTCGAGGATGTCGCGTACGGACTCTCCTCGCTTGGAATAAGCGCCGTCCGGTACCACGCCGGGCTGGCGGACGCCGAGCGCAGGAAGAACCAGGAGGACTTCATATACGACCGGATGGCCGTCATGGTTGCGACGAACGCGTTCGGAATGGGCATAGACAAGTCGAACGTCCGCTACGTGCTGCATTACAACATGCCTGGCAGCATAGACAGCTACTATCAGGAGGCCGGAAGGGCGGGCAGGGATGGGCTGCCGGCGGACTGTATTCTGCTGTTTGGGCAGGGCGATATACAGATGGCCAAGTTTCTCATATCAAAGGGCGAGGCTGCGGAGTCGAGGAATGCCGGTTACAGGAAGCTGAGCGCCATGGTTGACTACTGCAACACAGGCAGGTGTCTCAGGTCGTTCATCCTGAACTACTTCGGCGAGACCGGCGCTCCTGAGAGGTGCGATTCATGCGGGAGCTGCGTCTCGGAGGTCGAGAGGTCGGACGTGACTCTGGAGGCTCAGAAGATCTTGTCGTGCGTGTATCGAATAGCGGAACGCACTGGCGGCAAGAGGTTTGGCGTTTCCATGCTCGCCGATGTACTGAGGGGTTCGAGGAGGGAACAGATCCTGAATCTGGGCCTGGACGGGATATCGACCTGGGGGATAATGAAGGACTACAGCGCCGCCGCCATAAAGGATATGGCCAACTTCCTGCTGGCCGAAAACTACCTCAAGGCGGAGGACGGGGAGTTCCCAACCCTGTCGTTCACAGAAAAGACCTTCCCATTTCTAAAGGGCGGCACGAGGCTTTTGATGAGGAAACACGAGGATGGGCCGGCGCGCGAAAAAGGTGAAAAAAATGAAAAAAGCGAAAAAAGCGAACAAAAAAGCGGCAGGCGGCAGGGAATATTTTCCGATGGAGGGCTTGTTGCGGCATTTCGCTCCATGGCGCGCGAGATATCCGGGAAAACCGGAAAAACAGGTAAAAGCGCCGTTCAAGACGAGGAGGGAGGACTCTTCGAGGAGCTCAGGGCGCTGAGGCGCAAGATAGCCTCCACCGAGGGAGTGCCTCCATACATCGTATTTTCCGATAAGACGCTCTCCCACATGTGCAAAGCCCTTCCATCCGACGAGGATGAGATGCTCGACATTCCAGGTGTCGGCGAGACGAAACTGGAGAAGTACGGCGGCGCGTTCCTCGACGCGATCAGGATATGGCGTGAGCGCGTCCGATAGCCGATAGCCCTTCGCATTGCCTTCAGTAGTCCTTGCAAAAAAATAAAAAAATAATAACCGTTAAAAAAACTTATGGTATGGACATGTTACCCTGTTGCGTCTATACTACTAAACGACGGATACGCAACAATAATTTATGTCCGAATAATTTATTTGAGAAAGGTGGGTGAATATAGTGGTTTTTACTGATTTAAAGATTGACGCCGGGCGTTATACTAAACCAGCCAGCCAGCCAGCCAGCCAGCCAGCCAGCCAGCCAGCCAGCCAGCCAGCCAGCCAGCCAGCCAGCCAGAACCATCTAAAAGTAATTTTTTGCCGCGCGCGCTCCGCTTATCGGGGCGTGAGGTTAGTTTTCCACTCGTTCTCCTCCTTAAACAACGCGATAAATACAATTTGGTGTTTTTTCAAGCGCGAAGACAAGTCTCTTGCGGATGTCTTCGCGCTTGATTTTTTGTCGGCGCCGATTTATCTCTGCGGCGCCACTATCGATTGCTGTGCCAATCAGCCCTTTGATTTCAAAT
>JAITNX010000149.1 GCA_031290235.1 Synergistaceae bacterium | reverse complement strand
GCAGACCGGAGCGTCTGGCGCGACACGATCCAGATCCTCCTTGGCCGGGAGGCGTTTATCGCTCCAGCAGACCTCGTTCCAGCCGGCTCCCGTTATCCACTCACCGGGGTTCCGGGAGTCGTAAGCGGCCTTCACCTCGCGCAGGATCACATCCTTATCCTTCGTAAAGCAGTCGATGCTGAGGAGCCTTTCGCCGTAAAAGAGCGGGTGCAAGTGAGACTCTATGAGGCCCGGAACCACCGTCCTGCCGCGAAGGTCGAATACCTCGGTTCCGGCGTCGGCGAGCTTCCTTACCTGTTCGTCCGTCCCCGCCCAGAGAATCCGGCCGTCCCTCGCGGCTATGGCCTGGACGACCGAGAACCCTGGATCAACCGTGTATATATTGCCATTGATGAAAATTTTGTCGGCGCGACCAACAACTTTAGCCATATCGAAAGCCGCCGCATCCGCTAGTCGTTGCTCTTGAGGGCAAGGTCCAGTATATTCCTGCCTACTATGTCCACGTACTTCTCGTAGACCGGCTTCGCGCGCTCCGCGAATACGTTTATCTCGTCCATAGTCAGATCGTTTATCTCTATTCCCTTGCTCCTCATATCCTCGATAAAGCCCGCGTCCGCATCCTCCGTCACCTGCCTCTGCCTGACGGCGTACTTTTTCCCTCCCTCGATCAGGAGATCCTGATACTCCTTAGGCAGCTTTTTGAAGAAATTCTCGCCGACCAGCATCGGAGCGACGGCATATACGTGACCGGTCATGGAGACGTACTTCTGCACCTCGTACAGCCTTGACGGATAAATAATGGTGATCGGGTTCTCCTGGGCGTCGACCGTCCTCTGCTGAAGCGCTGTGAATAGTTCGCTGAAGCTCATCGGCGTTGGGTTCGCGCCAAGCTCCCTGAAGTAATCGATGTAAAGGGGGTTCTCCATGGTCCTTATTCTAAAGCCCTTGATATCATCAGGCGAGCGGACGGGACCCTTGTTGTTGGTGATGTGCCTGTATCCATTGGTCCCCCAGGCTATGAGCCGGAAGCCCTTCTCCAGAAGCAGCCTTGAAAGTTCGTCCCCAAGCTCGCCGTCCAGCGCCTTGCGGGCCGCGGCCTCCGTCTTGAAGGCGTAGGGGAAGTCTATTATGGTCATCTCAGGTACGAACGCCGCCAGGACGGACGACGCCACTACGCCGGACTCCACGGTGCCGATCTGCATCCCCTCGCATACCTGCCGGTCTCCCCCGAGAGTCGCGTTGAAATAGACCTGAACATCTATCTCTCCGTTGGAACCCTCCTTCATGAACTCCGCAAACTCCCTCATCCCTATTCCGCTCGGCTGCGTCTCGGACCCGACGCCGCCAAGTTTTATCCTGTACTTTACAGCAGCCCGCGATTCCCCAGTCATAGCCGTGACAAAAAACAACGCGAAGACGCAACACAAAAACACCCTTAAAATCCTTGTCCGCATTCAAATCTCCTCCTTATAATGTAGTAATAATATAGTATCAGTACGCGCCCTCAATTTAAAAGCTGCGGCGGCGTCTGTCCACGGAGAAACGCCCTCGCCGACTCCGCCGCGTCGCTCCTCATCCTCTTAATGGCGGACTTTGAGTACCATGCGATGTGCGGGGTGACTATGCACCGCTTGTTTCGGATGAGAGGATTCCCCTCTATGCCAGGTGGTTCCGGCTCGACCACGTCCACTGCCGCCCCCAGGATGACACCCCTGTCCAGGGCGTCGCTCAGCGCCTGGTTGTCGACGATCGCGCCGCGCGCGCAGTTGACAAGGTACGCCGTTGGTTTCATCAGGGAGAGCTTCCCAGCGTCGATCAGATGACGAGTCTCCTTCAACAGAGGAACGTGAATGGAGAGTATGTCAGCCTCCCTCAGGAGGACGTCCAAATCGTTCACGACACTGACGCCGGATGCCTCGGCCACCGAAGCGTCCATAACCGGATCGTAGGCGCTTACAGAACCGAAGATCGCCTTAGCCTTTTTAGCGAGCCTCCTGGATACCCGGCCAAAGCCCAGAAGCGCCAGGTTCATCTCGGCCAGTTTGACGTTTGGAGGACACGCCTTGAAGCTGTATATCCCCTTTTCAATGACGGCATCGGCGTAAAACGGGATGTTCCTGCCGAGCATCATCGCGAAGGCGAGCGCGTGATCCGATACCTCCTCGACGTTGAATCCCTGCACGTTCGTCACCTTGACGCCGCGCGCGGTAGCCGCCTCGATATCTATCGTGTCCACCCCCTGCCCCTGCTGGCAGATTATCCCGCAGTCCGGCATGTCGTCCAGGACCTCGCCGGACACAACGGTATGGGTGTGAATGAAGGCGTTGAACGATCGCCTCTTTCCCGCAAATTCCTCATCATCGTTGATGTTCACTCCGACGATCTCTATATCGTCCCCCTCAAACATCTCCCTTTCCATCGCGTAATCGTCCTGCGCGCTGCTGTCGCTCCGTATGCCCACTATTTTTTTACCCATCCCCCAGCCTCCTTTTACTTCTATATATAATAAACAACCCAAGTGTTGTGCGGGCTGTCATAAAATAGGCCCACACTTATCGAACAAATTCACGAATTAAGATGCCCAAAGTATATAAATCAGTATATCATTAAAATATAATTGCGCGATATTATCACCAAATATAAGCAAAGTCAATGCGAATATTCGTCCAGGCAGGACAAACGCATCAATTTCTCGACCGAGACATATTGACAAATAAATACTAGATGAAACAAGGCGAAAACACTGGACTTCGTTTTGTTTTTTTGTTATAGTCTCAAACTTCGCACATGAAAAATAGGTCTCGCAGCATGACAAATCAATAATTGCCGGCAAAATAATAGTGGCAAGGGCTCTCTTTTTGGTATATTAACTCGACGAAAGTTTAAAACCCAAAGGAGGCCCTTGC
>JAITNX010000170.1 GCA_031290235.1 Synergistaceae bacterium | reverse complement strand
CCTGTACGATCATGGCCCATCCCGTCATTGCCGCTCCAAAAAAAAGAAAAAAAGAACCCTTACGGGTTCTCATGTTACGTCAATATCGCGATTGCCGCAACTCACATCCAGCCTAACCCAGGTCCACTCCGTCGCGGATGGCCTGCAACGCCCTGTTCAGCTCCGCGTTGAAGCTGTCGAGCAGCTGAGGCAGATCAGGTGTCTTTTCTCCGCCTTTTGCCACCAGTTCCAGGTTGCGGCTGGCCTCCTGCAGGGAATCGGCGCCAAGGTTGCCGGCAAGGCCCTTCATTGTGTGGGACAGATGCATGGCATCCTCGAAGTTTCCTCCCTCGAAGGCCGTCCTGACCTTGCCCTCGTAGTCGGAATAACCCTTCTCAAATTTATCCAGTAGTTTTTTATACAGGTTTTTATTGTTCATCAGGCGCCCAAGTGCATCAGTAGTGTTAAATGCCGGACCTCCGCCCTGATTGTTCTCCGCTTGACCCGTCATGTAAATACCTCCCAGTTTTATGAGTACGTCACTTCAGCCGATCTTATATTTGGAGCACCCTCAACCACTAGTATTTTAAGGTATTTTAGATCTTTTTTCCAGCATTTTTTCATAGTCGAGATATCAAAATCAGAAGGGACATGAAACTACCCGCGGCTTATCATAACCATACGTCAGGGAGGATCACCCGCGATTCAGCAGGCGCCGCTCGGCGCGCCTCTTCGTCTGCGCCGCGCCGCCCTCATGGCGGTCTTCTTGGCGTGAGGGTCGCCGTGCGTGGGGACTATGCACACAAACACGAAGTCGCCCCCCCCGATATTCTTGAAGGCATGCTCGGCCCATCCCGGCACCCTGGCCCAGTTGCCGCACTCCAGGTCGTAGTGCTCGCCATCGACCTCGATCTCTCCATGTCCGCCAAGCGAGAGGACGAGGTGATCCCATTCGTGGGAATGAGTGGGAATTGCGGCTCCCTCAGGCAGTAAAAAGTGCCTCATGACAAAATCATCCCAAAACGCGTCAGGCCCGAAAATATTGCGCTTGGTGACGCTCGGCGCAAGGGCCGACGCATCCAGCGTATCGAGATCGACAACCCTACCCCAGTTTGTATCCCGCATTTCGCGTCGCCTCCATAATGAAGTCAGGAAAAGAGCTTGTTTAATCAGCGTTCCCTCAAATCACATATTACCATGCCGCTGAGACAAAAAAAAGGATATAATGGACGTATTATGCCTGATGCACATGGGAGGATTCGCCGATTTAAATGAAACGTTTGATAATTCTCATAACCTTTTTGCTGATGTGTTATGCTGTGCCGCGAGCATCATCCGCCCCGATAGAGGCCCGCGGCGCTATTTTGATGAACACGAAGTCCGGCAGCGTGCTGTATGTTCAGAGCGAGAACGCCCTGATTCCGCCAGCGTCGCTCACAAAAATAATGACGCTTTACGTCGTCATGGACCATTTGAAAGATGGAAAGACGGCACTCTCCGACAAGGTGAAAATAAGCGCCAGGGCGGCAAGACAGCCCGGCGCGCGCATGGGCCTGGTCACGGGCGAGGTGGTGTCTCTGGACAATCTGCTCAAGGGAGTGGCCGTGGCCTCAGGTAACGACGCTTCAGTCGCCGTGGCCGAACACGTTTCGGGAACTGTTGAATCGTTCGTCAAGCTGATGAACGAGAAGGCGGGCGAACTCGGCTTGAAAAACACGAGGTTCAGAAACCCAAACGGTCTGCCGGCAAGAGAGCAGGTGACGACCGCCCTCGACATGCTGACCCTGAGCAGAAGCTACATAGAGAACCATCCGGAAGCGCTTCACTATCACAGCATCCTGGCCGTCACCCACAGAAAAAAGACGACGACGAACAAGAACCCCCTCCTCAGCCGCCACCCGCTCGTTGACGGGCTGAAGACGGGCTGGATAGAGTCGTCAAAACACAACCTCATAACGACGGCCAACAACGGCGATATCAGGCTGATATCCGTCGTACTCGGCGCGCCCACATCGACCGATCTGACCGAAGGATCCGAAAAGCTGATAGATTTTGGCTTCAGGACTGTGGCAAGCGGCGGGAGGGTAAAGGTAAAGGCCCAGCTGGAGGATCCATTATTGGCAAAGGCGCTGGAGGAAGAGCTAAGCGGAAACGCTCCCGCGACGGCGAACATCGTCAGCGCACTGGAAACTGTCAGCGTCAATCCAGTTCTGCCTGAGAACGGCGTCTACGACAAATCAAACGACGAACCACGCTCACAGGACATCGACTAATATAAATTAAGGAAGGGCTGATTTATCGCCAGGAGACTAAAGGGTAAAGATTAAAACCCTTATTGACACTGCATCCATATACGATTTAATCAGCGCTTCCTTACAATACAAATACCGCCTATTGCCGCAGCAATTCCAGCACGGACTCCCGGTCAAGGTTGGCCTGTCCCCTTATGGATACGTCCGCCTGCAAGAGTATGTTCTTCTTGGCAAACGCCAGGATCTCCTGCGCCGCACCCGCGTCCTTTATTAGGGAACGCGCCGCGGAGAGGTTCTCACCCTCCGTTGTAACACCGCCCTCGGGCCGATTGACTGCGGACCGCTCGGCTGACGCGATTACGACAGCGTCCTTTACCGAGCTGCCACTGGAAACTCCAGGCTGCTTTTCACTCCTCGTCAGACTCGCGTTTGCTGCAATGACATCAAGAGAAACTATGCTAGGTTCCACCCTCATACGACAGACCTCCATGTAGGCAAGAATAACTGACTCCTAATCCCATTATCGGCAGACGACCCCAATCACTTTATGACGTATTATTCTAATTCTAAGTCAAATGCGCATCCTGCGCGTTTGACTTAGAGAAGCCGCAATGCTGCGCATTGCGCGCGCGACATCGTGTCGCGCATTCCAATTTTGAGTCAAATAAAAGCATATTTGACTCAAAATTGGAATTAGTCATGTTATTTCTTCCGCGACGCCAGATCGCTCAGCGAGTACTCGACCGCCGGCTTCAAAAACTCTCCGTACACCC
>JAITNX010000160.1 GCA_031290235.1 Synergistaceae bacterium | reverse complement strand
TATAGCGGCGCGGCAGCATTATAACGCTGCCGCTGTTGCCGGTCGTGGAGACCGGCAGCAACCTACTGGCAAGGATCGGGTATTGGTATCAGTCGATTAATTTTTTTTGGGGTCTAATAAAGAACAGATTTTTTCCCTGCAATGTAAAATGCCCCTTGCCCGGCTCTCCGATCACTTTGAAGAACAGGTAGTTTTTTGACCCGATCCTGTCATAGTCGTCCACAGCGCAAAGAACGTTTTTAACTCTTTGCGTTTTTATCATGAAATTCTTGTAACTCCCAAATCCGCAGGTTAAAGTATTACAAAACGCAATCAAAGCAGTAGTAGCCTGAGTTTTGCCCTTGCCAAATTTTCACCCAATGAGTGAAAGAGTAAAAGTGCATGAAACCATTAGGAGACTGGGTTTGCGGCGATTAAAATTCACCAACCTGCGGATTTAGGAGTTACAAATTCTTTTTATTTTCCGTAGATCTTTGCCCAACGTGTTCGCCGTTCAGGTATATTTGAAACTGTTCGTGATTGATGATATTTTCAGGATTTAGAATGCAATGTCAACAGGTTAAGCATTTTTTGCATATTACCTTAACATAAATTCACTTTTATGTGCAAATTTTGTATGACCTGTGAGAGAAGTTCGAAACCATTGGAGGAGGCAAACGCAGTAAAAAGACGAGGTGATACTTCTTGGGCTATTAGTCTCGATATTTGAGGCTGAACGCTTCTCTGCTTAACCTGTTGACATTGGAGAACGAGCCGGTAATCCTTCCTTGCGGTTTCCACTTGCTTACCGACTACCTTATATGTCGTTGTCCTCGGAACCCTTCTGTCTACTCGATTCTTATCCGATCGTATAACCGCCATCCACAACCAAATTATGCCCTGTGATATACGAAGATTCGTTTGATGCCAGAAAAACGGCGGGCCCAACTATTTCTCGGATTTCCATCCAACGTCCCATCGGAGTTGCGGCTTCAATCGCGCTTTTTATTTCGGGTGTCTTGTAACCGAAGATACTCATGGGCGTCGCTGAATAATTCGGGCAAATGCCGTTGACCCGGATATTTTGTTTCGCGTAATCAAGGGCTATTGCTCTTGTCATATTGTAAACCGCCTCTTTTGCTGCACAATATGCGGTTTCTCCTTTAAGTCCGACGACGCCTCCGATAGAGCAGATATTAACAATGACGCCGCCGCCTTGCTTCAGAAATTGGATGATTGCCTGCTGGCACCCGTTATACATGCCTTTTGCTGTAACGTCCATTGTAAAATCCCAATCGTGCTGATCTAGTTCGTGGGTGGCGCCGATTTTCGTGAATACTCCGGCATTGTTCACCATGATATCCAGCGTCCCGAATGTTTTCACCGCCTGATCGACTGCATTTTTAACCTGGTCCACATCTCGTACGTCGGTCTCGGCAAAAATCGCCTCGCCGCTTGTTTTCCTGATATAGTCGTCCGTATCTGTGTCCGGTTCAAACGCTTCATCCTTTGACGCACTTTTTTTGAGGTCTGCGCAAACAATCCTGGCGCCCTCCTTCGCGTATCCAATTGCTATCGCTCTTCCGAAACCCGAACTTGAACCTGTAATAAGGGCTGTTTTCCCATCCAATCTTTTCATTTCACCCATCCCTCCGAAACCATTATTCAAATGCAATACCGAAATCGCTGATCCTCGTTCCGCTCAATGTTTCTCCGCCATCCAGCAGCACCATGGCACCGTTCATATAATCCGCTTCGTCTGACGCCAGGAACAATGCCAGATTTGCAACATCCTTCGGCTCCCCCCATCTGCCGAGAGGGATTTTGCTGGTTTGGATTCTCCGGAAATTCTCATCGTTGTAACCGTTGCTGGTCAGCGCGGTCTTGCATCCGGTAGGGCAGATCGCGTTGGTATTGATTCCGGCTGCGCCGTATTCCAGCGCCAGTGTTTGCGCAAGCATTCCGATCGCTGCCTTGGACATGCTGTAAGGCGCTTGCACAGGATACGGATTGATTGCCGAACTTGAACAGGTAACAATGATTTTTCCTCTCGTCTTTTGAGCGAGGAATTGTTTGATTGCCTCTTGGCAGCAGAACCATGTTCCTCTTACGTTGACGTTGAGGCAATCATCCAAAAACTCAACCGGCATTTCGTGGGTCAGCATCCCGGCCCGGTAAACCCCCGCATTGCACATCATGATGTCCAGCCGGCCGAATGTACTCACCGCCGTTTGAATCAGATTGGTCACCTCGTCCTGCTGCGTGATATTACATTTGACAAAGACTGCCTGACCGCCCGCACTGACGATTTCCTGATCCGTTGGTTCCTTTTTTTCCTCATATCCATCCGGGTTCGGCTCTCTATTGATATCAGCGCAGACAATCTTTGCCCCTTCACGGGCGAATGTGATAGACATTTCCCTTCCGAATCCTGAACTGGCACCGGTAATAACCGCAACTTTTTCTTCTAATCTTTCCATTTTTTGTTCTTCCTTTCCGATTATTCAGCGCGACCGATCATCGGCGCTGCTTCAGCAATACGGCCAGCCCGCCGATCACCATTAGCGCGAAGGCTGTACCGCCGACGAGCAAGGTAAGGATCCATTGAACCGATTTCTGTTCAGGATATAACGCCGCTACCAGATAGTAAATAAACGCATAATTATTGAAAAGCATCGGCTGTACGTCGTTCAATACTATCAGGAGAAAGATGCTAAAAAAACATACGATTCCAAGCGCCGAAAAAGATCCGATTATAGGTGTCAGCATGCTGATGAAGAGCACGACGCAGTAGGACCACAAAATACCGACGACTCCTCCGCAATAAATATCCTTCAAATCTTTTGGGTTGGTAAGTCCTCTGAGCATATACAAGAGAACAAGAAAATAAGCCGGCCACATTTCCGCTATAGATAGTTTTACACCGGACAACGCAAGGACTGTAATAGCGGCTCCTACCAATGTGCCTGCAATCCAGGTTGGTTTTTTGATCATGATTTTGCACCTCCTCAATTCATCGTGAATTACTTAAGCGGCAGACCAATCATTTTTCTGTATTCGCCGGGAGTGCATACTTCCCGCCCGAGGATTTCCGCAAGTGTTTTGTACGTTTTGAACTGCTCAGCGTTGTTTTCGATCCGGTCATTTTTGTGCGGCCATTTCCATACGGTGTCTTCCATGCCGACGCGTACGCTAAGTCCCAGCAGCATTGCAAGATTCGCGAGATAGCTTGAGGCTCTTCCCGCGGCGGCAACCATTACAACGGCGCCTGGATCGACATCCATAATCCGGTTGTATAGATTCAGCAAGCTTTCTGTCATAGCGACCGGGTTGTTCATGGTCGAACATCCGGGAAGCGCCGGAAGAATCAAAAAGTGATAGGGTTTTTCCAAAAGATCCGTTTTAATCAGAAAACGATCCGCGTTGTCGATATCCGCATCAGTATAAACGGCGATCTGAGGTTTTACGCCGTATTCCTGGCACAGACGGGTTTTTTCGATCAGCACATGAGGCGGTTTTGAAAGAATCATATCGCCGAGATACGTTGCAGTCGTATTGATCGGCGTAACATCCAGGAGGCGGTCTTTCAGCATCACAACCATCTTTTCCCAGAGTTCTTCCGTATCTGGCACGAGGCAACCGTCAAAAATAACATCCGGGAACTCCTCTCTGAGCGGATCGATGACTCTGTGAAACAATACCGGATCCAGAATGTTGAATCCCTCCTCATTTCTAACATGAATATGCACTATGGGAGAGCCTGCCAAACATGCTTCGCGGGCAGACTGATAAATTTCATCCGGCGTGATCGGATGGTTCGGATTTGTCGATTTCGTATTGAACGCGCCGCAAATCGCTGTCGAAATTGCAATTTTCTCCGGGATGTCCCATTTCGGCTGAATGTCGACATCCGGCAGGGCAACGATGGAGCGGCTCGGATCGCATGGTCCGTAGAAACCCGGTCTGGCGCAAAAAGCAAACTGTTTTCCCAAGGCGTTCACGACATCCCAGTTTACTTTATTGATTTGGTTTGACATTTTCTCTCCTCCTAGTTTACTGAAATATAAGTCACACTTAAATAATAAGAACTACTTAATATTAACTATACATACTATTCTTGTCAAGTGCCTTTTCTATTTTTTTTCTATTCCGGCGTGTTATACAGATTCCACAGAGAAATATATATATTTTTCTATGGAATCTGAGGAGACGGGTCCCGTGCTTGAAAAGCATGTAACAAGCAGCGCAAAGCGATGCATATTCTCAATGAAAATGCTTACATTTCTATCGGGAATCAGTATTATAATAAATCGGCTTTGAGGTGCGCGCTGTAAAGCAATGTTGCGCGCAGGAGTTTTCTGAGGCACTCTTTGGAAAACAGGAGTTGTTGATTGTGGAAAATGCTGAGAATAATGAAATTGATTGGACGTTTGGCTATAAGCTCAAAAAGCTGCGTACCTCCAAAAGCCTTACATTAAAAGATGTCGCGTCTAAGCTGGGCGTTACTCCGTCATTTTTAAGCATGGTTGAGAACGGCAAAAGCGGGATCAGCCTGACAACGATGCAGAGATTGCTTAGAGTATACGGCGTGACGCTTGCCGAATTTACCCATGAGACCGATGACACAAGCAGGGTAATTCCGCTTGAAAAAGGGCGAAAATTAAACTTTAACAGCGACAAAATCGAAGCATACTTATTGAAAAACGATTCAGTCAAGGATTGCATTGAATTGATTTATTTCCGCCTTAAGCCAAAAACTGAAATTGGATTTTTCCAGCATGATGGTGTTGAGTTTATTCATATTTTGGAAGGGGAACTGAACGTAACCCTCGTGAATCCGGAGCCGCAGGGAGAGGTTGAAGAAAATTATACGCTCCAGAAGGGCGACACGATGCATCACGAAAGCATCTGGCTTCACAAATGCGTAAATCATTCTCAAAAACCTTGTGTCTTTCTTGCGGCAGTGTATCCGAGCACCTTCTAAGCACTAAAACTACGATAAATTCTTCTCTGTAAACGTATATTATTGAGCCACGGCCATGGGGAAAGTGAGCCACTTGGAGAGGAGGAGCTCACGCCCCTCCTCAACGCGGTTTTCAAATGATGCCTTTTCGTTTGCGCATGGATTCCTCGCCGTCGATGAAGATCGTGTAGGAATCATAGACGATTCGGTCGAGAATGGCGTCGGCTACCGAGCCTTCCCCGATCTTTCCGGGTTTTTTATATTTTTATCTCAGGGTTCAACCTTAGTCGAACTGTCCTTCGAAGGCCTAATGGACATGCCGCCCATCTCCGCCGCTCTCTTCTCCGCGGCCTCGTTCATCTCGGCCCTTATCTCGGCTGGGACCTCGAGCTGGCTGTGCAGGTTGTCGTACAGCACTTTCCATACGCCTATACCCTGGCTCTCGCTCAGGTGCTCCGACACCATCTCGACCGTGGTATCCTCCAGCGCCGCGTAGAGGCGTTTGTCATCCTCCCCGCCTATCGCCCTGGCTGATTTCAGCATGTCCTTCCAGATCTTGGAGAACATCGTGCCCTCGAACTGCTTGCACGTTACCTCTAGCGCCTTCTCCTGCCTGCGGTACTCCTCGACCGACATGCTGCCGTCGGGATTTCGCAGATTCGGCCTGTTGATCGCGTTGAAGTTCGACATCCCATGAACCTCTACTGAATCACGAGTTCGCCGTGGAGAGCGCCGGCCTGGTCCATCGCCTGGAGAACCGCTATCAGGTCCCTCGGGGATGCTCCCACCGCGTTCATGGCGCTCGTAAGATCTTCGACCGTCGAGGTCGACGGCAGCTCCACCAGCTGAGGGCTGTTCTCGTGCGCTACTACGTCCGTCTGGGGAGTCACCACCGTACTGCCCCCGCTCCTTGCGTTTGGCTGGCTGACCTGCGGATTTTCCGTCACCCTCACTGTGAGGTTGCCATGGGCAACAGCCACGTTTCCTATCGTAACGTTGCCTCCCATCACTATAGTGCCGGTGCGCTCGTTGACGACTACCCTGGCCGCCGTGTCCGGACGCACCGACATGCCCTCGATGGAGGCGATGAATGCGGAGGGCGAGTTGAGGTAACTCGGTGGAATGCCCACTGAGACCGTGCGCCCGTCAAGCGCGTGCGCTATATTGCCGAACTTGGAATTGATGGCCGCTACCACCCTGCTGGCTGTCGTGAAGTCGGACTGGCGGAGAAGGAGGTTTATATTGCCGTTATTTGAGTAGGTCATGTCCACTCCCTGCTCTATTATCGCGCCATTTGGGATGCGCCCCACAGTGACCACGTTTTTCTTTACTGTCGAGGCCGCGCCGCTGTCGGCCCAGCCGCCTATCGTGAGAGGACCCTGAGCCACCGCGTAAATCTGGCCATTGGCGGCCTTGAGGGGCGTCTGAAGGAGAACCCCGCCCTCCAGGCTCTTGGCGTCTCCTATCGCGCTGACTAGGACATCCGAGTTCTGGCCGGGCTGGAGAAATGGGGAGAGCTGACAGGTAACAGTCACCACCGCGGCGTTCTTTGTGTTGAGCTGCTTGGGATCCATCGTCACACCGAACTGCTGAGTCATATTGGACATCATCTGTGTCGCTATCTTGCCCTTGTCTCCTGTGCCCTGAAGCCCTACCACAAGCCCCATGCCCACGAGCTGGTTGTCTCGGACTCCCTCGACTGTGACCAGGTCCTTCAGGCGGACCATCGGCTGCAGCGCGGCTTCCGCGGCGCCGGCCATCGCCATCGCGGCCAGACAGGCCGCGCAGACTGCCATCAGCTTGATCTTACCAGTCATGTTCCTTACCTCCATGTTCAACACTCTCCCATCCTAATCCTTTATTTATTAGAATATTGCCTGTATTATCTGATTTATTATGCCGGGGCGCTGGGTCCTCGAGATGATGCCCTTGCCTGACACTGAAATCATCGCATTTGCAACCCGCTCGCTGTTCACTATGTTGTTGTGAGCCACATCCTGCGGGCGCACGACTCCCTCGAAGCGGACTTTCATCTTCTCCGCGCCGCTGGTCAGCTGCCTGTCTCCCTGAATTACCATATTTCCATTTGGCATGATGTCGACCACGATGCAGCTGATCGTCATCTTCAGCTCCTTCGTCCTCTCGACGGTCGTATTACTGCTCGTTGACGAAGCGGACCCGAAGCCGAAGGCCCTTATGAAGTTCAATATTCCAAAGCCGGACCTCACGTCCTCCTCGTTGGTCTTGGTGGAGCTGATCTGCCCCTCGTCGCTGTCGTCCACCTCCTCGGAGACCTTGACCATTATCACATCTCCGATGCTGGAAGCCTTTCTGTCGGCGAAAAGGCTGCTGCTGTCGTTCCACAGCGAATCAGCGCCCGATGGGCGCGCCAGGAACAGTGACGCCAGAACCGCCGCTATAACGATAACCCTTGCGTTTTTCATCCTGAGACCTCCCAATTCATTGCGGCCGCATACAACCCACCGCCGAATATTTTCAACTTCTTTTAATTAATTTTTCAGTTAATCGCCACGCGCCCGACATCCACGATCTTGCCGGATAGAACCTTTCTGCTGGACAAGTTTCTCACCTTTATGACATCGCCTATGCCGCCGCGCTGCATCGCTATTCCGTTGACCTCTATGCCGAGGCCGTTCACTTTCGCGATCAATTTCACCGAGCTGCCGGCCTTCACCAGATCCGCCTGCGCCACGTCGCTCGCCGCTATCACCTTGCCGGCGCCTATCGACTGCTTCATCGTGGAGTGCGCCAGCTGCTCAGGACTCCAGAGGCTCTCGCCTATCATCCCTATTGAATCGACTCGCGTCCTCAGTGTCGAGACGTCTATCCCGGCGCCCCTCTGAAGACTTGTCAGGGAGTAAACAACAGGTTGGAACCACTTCAGCTTTATCTGCCTGTTCGTCTTATCGCCGTCGGCGTCGACGAGTTTGATGGAAACCGACTTCGACCCAGGCTGTACCCTCGGCGGGAGCGAGTAGCGCGAGTATTTCTCGATCTGTTCGCCCGTTATGCCCAAGACGTCTATCCGCCACTTCCATGCGGTCATGACGCGCAGCTCAGACGCGATCTCAGACTCCGGAAGGACTTTCACCTCATCCGGCATGGCAATCATCACTGAGCGCCCGGCAACCTCCGACGTTCCCAGCGCCTCGATCACGTCGCTCATCAATATTTTCCCGTTCCTCGGCTCTATCCAAACCATCGACGCGACATCAGCGAGGTAGGTGTCGCCATCGAACTCCGCGTATTCGCCAAGAAGGAATCCACCGTCGCGGGCCTCTAGGGCCTCCGGCAATTCCACCCGGAGCTCGAAAGCCCACGAGGTCCCGGTCAACAGGACAAACATCAGGGCGAGGGACCAGAGTCCCGCCGATATTCCGCGGGACCACGCCCTCCCCATCAGTATTTTCATTCGTACATCAACCGACATAAATTTTTTCATGATCTCCATCACCTTATTCATAACATCGGCTGATCCGGCTATAAACTTAACTAAGTGCCGATTTATCGCTAGGAGCCTAAAGCGCTTCCTTAACGTCTCAGATTGTTCGCTATGCGGAGAAATTCGTCCGCCGTCGTTATCGTCTTCGAGTTCGCCTCGTATGCCCTCTGCGCCACGATCATCTCCACCATTTCCTCGACGACCTGTACGTTCGACATTTCAAGCGTCCTCTGCTCCAGCGTACCGTAACCCTCGTCGCCTGGGTTTCCGATTACCGGCGCCCCGCTGGCCGCCGTCTCGGTGAAGAGGTTCCTGCCGACCGACCGCAGTCCGCTGGAATTGATGAAGCGCGCGAGTTCAATCTGCCCTATCTCCTCCGGATCGACGTCGCCTGGGAGCTTTACCGTGACAGCTCCCGTCATGCTGACGCTGAAGTCCATGGCCTCCTCCGGGACGACGATCACTGGTTCGAGCAGATATCCGTCGTGCGTCACAAGCTGTCCGTTGGCGTCTATCTTCCAGTTGCTGTCCCTCGTGTAGGCAATCGTGCCGTCCGGCATGGTCACCTGATAGAAACCCTCCCCCGCAATGGCCACGTCCGTGGCGTTATCAGTCGTCTGCAGCGAACCCTGGGCGAATATCCTCGTGGTCCCAGCCACCTTCGTGCCAAGCCCCACCTGTATGCCAGTCGGGATCATGGAGTCGGGCTCCACCGGCTGCCCCGGCTCCCTTGCGATCTGATAGATCAAGTCCTGAAAATCGGCCCTTAGCTTCTTGTATCCCGATGTGTTGACGTTAGCGAGATCGTGAGACACGACATCGAGATGGGTCTGTTGTGCGATCATTCCGCTTGCGCCTGACCAGAGAGAACGTAACATTTAAATAACCTCCTAATATTAAGAGTTCGGCCTGCCCAGTGTGCTGAACAGTCTGCTCGTCAACTCGTCCTGAATCGTAACCGTGCGGCCCGCGGCCTCATACGCGCGGTTTGCCTCTATCATGCGAACCATCTCGCTGACGACCTGGACGTTCGAACGTTCAAGCGCGCCTCCGACTATCGCTGGAACCTCGACCGGGACCGGCGCCCCGGAGTTCGGCGTCTCCGACAGCAGGGATTTCCCATCCTGCCTGAGATACGTCGGGGAGGGGAATGTCACGAGCTGAAACTGGCCGACCATGTCCCCATCCGCGAAAATTTGCCCAGTCTCGTCTACGAAAATCCGCACCGCATCGCCGAGTTCTATCCTGCCGCCGTCGCCCAGTACGAACTCGCCGTCGTGAGTCACAAGCTCGCCGGCGGGACCGCGCTGAAAACTGCCGGACCTCGTGTAGAACGTGTTGCCGTTTCCATCCTCGACCGCAAAAAAACCGTCTCCGTTGATCATCACGTCCAGCGGATTGTCGGTATACTGGACGACACCAGGTTCCTGCGACATGATCGTCTCGCTCATCACGTTCGCAAGGGACATCGACCCTATTGTGACCCGTCCTCTGATATATGGGAAGAATTTTCTGTCCGCGAGCTCCTCGTTCAAGGCCTCGTCAACGATGGTGTATCTCTCGACCCGGTCCATCAGGACCTCCGGAAAAGATTTATTGACAGCGACCCTGCCGCGGAAACCGTTCGTGTCGACGTTCGCCAGATTGTTGCCCACGACATCCAGCATCTTCTCCTGGACCAACATCGCGGACGTTCCCTCGTATATGCCTCTGAACATCATCACGCCTCCCGCCAGTAACTTTATTCAGGGGAGGGTCCTGCCCGGTTTTGCGCCTTCAGCCCCGCCGCGTCCTCGAAATCAGCGTCTTCTGCCGCCCTTTCTTATGGCGGAAAGAATCGTGCCGGATTCCTTGAATTTGTCCAGAGTCTGAAGTGCCTTTCCAGTGCCGAGAGCAACGCACTCCATCGGAGATTCCGCAACCAGCGTCTCAATCTCTGTCTGCTGCGTCACAAGCTCCGGCAGCCCCCTCAAGAGCGCTCCTCCACCCGTGAGGATGACTCCCCTATCAATAATATCGGCGGCCAGCTCCGGCGGCGTTAGCTCCAACACCCTGCGAATTCCATTAATTATTATTCCAATTGACTCCTCTATCGCCTTTGCCACGTCCGTACTCGTTATAGTTACCTGACGCGGCAGGCCCTGAATCAGGTCCCTGCCCCGAATATCCATGCTGAGCTCCTCGGCTATCCCTGGGAAGCAGGTCCCTATACGGACCTTCAGGCTCTCCGACATCTGCTCGCCTATCGCCAGGTTGAACTGCTTCCTCACGTACCGGATTATGGATTCGTCAAACTTGTCTCCGCCAACCCGGAGGGACTCAGATACCACTATGCCTCCGAGGGATATGACCGCCACGTCCGTAGTGCCGCCGCCTATGTCCACGATCAGGTTGCCACGCGGCTCCGCTATGTCGAGTCCGGCGCCTATCGCCGCGGACATCGGCTCCTCTATCAGGTAGGCCTCCTTCGCCCCGACTTCAAGAGCCGCTTCGAGCACGGCCCTCCGCTCCACGTCGGTAGCCCCTGACGGCACGCATATCATTACGCGATGCCGCATTATCCTCTCCAAACCAGAGGTAACCTTCTTTATGAAGAGCCGGAGCATTACCTCAGTCATGGTGTAGTCCGCAATCACCCCATCCTTCAGAGGGCGGACCGTCACGATGTTCCCTGGGTTCTTGCCGAGCATCAGCTTCGCGTCATCCCCGACCGCGAGTATCCTTCCGCTGTTCTGGTCCATTGCCACTACTGACGGTTCCCTCAGGACGACTCCCTTGTCCTTTATGAAAATCAGGACCGTCGCGGTCCCAAGATCGATGCCAATATCCTTCCCCCACACAGGGCCTCACCTCTTCAAACAGTCGCTCCGCGATTCGAGCAAAAAACTTCCTCCGCGCACCCTTCGATTATAGATGAGTTTCAGCCTGTGCGCCAGACAGCGGAGCGACAAAATCAAAATACTAAATCATGTTGTCGTGGATCCCGGCTTTGTATCATTACCCCTGTTTTATAAGAGAGAAATCCCCGATCAAGTCGAAAAGCTCGCGGCAGGTCAGGAGCAGGGCAAGCCTGTTGTTCCTGGCTGACAGGTCCGGATCCATGACCATCACGCCGTCGAAGAAACCGGATATCGCGGGCGACAGCATGGATAGCGCCTGACAGACGCCCTTCCAGTCGCGCTCTCCCAACGCCGACCTGACCGCCGGACCCTGTGCGCTCAACGCGAACTCGAGACCCTTCTCCGCGTCGGCCTGGAGGCCCTTCTCGTCCAACTTTACCGACGCGAGGTCGTCATGTGGGATCTTGTTCAAGATGTTGCCAACCCGTATCGCCGAGACCACGAGCGAACCGAACCAGTCCTCCCCGCTGGCCTCCTCGAACGCCTGGAGCATCCGAAGAGCCTGGAGCGGCCGCAGACCCATGGACCCAACGGCAAGGCTTGTGGTTCCATGGGAATAACCGCGCTCGCGGAGTTGGTTGTGCAGCCTCTGCTTGTAGAACTCCCTGACGGAATTCATGGTCGCCGCCTCGACGGAGAGCAGGGACGCGCCCTTCTCGAACAGCCGTCCAAGATCCGCGTCCATCTCCAGCCCCCAGAGTATCTCGTTTATGCAGCGGGCGGCCCGCCGCAGACCGTAGGGATCCTGAGATCCCGTCGGCGGCATGCCAGCCTTGTAAATCCCTATTATCGAGTCCACCCTGTCGCAGACGCCTATTACGGCGCCCTCTCTGCCCTTGGGCAGCCCGTCTCCCGCAAACCTCGGCAGATATTGCTCGTAAATCGCCCTGGCCACGACCGGGGATTCCCCCTCACGCAGCGCGTACTCGCGCCCCATAACCCCCTGCACCTCCGGGAACTCGAACACCATGCCAGTGACGAGGTCCGCCTTGGACAAAACCGCGGCCCTATCCACGGCAGAGGCAATGTCATCTTCTCCCAGCTCTTTGACCAGCCATGCCGACAGTTCACGCGTCCTGCCGGACTTGTCGTAGATCGAGCCAAGCGTCTCCTGGTACAGCACTTTTTTGAGTTCCGGGATGCGCGACTCCAGGGAACGAGACCTGTCCTCCCGCCAGAAGAAAGCCGCGTCGTAAAGGCGCGCGCGCAGGACGCGTTCGTTGCCGTCCCGCACCACGCCCATATCCTTTGCCTTGTTGTTGCTGACCCCGATAAACCTGGCCATCAGTTTGCCGCCTGCGTCACGTACCGGAAAATAGCGCTGATTTTTTTTCATGGTAGCTATCAGCACTTCCTCGGGGATGTCCAGAAAGGACTCGTCGAAGGATCCCTGAAAGACCACTGGATATTCGACCAGCTGCGTGTTCTCCTCCAAGAGGTCCGGATCGTCGTCCGCGGCGGCGCCAATCTCACGCTCGATATCCGCTATGCCGTCGCGGATCATTTTTTTGCGGCGCTCCTGGTCGACTATCACGAACTCCCTCTCGACAGCGGCCTCGTACCTCGACGCGCTCTCTATCAAAACGGAGCGCGCGCCCATAAAGCGGTGTCCCCTGCTCGTCGCCCCGCTCCTCACGCCGCCAAAAACAACCGGGATGACGTCGCTGTCCCAGAGCGCCGTCATCCATCTTATTGGCCGCGCGAAACGCACGGTCGGATCGGCCCAGTACATGTTCTTGGAGAATACTATCTTTTTTATTATTCCCGATATAAACCCAGGAAGCAGATCCTTCGTCTCCCGGCCCTCTTCCTTTATCACCGCGTGCAGATACTCGACTCCCTTGACCTCGATGAACCGGAGGTCCTGGACCTCGACTCCCCGGCTTTTCGCGAATCCCAGGGCGGCCTTTGTGTACCCGCCGCCATCGTCCAGCGCCTGCGTCCTGGGTGGTCCCTTCGCCAACTCCTCGAAGTCATCCTGCCTGTCGGCCAGATCCTTAACGTACAACACTATCCGCCTCGGCGTCCCCATCACCCTGACCGCGCCGTACCTCACGCGCAGCTCGGACAGCCCATCCCTGGCGATGACGGGCAGCTCGCCCGTTATCCAGGTCATGAAGCGGGCCGGTATTTCCTCCGTCCCTATCTCGAGGAGCAGATCACGCTTTATCATATTCCCCAACCCCCCTCGTTTCGACGTCGCCGAACTTGCCGGTCAGGGGGTAGCCCATCTCGCCGCGCTGCGCGAGGTAAGCCCTGCAGCACGCGCTGGCAAGAGCCCTGACGCGCCCTATGTAGCCGGTGCGCTCCGTGACGCTGATGGCGCTGCGGGCATCCAGCACGTTAAAGGCGTGGGAGCATTTGAGGACGTAGTCATAAGCCGGCAGCACCATGCCGCGCTCCATGGTCCTCACGGACTCCGCCTCGTACATGCTGAACAGCTTAAAGAGCATATCGGTATCGGCTATCTCGAAGTTGTAGGTAGACCCCTCCACCTCTGACCTGTGGTGAATGTCGCCATACTTCACCTTGCCGGTCCACTCGAGATCATAGACGTTGTTCACGTGCTGAACGTACATCGCTATCCTCTCGAGTCCGTATGTTATCTCAGCCGGCGGCGTCACCATATCGATACCGCCGAGCTGCTGGAAGTATGTGAACTGCGTGATCTCCATGCCGTCGAGCCAGACCTCCCACCCGAGTCCCCACGCCCCGGTGGTTGGGTTCTCCCAATCGTCCTCGACAAAGCGAATGTCGTGTTCCGACGGCTCGATGCCCAGCGATTCGAGACTTTCGAGGTAGATCTCCTGAACATCATCCGGCGCCGGCTTCAGTATCACCTGATACTGATAGTAATGCTGAAGCCTGTTGGGATTCTCCCCATAGCGCCCGTCTGTTGGACGGCGGGACGGCTCGACGTAAGCCACGCGCCACGGCTCTGGCCCAAGCACTCGGAGCGTAGTTGCCGGATTCATGGTTCCAGCCCCCACCTCAATGTCGTAAGGCTGTTGCAGCACGCAGCCCCGGCTCGTCCAGAAACTCTCCAAGCGCATAATCA
>JAITNX010000153.1 GCA_031290235.1 Synergistaceae bacterium | reverse complement strand
TCATCCACCACCAAAACTCTGCCTTCAGGCATAAATACGGGCGCGGCGTTCCTGTCCCGGCGGGATCCGATATACCGGGATTCCTTCAGCTCGCGGACTACATCCATACCTATAGGAGTTCCGTCAACTATTCCCTGGCGGATTTTCACTATAAAGCTCGATCCTTTTCCGTACTCGCTCTCCACGCTGATGGTGCCGTCCATCATTTCAGCCAGGCTTTTGCAAATGGACAGCCCAAGACCGGTTCCACTGATCTGGTGGTTTGCCCGAGTTCCTATTTGGCTGTAGTTCATGAAGAGTTTCCCCATATCATCTTCGCGTATTCCGATTCCCGTATCGCTCACGAGATACGTAATCCACGCAAGGTTGCCCTGCCGCTCGCAGGAAGCCCGCAGCCCAACTTCGCCTTCTTCCGTGAATTTAAACGCGTTCGAGAGAAGATTGATCAGGATTTGTTTTACCCGCCTCGCATCCCCTCGCAGCCGCGCCGGCATGTTTTCGTCCACATCGATATGGAAGAAAGCGTGCTTTAATGCGGTGACACGCACAGTGTTGACGTTTATCGCCTCGCTGATCATATCCAGGAAATCATAATCTTCCTCAAATAATTCGGATTTTCCGGCTTCAATTTTTGATACGTCGAGGATATCGTTAATAAGGCCGAGCAAATCCGTACCAGCCGAATAGATTTTCTCGAGGTTTCCGCCTGTGTCGCCCGGCAGTTTTTTTTGCAGTTCCACCTCTGTGAAACCCAGGACCGCGTTCAGCGGAGTCCTAAGTTCGTGGCTTACGTTTGCCAGAAAAGCGCTTTTGGCCTCGCTTGCCGTCTGCGCCTCATCCATGGCGGAAACCAGGTTTTCCGTCATTTGAGCGCGCAAGATAGCCAGCACAATCAGGCATACGCCGGACTGGAGGGCTTTTATTTCAGCTTCATCCGCGTATCGTACCCGATAGCTGTTCGCCAGATACGCAATGCCCCAGAATTCGCCATCCAGATGGATCGGCAGCACAAGAATGGAGTGGACGTTCAGAGGTTGAAAGAAATCGCGGGCATCCCACATTTTCATACCGTCGAGTTCTTGGGTGCCGATATTGATGAAGTGGCCGCGGACGAGGCGTTCTTTCCAATCGCTAAATATTGAATACTGGAAAATCTTGCCCTTTTCCCATCTGGGGCGGATCGTTTCGTCCTTGACCCAGTCATAAGTCAGTTTGAAACAGCAAGCGCCGTCCACCTCGATATTCGGCATGATATATACCCGGTCCGCCTCCACGCTCTCGCCCAATTTTCGCAGCGCGGCCTCGATGCCGGACGCGACCTCCGTCACACCCATTGTCAGCAAGCGTCCCGCAATCTCGTAAACCGACGCCAACAGCATGTCCCTGGACGTCAGCTCTTTGCCCCTGGACTCCATCTCTGACCGTAATTTCGCGTTGTTGCTGACTACCCGGACAAAGCTTGTCAAAACCCCTCTGGACGCGAGCGCCAGTATAGCCGCCATGATGACGAGCAGGATCACGATGCTCCCCGCAACGATGACAATTTCGTATCTCAGCGCCTCGTCGTACTGCTCCCGGGACACATCGGCGCCAACAATACCGATCAATTTCCCGGTCGTGGGATCCGTTATAGGCGCGTAGGCGCTCATCAGCGTTCCCCAAACGGTGGTCACAAAGTCGCCGGCATACACCTCACCGAGGTCATAAGCGGCCCTTCGCGACTCGGTCAGCGGTTCGATCAGTCCGGGGCGGGCAAAAGTGTCGCTGCCCTCTTTTTCCGCGTCAAAGATATACATCATATCCTCGTCCGAATGTTTCACTTCGACATAAAGGAAAGCCAGATTATCCAGGTTTTCCGACCGTATATTCTCCAGGACCTCCTTGACGCGCTTGTAATATCCGCTCTCCATGTCCAGCGTCCGTACGAATTCTTTGTATTCTTCGGCTTCCTGCTCCAAGATGGCGGCAACAACTGTCGCCACGCCCCTGCATCTGTTTTGCATTTGCCGTTTCACTATATTCCCAGTAAAATTGTGGATGAACAGTCCGAAGCAAGTCATCATCAACGCAAAAGACACAAATAGGATCGCGAAAATTTTGGAAATGGACACATTATTACGAATCAGCACCCCATCCCCCATTCCACAGGTGCGGTGTTCAGAAAAGTACGATACGCAAGCGCCGGATAATACTGCCGCTGCAATTCGAATTTATCCCATTTCATCGTCTTTGGGCAATTCCTTCACGGGTTCGCCGTTGGGACCCTCGTATCTTCTGCCCCAGCCGCAGGCGATGGCGATGGCGAACGCGGCCAGAAGGCCCCAGCAATGCAGTGTGGCATAGCTGAGCCGCATGGGATTGATGGCCTCGATGAAGGAGTAGGTCTTCCTCAAATCGTTGACACAGGTGATGACGATGAAGATAAACGCGCTGGTGAAGGGGACGAGCACGGGGATCGTGCCGGCCAGACCATCCAGCAGGTTGGCGCGGCGATAGGGATGCAGTTTTTTTGTTTTGCCCAACTCGTTCGCCACGGGTCCGAACATGATGATGGCCGGGCCGTTGGCGGCTCCGAGGCAGATGGAGGAGACGATGACGCCGAGCCCCATGACGATTTCCGTACCCACTACGGTTTTCGCGTATTTGCTGTTGACGAGCCGCAGAATAATGTTGTTCAACGTGCCGCTTTCCTGCAGCACGCCCATGATGCCGAACACCCCGTACAGGTAGACCACGGTCCCCAGCATACTCTGAACGCCGGAGTAAAGAAAGCCGGTCAGGGACCCTGCTTTCACACTGATGATGTCGGCGGGGGTCAACACGCCGGAGATGACGCCGATGATCGAGCCCGAAATGATGCCCCAGGTAATGGAAATGTAGATGTTGCGGTTGATCACGGCGATCGTCAGCAGGATCACCACCGGAATGAGCATGATAAGTCCTTTGGGATTGCTGTACTCCCGCAGCAAAGCCTGAGCTTCCGCGCTTTCGGCGGGCGATCCGCCGAAGAAGTAAAATCCGACGGCGGCGAGGAACGCGCCCAAAAGCGCGTACCCCATGCGGGATGACACGACGCCCGCGATGTCCGCGACGCCCTCTTTATTCGTGTAGCGCTGGGTTGCGGCGGAGGCGATGGTGGTGTCGGAGATTGGGCCGATGTTATCGCCGAAGATCGCGCCCGAGAGAATGGCTCCCGCCAGGAACAATGGATCGGCGCCCAGCAGTATGCCCGACGGGAACAGGATGGGGAAGCAGGAGAACAGAGTTCCGATCGAGGTCCCTGTCGCGGTGGCGATGATGCTCGTCGCTATGAACGTGAACACGCAAAACCAGGCTCCGCGCAAGCCGAGATTACCGCCCAGCCATACGAAGCCCTGAGCCACGTTGCCGTAAGACATCATTCTGGTGAACACGCCGACCACCAGGAGGATCAGCGCGATGGCGCCCGCCATGTCGCTGCACATGCCTTTGATTACCGCTTCCCAATATTTTGTCTGACTTTTGGCGAGCAGGCTGCCAATGATCAGCGCCGCCACGCCGCCCATCGCCAAGGCGTCCATCTCGAACACCTTGAACACGACAAAAAACAACACGCAAAACAAGGCGAATATGAAAAGCGGCACCAGCGAGAGGTAATTCGTTTTCCTGAACTCCAGAGGGTATTGCTGACCTTGTTTGACTTCCATTTGGAATCCTCCTTTTTATATTTTATAAAACAAATGCTTGCCGCGTATTGCGTATTGATTACGTATTGATTGACTATTGATTGATAAATAAGGAGAGAAATAACGGAGAAAGTTTATGTCATAGCGGCTCGAAGCGCAAGTACC
>JAITNX010000099.1 GCA_031290235.1 Synergistaceae bacterium | reverse complement strand
CGCAATTTTTCGATGTCCTCTCTCGACAGCCCAAGGACCTGAATTACCTCTGCATGTCCTCGCACAGACGGTTGCCGCTTTTGTCGTTGCGGACGCTGTAAGAGTTGCGGTACGCTTCCACTTCAGCTCCACAAAACCGCGATCGGGACGGCATACATATCCTCTCCCAAAGACAAGGTAATCTCGCCAGAGTAGAGTACAATACCCACAAAATGTCTGTCTTTCACGATGTTTTTTTTGAACCAAACCAAGTGTCGGCAGTCGTTTTTTGACACCATAGAACCTGATTTAACTTCAATCCCTAAAAGTTCGGCCCGGTCATTTTCGACAATAAAGTCAATTTCTCGGTCCTCTCGGTCACGATAATGAAATAAGGAATAACCGTAATCTAAATCTAGTTGTGCTATCAGTTCGTTAAAAACGAGTGTTTCAACGACCTTGCCAGCTCTATCGGCGTCAAACAGGACTTCCTCTTGTCGCCAGTTCAGCAGATTGGCCATTAAGCCCGTGTCTGTCGCAAATATTTTTTCCTTGCGTCCAACTCGTTCATAATCAGTGCGTAACCAGGCCGGCACCTTCTCAAACAGGCAAAGTGATATCAAAGCGTTGAGGTAACTGTTAAAAGTATTGCGCGATATTGCGAGTTTAGAACAAATCGTCCCCGCATCCATAAATTTACTCGACCAGGCTCCTAAAATATTCAATAGCTCCTCCATCGCGTCATGGCGTTGGATATTTGCGATATCTCGCAAATCTCGAGATAATAAACTTTTAACATAATCTATAAACCAGCCTCGATGCTGGGCATTAGGTAGATTAACAACCTCTGGGTATCCTCCGCGAAATGCCAACTTGATAACAGCGCGCTTATCATATCCTGTAATCTGAAAAGGCCAGTCCTTTTGAAAAGATCGACTCAAAAATGTTGGTTTTACTTCAAGAGCTTCGCCCACAGTCAGACCTCGCAAGCGAATATGCGAGATTCTCCCGGCCAAACTGTCGCTGATGGCAGGAAGTGTGCGAATGTCTGCCGAACCAGTTAAAAGAAATTGTCCCGCACGGTTATTTGCATCAACGACCTGCTTGATTGCCAGTATCAGCGACGGAGCTTTTTGGATTTCATCAATGATCATTGTTCCTTTAGCATGTCGGACAAAACCAAGAGGATCATCTAAAACCGACGCAAGGATTGCGCTATTATCGAGTGTCACAAAAGAATCTTTTGCGGTTGCGACTTGTTGCGCTAACGTCGTTTTACCGATTTGCCTGGCACCAGAAATCACGACCACGCGCCGAGATTTCAGGACTTCCTTTATTTTTTTGAGTTGCCATCGCCGTAACAATTTAGTCATAATCAACTCTTATAGCATTTTCCCCGCGTTTTGTCAATGTTAACCCCGCGTTTTTATCAATGTTAACCCCGCGTTTTTATCAATATCAATCCCGCATTTTTATTGAGGAGAAGATTGGTGTATAATGTGCTAGAATTTTAAAGGTAGGTTCGCCGCCAATCAAGGATGAAAAGGCTGGTGTTGATAGTTGTCTAGGTGGATATTTTTCCCTCCGGTTCATTCCTTCCTCCTGTTGCTCGTGACGATGTTCCTTCGCGACAGGGGAACAGCGCTTCAAGTGCCTCCGATATTATGGGGTATAGCGATATCGGCTTATATATGTCTGTGCGGAATATCGATTTTTTATATCTCGAAGTTGGACAGAAGGTACAGCATGGGCATTGCGCTGCTGGCGCAGGGTGTGCTGTTGCCTGTTTTGTCGCTTCAACTGGGATCGATGTCTTTGGCGTGGATTGGCCTGGCGATGTTTATGGTGGGGCTTTCGCTGTCCTTTTTTTACGCGACTCAGGGACAGGTCGCCATGTACGACGCGAGTGCGCCTCAACCCAACGAAGAGGACAAAGAGGCGGAGCGCGAGAGAATAGAGCGGGTTCTTACAAAACTCAATCTGCCAGTCTGCATTACCGATTCCAGGGGAGAGGTAATAGGGGGGACTCCGCTGTTCTACGAGGTGACTGGCAAGGTATGGGAGGACGTCGAGGGAGAACTCGTAAGCGGCGTTATACCGATAGACGACGAGGAGATGACCCTGCCCTCCGGCAAGTGGTATGTAACGCAGGCCAAGGAAGGGGAGAGATACTACTTCATATTGTCGCCGACCCCCGACGGGAAGCCGGCCCCCGAGGCGAAGTCCATTAGCGCGCCCCAGGATCTGGACGGTTTCGGCTTGTCCGGCATCTTCGACAAAGCAACCGGGCTTTTCACGGACGAGTACAGAAAGATGAGGGGACCGGAGGAAATCTCCCGCGCGCAGCGCTACAAGCGCATGATCTCCGGAATGCTTCTGGAGCTGTATTTCACCCCGCTAGGCGACGTCCAGATCACCGAACAGCAGCAGAAAATGCTTAAAAACGCGTTCGCGATGAGGGTTAAGGCGGCGCTCCGCACCATGGACCTCGGCTTCCTCACCGGAGACTACAGGATACAAATACTGCTCCCAGAGACTCCGCAGACTGGGGCGAAGACTTTAGTCAGCCGTATGCTGACGCTTCCTCGGGACGTTTTTGACGACGAAATAAGAAGCGCGTTGAATCCTAAGGTGAAGGCCGGCATGTATACGTATGGCGGCACAACGAGGATGGAGTACGCCGCGTTCTGCGCCACGCTGGAACAGGCCTTCGCAAGCGCCAAGGAGGGAGCGGCCGGCACCGTGACGACCCCGGTAGCGGCGCCAAGCCAAGCCGCGTAACGGTTTACCCTTATTCCCCGGTCGAAAAACCGACGCCGGACGGCGTCAGCCTCCTGACACAGCTATCAATGAGGCGCGCTGTCAAAACGTCGTTTATACGGCCATCCGGCTGGACGCCTATCATTATTTCATAAGTTTTAACCGCGTAGGACGTTCCGTCGCTCTCTCTGCCATTTGGCAAATCGGGCAAAAGCCCCATGACGCGCAGCAGGCTCTGCGCCGTCCAGATAGCGGATGACGCCGTGTCGCCGGCTATCTTCTCCGGCATCGACAACTTCAGCGCCTCTTCTATGGCATCCCTTACTATAGCCGATTTTATCCCAGCCACCCTGTCGACCGCCGCTTTCATGTCGCTGTCCCTGTACGCTATGGAGCGCGACCGTTCGTTGTATGCGCGCACTCGGGCGTTGTAGGAGTCGAGCGACTCTCCCCCAGTGACGAAGTTCCCAATGACGTCCAGTATTATCCCTTCCCTGAGCAGCCACGCCAGCTCAGCGGGAGTCATCGGTCCCTCCGCTCCGACATCCGGCGAGGAAAAGCTGGAAAAGCGGGAAAAATCTCCCTCGTCCCGGTCCCGTCTGGCTGGTTCCAGATTCGTGCCAGACGCAAAATTCTCAGGGTTTTTCACGACCTCGCGCAGAGTCATGACCTCAAACAGGACGAAGGAGCCGGCGGCAAGCGCCAGAATTATAGCGATGTACGCAATTGATTTTTTCAGGCCGTTGGACAATGCCGCCTACAGCAGCAGCGAGAAGACGTTCTGAGGCAGCTGGTTGGCCTGTGCGAAGATGGCGCTGCCGACCTGGCTCATTATCTTGAGCTTGGCGTAGGCCATGGCCTCCTTGGCCATGTCGGCGTCCCTTATGTGGCTTTCGGCCTCCGTGACGTTCGCGGACGCGGTCGTGAGGTAGTCTATCGCGCGGCCGAGGCTGTTCTGCTGCGCCCCAAGCATCGCCTGCTGTCTGGAGACTTTGTTCATCGCGCCCGATATCCTTGTGACGGCGCGTGAGGCGGAGTTGCGGTCCGTCACGAATATGTCGGACACGCCGAGGGCCTCGGCCGACATGTCGCCTATTCCCAGGCCGACGCTCTCTCCTTCGTTCGGCCCCGTCTGAAAGACGGTCCTGCTGCTCGTGAGATGGAGTGTCGTCTCATACGGATCTGTGCCCGATGTCCATGAAAATCCCCTCGACGCGGCATCCCAACCGACCGCGATGCTTGCCATCGGGTTGAACTTTACGTCTACGTTATCGTTTACCACGCCGTAGAGGACGTCGCCGGAAATGACGACATCCCTCGTAACCGGCCTGCCAGTGTGGGCGTCGTAAACCGAGACCATGAACACGCTCTCCTCCGGCTTTTGCAGCTGGCTCAACGATAGCGCGTTTATCAAATCCCGCGGACCGGACAGGGTGAGCCTGCCGCCCTCTCCGGGCACGATGCTGCGGATGACCAGCGCTCCTGAGGATGGTTCCAGCGTGCCGAACAGGCCCTTATCGACGAAGGTCACGAAATCGTTTATGCTGGCCGAAGATTTTGCGTATCTGCCCTGGCCCAGATCGAACGCGACGGCGTCGTTCAGTTTCCTCGCGAGGGAATCCAGCGTATCCGTCGAATACAGCGTGAGACTCGCCTTCCTCCCGTCCGCCTGCAATATCGACAGGGTCTGCGGCGTGCCGAGCAGGGAATTGCCATTTACGTCATAAAATTTGTCTATGTCGCTCAGCTTTATGGTCCCATCCGCGACCTTGCCGTCAAACGTAACTCCAAAACTTGCGCCCGGGAGGAGGGATGACTGCGCGGTAAACTGCCCGTTCAGCGACACCTGCGCGTAGCTCTGGTGAACCTCTCCGGTGTCCTGGTTTATATAAAAATTGTGCAGATATACGCTGCTGTTTCGAACAGCCGACGGGCCGAACGCGTAATGCGCGGGAGTGGAGACGTCGTTCCACACGCCGCCCCAATCCTGATCGACGCTGCTCAATTTTAACTCGATCTCGGCCGCCCCAATGTCGCCGGCCACCACGCCCAGCACGAACTTATCGCCCACAGTATAATCAGTCAATGTGCTGGAGGATAATTTTATGGCTGCTGGATCATTGATAATAGTATAAAAATCGGACGTGGCAGACAGGCCGAAAAATCCAGTGTCGTTGATATAGACGTCCTCGGAGAACATTATGGGCGTGCCGTCAGCATACGTGCCGGCCACCGTAGCGCGAAACTTCACCTCTGACCCGCCAATTTCCAGGACTTCCAGCAGAATGCTCGCATTTGGCGTTGAAGTATTTAAATCGCCACCGGAAGGAGTGATACCAGCGTTTGTATTGCTGGTAAGTTTATCGCTCGGCTCGAATCGTGGTGGTGTACTAGGCAGAACATTGCCTACACTTATCTCATATTCCCCCGCCGGCGCGTTGCCCATCCATACTCCGTCGAAACCGCGATCCTTGACCAGGGTTACGTGAGACAGCACGTCGCTGCCGCGCACTCTGAATATGCCGCTGATCTTCGCCTCGCCCCTTCCGGGCGTCAGGGTGGAGATTCTTATGTTGAAGTTACCGGCGCCGCTCGATGTGAGTCCAAGCGGGTCGATCTTCCAGATATCGCCGTTTATTATCGCCTTTGTGGAGAGGTGGCTAGACGACCAAAGGGCGGCCGCGCTGCCGTCCAGCAGGCTGCGCCCGTTGAACTGGGTCGTGTTGGCGATGCGGGTGATCTCGTCCTTCAACAGATCGATCTCGTTCTGCGCGAAGATTCGGTCTTCGTCCGTCATTGCGTCGTTGGCCGAGACCAGGGCCAGCTCCCTCATCCGCAACAAAATCGACGCGATGTTCTCCAAGCCGCTCTCCGCGGTCCTGAGCATCGACCTTCCGGCGTGCGCGTTGTCAGAAGCGGCGCTCATGCCGCGAATCTGAGTCTCCATATTCTCGGCAATGGCGAGTCCTGTCGGGTCGTCGGCGGCGCTGTTGATCCGCAGACCAGTCGAGAGATTCCGTACCACGTTTTCCATGTCATTCCAGGTTGAAGTCAAAGCGTTGTAGGATAAAAGTGAATGGATATTTGTATTGACGCGCACAGATACCACCTCCGTGTAATCTCTAAGCTCCTGTTAGCTCTTGTTAGCTCCTGTTGGAACCAGCTACAGTGATTATCGGAGGGCGCTGCGGATAACTTTAACCCATTGATGAACCAGGACTCGGACGGCCTACGGGGTCAGGGCGTATTTCTCGACCGGCGCGAACGCGTCGGTGAAAGCGGCGATCTTTGGGGTGAAGGGCGCTGTCCATCTGTGGCGCAGAAGGGACGCCACATACGCGTTTGCCGGCGTCCTCTCCGGAATTGTCTCGCTGGCGAGAGCCACTATCATTATGTTCTGCCTCGTCGCGGCGCTGTTGGGATATGTTGCGGGGAATATCATCACGCTGGGGAACGAAGCGGCGATGCTTGAATAGATGCCGCTGAACAGCTCGCCGTCTATCGACGAGATGATGTTCACTATGAACACGCCGTCCGGCGGCAGGAGATCCCGAATCCGCCTCATGCACTCGACCGTCGTCATGTGAAACGGGATGTTGTAGGACGAGCCAAAGACGTCCTCGAATATGGCGTCGTACTTCAGCTCCCCGGCCCGCGACTCGCGGTTGAGGAACATGCGCGCATCCTCGTGAAATATCCTCTGATTCGGCCTGTCCTCGAGGTTGAAGTGCGCCCTGGCCGCGTTTGTTATGCCTGGGTCCAGCTCTACTACGTCGAGCGGCACGCCGGGCCTCGTCGCCCCCAGGTGCCTGGGAACGCAGTAACCCCCGCCGCCCAGCATGAGAACGCCATTCACGTCCGGCTTGAAATGGAAAGCCAGGTCGTAGAATTTTGTGTAATCGCTGAAAAGCTCGCTCGGGGAGTCTATGTACATCAAAGACTGAGCGCCCATTGGGTCCGTCTGGAGTATCCGTATCGCCCGCATCGTGCTGGCGGCGACGGTCTCCGTTATGCGGATGGAGTTGTACCGCGTTTCGAGATTTATGCCCTCCTGCTTCATTGGCATTGCACCTGCCTCGCTTAAAATTCCGAGCGCCATTGCGGCGGCGATTATCGATACTGACGCGACCCACCCGGCCCTGTAGAGGAAAAGCGCCACTATCCCGAGGACGAGGGCCACGAGAAAGAGTATCGTCTGCGACGAGAGATATGAAATCAGCAAAAAACCTCCAAGGAACGTCCCAAGGATGCTCCCGGCGGACGACAGGGCCGAGAAAGCGCCCACGGTTTTGCCCGCCGATCCGAGGCTCTTCATCGCCAACCTGACTATGAACGGCGAGACCATCCCCCGCAGAAGGCTTGGCAGGGCGAAGAGACAGAGGGACGCTATCACTGAACCGACGTACACGTTGCGCATCCCCGAGGACAGGGACGAAAGAAGCGGCTGAGAGACGACCGCCACGACAGCCGTCACAATGGCCGCTCCCCCGATGATACGCGAAAGCAAACGAACCTCCGGCCTTCTGTCCGAGACCACCCCGCCAAGCCAGTAACCCAAGGCGAGGCTCGTCATTATTATCCCTATGAGGGACGTCCAGACGACGAGCGACGTCCCCATATAAGGGGCGACGACCCGCGAACCCGCCATTTCCAGAACCATGACGCAGGCGCCGCACAAAAACGACGCCGCCGAGAGGGACCGATGGCCGACGCCCCCGCCTCCAACGCGGGACTCGCTCCCGGTCGAGGCCACACTATTTTTTTTTGCCGTATCGATCTTCACAGCTGACATCCCATAACCCTCTTTCTTGTCACAGCGGCGGATTGGCCGAGCCTGATTACCGGCTCTCCGCGCGAATCGGACCGATTCTCTTCGTTCGCTCGGCAATCAGGCTCAGCTTCGGCTTGCCGTTACAGTTCGATGCCCCTTTCAGTCAGCGCTTTTTCGATGGCGAGCGACAGCTGATCGGGGCAGGACGTCGGTTTTTCGCCGCATTGGATGCCCCTGAGTTTCTTTATTACGCTGCGGGCGTCCTGGTCGGCGCACATGGCCGACAATCCCAGCGCATTGCCATCGCAGCCGCCTATCACTTCTACCTTCTCGATTCGGTTTTCCCTGTCGAGGGTGACGTTGATCTCCTGCGAACATACTCCCTGCGGTATATATGTATACATGACATCGCCTCTTCTATTCGGCCCTTGAACGGCGCCCATAGTTCATTCATTATAACGCATTTCTAGTTTAATCTTTACCTTTATAGGCTTCTAGCGATAAATCGATAAATCACGCTCCTCAATCCAATGGGTACTCCCTGATTGGCGTGTAAATTGGGCCGGACGGCGTGAGGACGCTTTTCATCAGGACGAAGGCGCGGCAGGTCCAGGAGAGTCCGGGCGTCCTCTCCAGCTCGCCGGCCAGCTCAGCCGGGATGTCCCTCTCATCCCTGGCCCTCGCGAGCGTCAGGTGAGTTCTGAACTTCTTTTTTTCCTCCGGTATGCCTGCCGTTTTTGCGGCGTTCTCGACGAACCTGGCGAGTTTCTCCAGGTTCGGGACGCCCTCTCTGACGCCGAGCCATATCACCTTTGGGCGGCGCGGACTTGGGAAAAATCCTATCCCCGACGCCGAGACCCCGAACGGGCGCGTCCCGCCGAGCCTCGACAGGCTTGTGTCGAGCTTTTGAATCTGTTCCGCCGTCACGTCCCCCAAAAATTTCAGCGTCACGTGTATTCCATCGGCCGAGACCCACTTATACCCGCCGAACCTCCTCAGCCCCTCCATGAAGGAGGCCAGAGCTTCTGCCGCGCCGCGTTCGGGAACGACGCACACGAACGCCCTCGTCAGGCCATCTCCGCCGCTCAAAACCAAAATAAATTCCCCCTTATCGCCGAAAATACCTCATGCTAATGATGCAAATTTTTTTTGAAGTGATATATTACATAATTAGATGGCGCTCAGCAAGCCGTCATAATTATAATATATGATTAGAGGGTATTCATATTATAATATTGCCGATGGGAGATTTACTATGAGATCAGGTTTTTTGATAATCAGCTTCCTGCTGACGGCGCTCATAATCGGGTGGCTCGCTGCCACACAGCTTGGAGTGCTCACAGGGGGCGTCACAGTCGGGCAGATGACCGCGCCGGCCTCGGGGGATGTCCCATCGGGAGCGCCCAGGCTGAACCCGATGGACAGGGCCAGGGAAATTGTTTCGATCGACAGGACGAGGCAGACGGAGATGGAAAGGTTGATGAAAAAATGAAAAAATTGGC
>JAITNX010000049.1 GCA_031290235.1 Synergistaceae bacterium | reverse complement strand
GCCTCCTCTTCGAGGCTCCGCTTTCTCGCCGGCGCTTCCTCCGCCTCATCGTCCTGCCTTACGACGCTGTCGTGAGCGCTTCTGTATCTCCCAGGCGTCGATATTACGGAGTATACATAGGCCAGATAGAGGAGTTGGGACGCAATCCCGGACGGGTTTTTCAGCAGAGGGTATGCCAGATATACGGGGTGGACCAGGTACATGAAGAGGTCGGGGCCGAGAGTCTTGTGAAGATAGAGGTGCAGGCCGAGGCTCATGCCCGCCGCGACGACTACGTTAAGGAGCGATACTGAGACGTAGCACATGACGATCATCAGAGGAACCATAAAGTACCCGCGCACAGGCCTCCTGTTGTCGCTTCTGATTGTGAAGGGGGCCAGAAAGAGCAGGATTGCCATCACGGTCGGTATTATCATGAACGGCGTCGCCATTGGTCCGGCCTCGGCAAGTTTCGACCACACCGGTCCCTCGAGCGTTTTTATGCTCGACAGGATGTCGGTTAGGCTTCGCTTGTCGACCCACTCCGCGACAACCTGCGCCCATAAAAAGACCTGAAAGCGGGTGTCAAACCAGGCGTAAAAAATAAGCGCCCAGTATATGGCTGTCGCGGCCAGCCAGAACAATCCCCTTTGAAGCGATATTTCGAGCCTGCTGAACATTTTAGGCGGCCTCCCTCGCTGAAAGTATTCGGCGTATCAGCGACATGACAGCCGTTTTTTCCCCGCCGTCGGAAACGGTAGCCCCTATGCATGCCGGGCAGCCATAGAGGCACTTGCAGTGCAATATCGCGTCGAGACAGGCGGAGAACAGATCTCGTCCAAGGTCGAAAAGGGCCTCCGCGAGACCGATGCCGCCTGGAACGTTGTCAGCCACGAATAACGTTGGCACGCGAAAGTGTGGGTCCCTCTCGTGCCCCTTCACTATTATATCCCCCCTGTCGCACATCAGGTACAGCGGGGCTATGGAGCGGACGACGTTCACGAGTCCGGACAGAGTTTCATGCTTCTCCCGCGTTAGATCTTCAGACGCGGACGCCGACGCGTCGGGCAGGTTTATCCAGAATGCCGTCGTATGCATCTGCTCCTCAGGCAGATGTATGTGCCCGTAGCCGACGTTCTCGTGGGTCAGTAATTTTATCTTCTTATATATGGTGGGGCGAACCGCCAGAAGCACCTCTCCCCACCCGATATCACCGGCCCTCTCGGTCTCGTCCAGCACCTCTATCCTGGAGGCGGCGTCCCCGTCGGTGTAGTAATCCACGTCGACGTGTTTGACATAGCAGCGCATCTCCTCGTGGTCAAGCTCCTGCACTTGGTAAGGTTCGCCGAGGTGGAAGTATATCGCCTGGGGGAATATCAGGGTTGGGGCGGTCCTCCTGTCCATCTGGCCTATGACCTTTGGGTGCGCCGCGTCGGTCACGTCGTGTATCACAAAATTTTCGCTCGTCGCGCTGCGGAGGGAGAGGGATGCGGCGGGATAGGAATCGGCCTGCCAGTAGTACGTATCCTCGTGCCTGTGGAGGACTTCGTGGTCCTCCAGAAATTCGAGGGCGTCTTCCACGTCGCACGACCCGAACTTCTCGCCGGACTTGAATGGCAGCTCGAACGCCCCGCATTTTATGTGCCCTATCTGAATGTATGGATTCTTTGGATTTATTCGGGCGTGTTCCGGGGATGTCCCGAAGAAATAGTCGGGGTTCGCCGCCAGAAACTGGTCGATCTGGAGGGACGACGCCACCATGACGGCCGCGGCTATACGCCCGTCTGCCGCCCTTCGGCCAGCACGCCCCATCTGCTGCCACGCGGACGTCACGCTGCCAGGATATCCGTGCAGCACAGCCAGCTCCAGCGAGCCTATGTCAACCCCCAGCTCCAGCGCGTTTGTGCTGACGACGCAGCGTATGTCGCCGTTCCTCAACCCACTCTCTATTGCCCTCCGCTCGTTCGGCAGATATCCTCCTCTGTAGCCCGCTATCCTGTCCGGGTCCATCCCCCGTTTTGCCGCCTCGTCCCGGAGGTACTTCAGCAGAAGCTCAACGTTTATCCGCGACCTGGAGAATACGATGGTCCTCACTCCGTTCGACACGGCTTCGGTCGCTATGCGGGAGGCCTCCAGCAGGGAGGATCTCCTGATGCCGAGCGTAGCGTTCACAACTGGCGGGTTGTAGATGATTATGTGCTTCTCGCAGGACGGCGCGCCGTTTTCGGTAACAAGCTCGACTGGCGCCTCGATTAGCTCCTCCGCCAGAGCGCCCGGGTTTGCTATCGTAGCTGAGCAGCAGACGTAGGTTGGGTTCGAGCCGTAAAACGCGCATATCCTGGCGAGCCTGCGGAGTATCAGCGCGAAGTGCGAACCGAAAATCCCCCTGTATGTGTGCAGCTCGTCGATCACTATGAACCTTAGATTTTCAAACAAATTCCGCCACTTCGTGTGGTGGGGGAGTATTCCGGTGTGAAGCATGTCGGGATTTGTTATGACTATGTGCCCGGCGTTGCGTACCTTCATGCGCGCGTCGGCCGGAGTGTCTCCGTCGTAGGTGAAGGTGCGGACGTCCAACTTCATGTCCTCGATCAGCTCGTGTAATTCAGAGAGCTGATCCTGGGCGAGCGCCTTTGTCGGAAACAGATATATGGCCCTGGCGGAAGAGTCTCGAATTATGCCCTCCAGGACAGGTATGTTATAGCAGAGGGTCTTGCCGGATGCCGTAGGGGTGACGATGACGCAGTTGCGCCCGCTGGAGGCTAACGAGATGGCGCGGGCCTGGTGAGTATACAACCTCTCGATTCCCCGCCGCCGCATCGACGCTATGAGTCCTGGGTCAATCTCCGGCCAATCCGCCGTCACTGCCTCCTTGGCTGGCATCACTCTGTGCTCGGCTATGTCGCCCGGGAGTCCCTTTATCCATTTGAGGAGCGTCGGCAGGTCCATGTTTTTCCGAGAAAAATACGAATCCTTCATCGGTTCATACCTCCAGATTTATTGCCGATGAGTATTATAACTCTTTTTGCGCGCCGGACGAACGAATGCCGAGAGTTCTATTTGCCGCAAGCGCGCTTTTCGCTTTTTATATGTAGTATAATGAAAAAAATTTGTGACAGTCTTCGAAGAGGTGCATGCATAGGTGTCGATTGATGGTTATACGATTGAGGCGGTCAATGGGCCAGAGGAAGTCGGCGGGCAGTTTGAACTGGTTTCGCCATGGCCTGTGTCCGGGGATCAGCCGGATGCCATAGAAAAATTATACCACGGCTTCATGGACAACGCGTCCGACGCGTCCGAAGGCGCGGCCCAGACGCTCCTGGGCGTCACAGGCAGCGGCAAGACCTTCACGATGGCCAATCTCATTGCGAGGCTTCAACGGCCCACGCTCGTAATGGCCCCGAACAAGACACTGGCGGCGCAGCTTTACAGCGAGTTCAAGGATTTTTTTCCGAACAACGCGGTACACTACTTCGTCAGCTACTACGATTATTACCAGCCGGAGGCATATGTTGCGGCGCAGGACATATATATCGAGAAGGACGCCTCCGTCAACGAGAGGATAGAGAAGCTGAGGCTCGCCACTACAAAGTCCCTAATCGAGAGGCGCGATGTCATAGTCGTCGCGAGCGTCTCCTGCATATACGGGCTGGGCAAGCGCAAGAACTATGAGGACGCCGTGTTCCGCTTCGCGGTGGGAGATCTCTGGCGAAGGCGCGACTTTATGATGCGCCTCCTGGACAACTACTACGAGCGGAACGACACGTCTTTCGCGCCAGGGCTGTTCAGGGCGAGAGGCGATGTGCTGGAGCTGTATCCATCCTACAGCGACACGGCGCTCCGCGTGTCGTTCTTCGACGAGGAGATCGAGAGGATCGAGGAGATAGACCCAGTCTCCGGAAAGAGCCTGACCGTCAAGAGGACGGCTTCGATATTCCCGGCTAAGCACTATGTCACTACGTCCGACGCGATAGCCGCGGCAAAGCAGCTGATAGAGGCGGAGCTGGAGGAGCGCGTGGCTGAGTTCAAGGCAAGCGAAAGGCTCTTGGAAGCTCAGCGGTTGACGATCCGAACTAAGTACGACCTGGAGATGCTGACCGAGGTCGGCTACTGCTCAGGCATAGAGAACTACTCGCGATTCCTGGACGGACGTGCGCCAGGCGAGACGCCGGGGACGCTCATGGACTTTTTTCCGGACGACTTTTTGCTCTTCCTCGATGAGTCGCACATGACGGTCCCGCAGATCCGCGGGATGTACAACGGCGACAAGGCGAGAAAGGAGGTCCTTGTCGAATACGGCTTCAGGCTGCCGTCCTGCCTGGACAACAGACCGCTCAAGTGGGACGAGTTCAGCGCTCACATGAAAAACGTGCTATTCGTGTCCGCCACGCCCGGCGACTATGAGATCGAACAGTCGTCCATAGTTGCCGAGCAGCTCTTACGCCCGACCGGCGTTCCAGACCCTGAAATCGAAATCTATCCCGCTACCGGGCAGGTCGATCATCTCCTGGCCGAGCTTCAGGGGGTCGTGGCGGCTGGAGAGAGGGCGCTCGTCACCACTCTGACCAAGCGCTCGGCCGAGGACCTGGCAAAATATTACGCGGAAATCGGTTTGAAGGTACAATACTTACATTCGGAGATGGACACGTTCGAGAGGGCGGAGATACTTCGGGATCTGCGGCTGGGCGTGTACTCGGTTCTGATAGGCGTAAACCTTCTGCGCGAGGGCATAGATCTGCCGGAGGTGTCACTGGTCGCCATTACGGAGGCGGACCGCGAGGGATATCTGCGCTCACACAGGGCCCTCATACAGACGATAGGGCGCGCGGCGCGCAACGAGGCGGGACGGGTAATACTGTACGCGGACAAGATGACGGGCAGCATAGACATAGCGATACGTGAGACCGCGCGGCGCCGCGCCGCTCAGATAAAATACAACGAGGAACACGGCATAACGCCGCATACCATTCGCAAGGCGGTAAAAGATCTCCTTCCGGCCGAACTTTTGGAGGACACGGGGAGTGGCGAGATTGTCGCCGCGGCGGATGGAGAGACGCCGGATAACGAGGCTGCGGTAAAATGGAGCATAAAAGATCTGGAACGCCGCATGTGGGAGGCGGTCGAACGCCTCGAATTTGAGAGAGCGGCCGAGCTGAGGGACGAGATAAACGCCATGAGGAGTTCTGGGCAGGCAAAGGGAGGATTTTCAGGTGTCGGAATGGATAAAAATAAACGGCGCTCGTCAGCACAATTTAAAAAGCATAAGCGTCGAGCTGCCAAAAAATAAACTGGTCCTGCTGACGGGGCCGTCGGGTTCCGGAAAATCGTCCCTCGCGTTTGACACGATATACGCGGAGGGTCAGCGGCGCTACGTAGAGTCGCTGTCGTCGTACGCGAGGCAGTTTTTGGGGATGCAGGACAAACCGGATGTGGACGATATATCTGGACTCTCCCCGGCAATATCGATAGAACAGAAGGGCGCTGGGCACAACCCGCGCTCGACAGTCGGGACTGTGACCGAGATATACGATTATCTCCGCCTTCTCTACGGCAGGGCCGGTACGCCGCACTGCCCAACATGCGGCAAGCCTGTCTTGCGGCACAGCCTGGACGAAATAGTGGATAGGGTCTTCAAGGAGTACGTCGACCGTCCGCTCGAAATAATGTCCCCCCTAATCAGGGCAAAGAAGGGCGAGTACAAGAATCTGCTCGTCCAATTGAGGAGTCAGGGCTATCTGCGCGCGCGCATAGACGGTCAGACCTACTGGCTGGAGGAGGACGTGCCGCTCGACAAGAACAAAAGGCACTCGATAGACGTCGTGATCGACAGGCTGAAGGTGAAGGAGGAGGCAAAGTCGCGGATCTCCGAGGCTGTCGAGATAGCGCTGCACCTGTCGGATGGCTTCGTGTTGCTGCACTCGGAGGGCTCGGACGACCTCGAACTGACCGAGAAGTACATCTGTCCCGATTGCCAGACGAGCCTGCCTGAGATAGAGCCGAGGCTATTTTCGTTCAACAACCCTTTTGGCGCCTGCCCGGCTTGTTCCGGCATAGGGGTGCATCAGCATTTTTCGCCGGAGCTGGCTGTGGCCGGCAATCTCTCGATCCTCGACGGGGCCTTCCTTCCCTGGAAGAGCTATAAATATATGACGTCCCGCGCCCAAATAATAGCGGACCGCCACGGCTGGAACCTCCAAACCCCTTTCGACGAACTGCCGGAGGATGTGAAGCGGGTTCTGCTGTATGGGTCGGAGGAAAAGATCACGCTGATCTTCTCGGACAGGCATGGCGATAGCGAGTACCAAGGACACTACGAGGGTTTGATACCGTGGCTCACCCGCCGATTCGAGGAGACCGAGTCGGAGAACTGGCGCGAGGAAATGATTCGCTATCGCGCGGACGACGTCTGCAAGACGTGCGGCGGGAAAAGACTGAAACCGGAAGCCCTTGCCGTCCGCCTCGGTGATTACAACATAGCTGAACTCACAGCAATGCCGGTGGAGGACCTCATGCCGACACTTGACTCCCTCGCGCTGTCCGAAACTCAGCAGAGGATAGTGGGGCTCGCTTTGTCGGAGGTGAGGAAGCGGCTCTCGTTCCTGGTCGACGTCGGCGCGGGCTATCTCTCGCTCGACAGGAGAGCCGACACCCTCTCAGGGGGCGAAAGTCAAAGGATACGGCTCGCGAACCAAATTGGCTCGAAACTAACGGGCGTGCTCTACGTCCTGGACGAGCCGACCATAGGTCTGCACCCCAAGGACACGAAAAGGCTGCTCGATACCCTGGCGGCGATAAAGGACACGGGCAACACGGTCATTGTAGTCGAACACGACAGGGACGCTCTGAAGGCCGCGGATTACGTGCTGGAGCTTGGCCCTGGCGCGGGAGAACTCGGAGGCAACGTCGTTATTCAGGGGCCGCCGGAAGTAATAGAGGCGTCCGACTCCCTATCGGGCGCTTTCCTGCGCGGTGAGGTGACCGGTATCGTCAGGGCGCCAAATGGCAGGAGACATCCGAACGGCTGGGTAAAAGTGGCCGGATGTGGCGAGAACAACCTCAAGAATGTCGAGATATCAGTGCCTAAGGGCGTCTTGGCGTCTCTCTGCGGTCTCTCCGGGTCCGGAAAGAGTACGTTTTTATACGAGATATTCTACAAGGGGCTCAGGACGAAGCTGGACAGCGAGTATCGCGGCAGGCCCGGTAAATTCGAATCCATCTCAGGCGCTGAGGGACTCCGCAACGTAGTCCTAGTGGACCAGAGTCCCATAGGAAGAACGCCCAGGTCGAACCCCGCGACCTACACCGGTGTCTTCACCCCGATTCGCGAGTTCTTCGCGCAATTGTCCGAGTCGAAGCTGCGCGGCTACGGGCCGGGGCGCTTCAGCTTCAACGTGAAGGGCGGGAGGTGCGAGGCCTGCTCCGGAGATGGCGTACTGAAGGTGTCGATGCTCTTTTTGCCGGACGTATACGTGAAATGCGACGTCTGCCGCGGAAAGCGGTACAACAGGGATACGCTCGAGGTGACACACAAGGGACTCTCGATCGCAGACGTGCTTGACCTCACGGTTGACCAGGCTGTGGAGCACTTCCACGATATACCGAAAATAGCGTCGCGACTCGGAGTGATACAGGAGGCGGGGCTGGGATACATAAAGCTGGGCCAGCCGGCCACGACACTCTCGGGAGGCGAGGCACAGCGCGTGAAACTGGCCACGGAGCTTGGCAAGCGCTTCAGGGGAAGCGTGTTGTATCTGCTGGACGAGCCGACGACCGGACTGCACTACACCGACGTGAAAAAATTGCTGATACTGCTCCACAAACTCGTCGATCAGGGCAACTCAGTGCTTTTGATCGAGCACAACCTGGATGTGCTGATGTCATCTGACTACCTGATAGATCTCGGCCCGGAGGGCGGAGTTAGGGGCGGCAGAGTGGTGGCGAGCGGGACCCCGGAACAGGTTGCCAAGTCCAAGGGCTATACCGGGACATATTTAAAGGAATACTTCAACGAGTTGAAGGCTTGGGAAGATCGCGGACACTCCGAGGCCGGAAGGCGAAAAGCCGGATGAAAAACCCGACGCGGGATGGACGCGCTCCTGACAGAGCATTCATGAGGCCGGGCCGCGCAAAGAACAGCAAGGCCGCGCGCGAAGACCATTCAGAGGATTACTGCTGGGGGAGGAACCCTGTGATATCCCTGCTTGAGGACGCCCCAGCCCGCTGCTTGAAGGTCGCTATTTTAAAGACTACGCAGAGGAGCGTTGCCACGAAGATAGTCGAGCTTTGCCGCGTTTCAAATATTCCGTATTCTTTCGTGGACTCCCACGTTTTTGATGGTATAATGATGGACGGCGAGAGTCACCAGGGTGTCGTCGCGACTGTGTCGCAAACGGAACTGATCTCAATGGATGAGGCTGTAGCACTGATTCCCCCCCATCCGCAGGATGTGTTGGTTGTGTTGATGGATCATGTACAGGATCCGCGCAACCTGGGGGCGATGATGCGCAGCGCTGAGGCCGCTTCAGCGGTTTTTGCGGCACTCCCATTGCGCCGCAGTTCCCTTCCAACGGGAACTGTAGCCAAGACGAGCGCCGGAGCTTCATTGAGGTTGCCAATAGCCGCGGTGGGCAACGTAGCGAACGCTGTCAGGGATCTTCAGGACGCGGGCTTGTGGGTGGTTGGGTTGGAAGCTGGGGTCGAGGCGTCGATATATGATTCGCCGCTCCCAGCGAGAATAGCCCTGGTAGTTGGCGCCGAGGGACACGGACTTACGAGGACAACGATGGGGGCGTGCGACGAGGTTCTGCGTATCCCGATATCTGGAAAAACGGGCAGCCTTAACGCGTCGGTCGCATTGTCGGTATGTATGTTTGAATGGTCGAGACAGAATGGGAATCATAAAATGGCGGGACGTCCGCAAGCGGGATAAACTCTTAGATGGAGACGAATAATATGGAGTTAAGTGGCGGCAAAAGTTCTGTTCTCATTGTGGACGATACAGAGTTAAACGTGGACATACTAGTTGACGCTCTGGGCGATAGATACGATGTCAGCGTAGCGTTCGACGGGGAATCGGCCCTCGCTATTGTGGCCGAAAATCCGCCAGATATTATCCTGCTCGATGTAGTGATGCCGGGAATGAGTGGGTACGATGTCTGTGTAAGACTGAAATCGAACCCAGTGACCTCCGACATTCCTGTCATCTTCCTCACCGCTATGACTGACATCAACGACAAGGCGCGCGGCTTCGAGCTAGGCGCTGTCGATTACATGGCAAAACCTTTCGCGATACTGGAGGTGCAGGC
>JAITNX010000043.1 GCA_031290235.1 Synergistaceae bacterium | reverse complement strand
GATTGTCTCCGGGAGGCGTCATAGTGGAGCCGAGCAGCGGGAATACCGGAGTCGGCCTGGCGTTTGTCGCGGCCGCGCGGGGTTATAAGCTCATCGTGACTATGCCGGAGACCATGAGCGTAGAACGGCGCAGTCTGCTGAAAGCTCTGGGAGCGGAAATAGTGTTGACGCCGGGAAACGAAGGAATGAAAGGGGCGATCCGCAAGGCCGAGGAAATCTCCGACCAGATCCCCGGCAGCTTCTTTCCCCAGCAGTTCAGGAATCCGGCCAACCCGCAAATTCACAGGGAAACCACCGCGCTTGAAATATGGCGTGATACAGATGGCGAGGTGGACGTATTCGTCAGCGGAGTCGGTACCGGCGGTACCATCACCGGAGTTGGCGAGGTTCTGAAAGAAAAAAAGAGTTCGGTCAAAATTGTCGCCGTTGAGCCTAATGACTCGCCAGTCCTCTCCGGAGGCGCGCCCGGTCTTCATAAGATACAGGGAATCGGAGCCGGTTTTGTTCCTCAAATCATGAATCTGGACATAGTGGACGAGATCTTCCGTGTCAAAAACGACGAAGCTTTTGAGATTACGAGGGAACTCGCTTCGAAAGAAGGACTTCTTGTGGGCATTTCCTCCGGAGCGGCGGTTTTTGCCTCCATCCAACTTGCCAAGAGAGAAGAGAATAGAGACAAAACCATTGTGGCGCTGCTTCCGGATACAGGAGAGAGATATCTTTCGACTCCTGTTTTTGACAACCCATACAAGAAATGAGAATGACAAAATGGACTACACAAGCGAAACGCTGACAGAGGCGAAAAAATATATAACCGAACACGAAATAAGGGCTGTTGAAATCGGATTTGCCGATATCAACGGCAATATGATCGGCAAACGTCTTCCGGCTCGTTTTCTCCTGGAACATATGACAGACGGAACCGGCTTGTGCCGCGCGCCATTGACGTGGGACATACAGTCGGAGTACTTTACCACTTCAAAATTCGCCGGATTCGAATACGGCGCGTCGGACATGATCCTCAAGCCGGTTTACTCGACGCTCCGGGAGATACCCTGGCGCAAAGGCGTGGCATTCGTCCTGAGCGACCTGTACGTCGACACCGGAGAGTTGATTCAGGCCGCGCCGCGGCAGGTGCTGAAGAATGTGCTGGCCAGGCTGGATAATCTCGGATACGTCTCCAAGGTCGGGTCGGAGATCGAATTTTACCTGCTCGACGAGAATAAAAAACCGCTCTTCGGCGGCAAGGAGACTTATTCTCTCGGCAAAGCCGGGCAATACAGCGACATAATCGATCAGATTCAATACAATCTCGAGGATTTCGGCATCCCGATAGAAGCCCTGCACACGGAGTACGGCCCCGGCCAGATGGAGTTGATACTCGAGTTCAGCGACGCTCTCACTAACGCGGACAACACCATCATCGCCCGCAACGCGGTCAAAGAGATAGCGCGAAAGAACGGCAAATACGCGACCTTCATGGCTCTGCCCTGGGAGGAACACTCGGGCAGCGGCTACCACCTGCACCAGAGCCTCTGGTCCAGAGACGGCAGAAATCTTTTCGCGACGGACAAGACGGCGCTGGAACGGTATTCCGCCGGGCTCTTGAGTTGCGCGAAAGAGTTCATGGCGCTCACCGCGCCGACGGTCAATTCCTATAAGCGTCTTTCCGACATGTCCTTCGCCCCAACCAAGGTTGGTATTGGTTACGATAACCGCACAGTTTCCACAAGGATCGTCGGACACGGCAATAGCGCCAGGATAGAGCAGAGAAGCGGATCGGCTGACGCTAACGCGTACTTTCTCATAGCCGCCTCGATCGCGTCAGGGTTGTATGGGATAGAGAACGAATTGCCCGCGCCGGATGTAATATCCGGAAACGGATATTACGACGACAGTCTCGAAAACCTGCCTCGCACTCTGGCACAGGCGGCGGAACTTTTCGACCGAAGCGAGAAGGCGGTGGAGTATTTCGGACTGGAATTCACTCAAATATTCAGCGAGCTGATCCATTTCGACGTAGCCGCTCACCAGAAAGTCGTCACCGACTGGGAGCGCGACAGATACCTCGAAAATTCGTGAGATGAGGAATGGATTTGACGACTGAGACCACGACGCCCAGAGAGATTACGCTGGAGGCGTTCAAGCTGAAGAAACCTGATCGTGTGCCTGTCGGCGTGTGTCTGGGCGGCAGTTGGCCTTTTTTCATCAGAAACGCTTCGCTCGCTGATCTGCTGGACGATCCGATAAAGACAGCCTCGATATTTTATGAGGTCAACGAGCGGGTTGACGCTGATTTTATCACGGTTGGAACAGGAGCTACGGCGCTTCTGTTCCAAGGATTGGGCGGAAAGATCGAGTTCAGTTCGAAAGGAGCGCCATCGATAGCGTCCATCCTCGTCGAGTCGGAGTCCGATATTGATCGTCTCGACATATCGCGCGCCATCAGGTCGGAACGTGTTCAATGGCTGAGGGCTGTGGCGAAGGAGACCGTCAGGCTCAATCGCGGACGCCGAAGCCTCTTTATCAGCGGGAGGGCCCCTTTCACACTGGCTGGGCAACTGGCGGGACTGGAGATGTTTACGAAGTCGCTCTACAAGAACAAGCGCTTCGTCGACCGGCTCCTCGATTTCACGCTGGAGCTCTCGGCCGCTTATTACGAATTCATGCTCGGCGCGGATGGTTTGGACGGAGTCTTTATCGCCGACCCGAGCGCGTCGGGCGACGTGCTTTCCGCGCGTCACTTCGAGGGCGTCGTCCTCCCCAAAATAGTCGGTTTATTGAAGAGATTGGCGCCATACGAGAGACCATCTTTGCTGCATATATGCGGCAATATAACCGACCGGCTGCATCTGCTGCCGGAGACAGGCGTCGGAATGATCTCAGTCGACAGCAAGGTCGATCTTAGGCTGGCACGCGAGATATTGGGCGGGAAAATAGGACTGGCCGGCAATGTCCATCCGGTATTCGTTCTCGAGGATATGTCGCCCGGCGAGGTCGCGGAGAAGACACGAGAATGTCTCGCCGCCGCTGCGGGCGGAGGTGGTTTCATGCTTCTGCCTGGCTGTGATCTTTCATCGAAAGTGCCCGAAGAAAACGTATGTGAATTTGTGAGAACGGCTCACGCGTGGATGACTGACTGAGACGATGTTTAAATAAATTTTTTCGAGGAGGAATCGATTTGAGCTACCTTGAGGGCAAGGTTGCCCCCATACGGGAAGACAGATTGGGGACTTGCATAGAGTTCGGGGGGGTGATCGGAGATATAGTTCAGCCTTTCTGTGATGGCTGCCTGAAAAACCGGATCCGCGGGTTCAGCCAGGGTACTATATGTCAGCTTCTGCCCTCGCTCGCCATACTTACTTCGCTTCAGGAAACCGTCGTGATAGTTCACGGCGCGGTAGGCTGCGGAGGCGCCGTTCATTCGCTGGGCGCCAGCGTACGCTTGGGACAGTGGCGGAGCGGAGACAAAAACCCAAAGGGAGCTTTGTGGCTCTCCACCAATCTGAACGAGCAGGATGTGACGCAGGGCGGGGAGGAAAAACTGCGAGAGGCGATACTCGAGTCGGACAAGCGCTATCGGCCCGACGCCATTGTTGTCCTGTCCACTTGCGTGCCGGGCATAATTGGAGACGACGTCGACGGAGTGGCGAACGACCTGAGGGACCAGATATCGGCGGCGCTCCTGCCAGTTCACTGCGAGGGTTTCAAGACGAAGGTGATGGCCACGGCTTACGACGCGATTTTCCACTCCTTCCTGCGCAATGTGATAGACGGTCATGACGATACGGAGTTCAGCGTCTACGACAACGAAGCCGCGGTGGCCGCAGAGTCGATTCGCAGAAAAAGGCTTGTCAACTTGATGAACGTGTCGTCCATGACCGGACCGGATCAGAACGAGCTTACGCGCCTGTTGAACAAACTGGGGCTGGAGGTCAATATGCTGCCCTGCGACGCGCATCCGGACGCGTTCCGCATGGCGCCATTCGCGGCGCTTTCCGTCGGAGTCTGCCCAACGCACGACGATTATTTCATGGGATACCTCGAGGAAAAATTCGGCGTGCCTTTCGTAGGCAGCCAGATGCCTATAGGCATAGAGAACACTGGGATATGGCTGCGGCACGTGGCGGCGCGTCTTAATCTGGAGGAAACCGCAGAACGGGTCATAACCACGGAGACCGAAGAGCTGAAAAGAGCCATCGAGCCAATTCTTCCAAGCCTCAAAGGTAAGACGGCGATGCTCAGCGCCGGGGAAATACGCACTCTGGCCACCGCAGTGCTTTTGCAGGAGCTGGGCATGGAGATACTTGCCGTGCGCCCATATCACTACGACAAATTCGGCGCTGTCGACGTAGAACATCTGGCGAAGATAAACCCAAGTATCCGGCTCAACGTGGCCACGGCTCAGCCGTTCGAGGCGGTCAATATAATCAACAGGGCAAAACCCGATCTGTACATCGGACACAACTCCGACAACGTTTGGGCCGCCAAATGTGGAGTCTCGGTCCTTCCCATCTACGGGACGAACAGTATCTATAGCGGATACGCCGGCGCGTACGATATCGCGAGGCGTATTCACCGGCATCTGGCGAACACTTCCTTCAACGAGAAGCTAAGCCGGCACGTCCGTCAGCCTTACAGGGACAGTTGGTATAGGGAGGATCCGTTCAAGTATATCAAGAGAGGGGAGCTTTCAGCGTGAAGAGTCGCTTTATAGAACGTCCCCGCACATTCTGCGCGCTGGGCGGGGCGCTCGTCACAACTACCGCGCTTCCGGGGGTCGTGCCCATAATGCACGCGGCTATGGGATGCGGAGGCAGTATTTATTGG
>JAITNX010000038.1 GCA_031290235.1 Synergistaceae bacterium | reverse complement strand
CAGAATGGTTTCCTCATCATTTAAAGCGGATCCGGATTCCTGACGCAGGAATTTCATGACATTCGCGCCTGAATCATAGAGTTTTTTTATGCTGCGTGTCAGGTTTAAACGTTCCATATTGCGCGTCCTCTTTTCATCGATTATTAACACCGAGCTGGTTATCCGCCACCGTGAACACCGCGAGGCGCTTTCTCAGGGCCAGCGCTTCGTATGCCCGATTTACGCTGCCGCTCTTTGTTCGTCTCATACGGCCTTCTCTTTACGGGCGGCCCTGATTGTCTCCATGTGTGCCGATGCTCTGGCATCGCGACGATCATTATCCGCGAGGCGTTCTTCTATTGTGGCGTCCTTCAGTCGTTCGTAATGCCATTCTCTGATTTTGTGAATATCGTCGATGGTAAAGTTCAGGCTTATGTTTGGCTTCGGAACATCATGAATCATTCTCTTCACCTCCAATATAGAAGCGCGTCCTCTCCGGGTGTTTTTTCAAAAAATCGTCCCTCGTCATCTCGAACGACAGAATGATCCTGTCTGTGTTCGAGCGTTCAATGTCCTCCACTTTCTCATATCGCAGGGTGTTATCGCTTTCCGACAAGAAAAGACGGTGTTCCGCGGCGATATCGTGCCCCATCCTGATCGAATTTTTCACGTTCGGAATATTATCCTTGAAAACCTCGGTCGTCGATAACTTACAGCCGAGCATAAAAAAACAGATCGAGGCCCTTTCAACGCCGCTCCTAACATAAAGGTCCTTATGTCCGCGCCTGATCCACCTCATGGTGCCGTCGAGGGAGAAAACGTCGTCGCTCAGAATAGTAAATCCGTCCTGGCCCACGACTGTATGATCGTCGCTCTCAACGAGGAAAAGCGCCTTGTCATCGTTGTTCAAAACGCCGTTCTCCAGCCACCACCTTTTGTTGTCCGCCGTCACGTCGAACTGTGTGAGGAAGTTTGCCGCGTGATGCGCGCGGGCTTTGGCCATAACCTCTATCAGCTTCGAGTCGTCGAGTATGGAGCGGTCGATCGTCCTCAGATACCCGATGACCGAGAGGTCGTAGTGGCGTATCGGAAACACCATGCTCCTTCCGTCTCCCGACAATCCTTTCATCCGCCTTATGACGGCCGCGCGCTCATCTCGCTTCATCAGGCGCCACGCCATCGATCCCGATCAACTCGCCCGCGCACTCGACCGCGCCGCGCGGATTGACCAAATTACGAAGGACATCCCTGTCCGGCTCGAAAGCCAGAGCCGCCTCTATGCTGTTCTGGGTGACTCCGCTCCAAGAGCCTAAATTACACGCCGCGCCGATTCCCTCCAGCCGTTCCCCAAGTCCGAGCTGGTTATCCGCTACGGTGAACACCGCGAGGCGCTTTCTCAGGGCCAGCGCTTCGTATGCCGTGACGCTCGCGGTGCAGATCACAATCCTGGCTCCGGCCATGATTTCCGCAAAGTTCTCCGGCGACGGCATTACGGAAATATTACCGCTCTTCCCAGCTTCGCGAACCAGGGAATTGCGGGCTTCCCCGCTGACGAGCGAGCCGCACGCGATTATCAATTCCGGCAAATCCTCCCGCCACCAGCCAATGATCGTCTCAGCCGCGTTCGCTACGTCAGCCGCGCCGGGCACGAAGAGTACATAGCCGCCGTCGCTGGACCTCATATTCCAGAAGTCCCTCCTCAGCAGCGCATACCTCGGCCCCAGCAGATAGCGGCACGACGGGCGCGACGAGTACAAGCCATCGGACGCGCCGACCGAGTAGTTTATCAGCGCTGACGCGTAATTCTCCGATACATCCCCTCCAAAGTCGGAGACCGCCGCCAGCTTGTGACGCGTGGAAATATCGCGAAAAAACGACTCCCCCGGCTCATAGCTGTCTACTACAACTACATCCGCATCGACGGCGGCAGTTATATTTTTCACTTCAAATGGATTATCAAAAAGATTGACGCGCCTCAGCCCAAGTGAGGCCGCCAACCCTTCGGACTCGGCGTTTAGCGCCCAGGAGACCTCGGCGCCGCGCTCCTCCAGCGCCTGAGAGAGGGCGTAACACCTGTACAGATGTCCCCCCCCTATTTTGCCACCAGCGTGGGTCACAAACGCCGCTCTCAATCCGCGCCTCAATCCAGCATATCCATGGTTATCCAGGAGTCCTCCGGGATGTCGCGCCCTGCCCGCCTGCCGACGACCCATTCGAGATATTTAGGGCGAATCCCGTGCCCTGGGCGCTTCGATATCAGCATCTCCCTCTCTATCCGCGTGCCGCTTGGAATATCGACAGCCGCGTGCAGGCTGCGCCGCGCCATGTTGTATATATCAAATTCCTCGCGGCTCGGCCCTCTCTTGAAGCCATCGCCCATAGCGCTCTCCACCTCGCGAATCTGGCGCACCATCTCGCGAAGCTCGTTCGGCTCTATCGCAAAAGAGTGGTCCGGACCCTTCATTGTCCTATCCATTGTAAAGTGCTTCTCTATGACGGACGCCCCCATAGCGACGGCCGCAACGCTGATGTGGATGCCGAGCGTGTGGTCCGAGAGCCCCACCGGGGTCCCGAACGCCCGCCTCATAGTCTCCATGGCGCGAAGGTTCATGATGGACGCCGGCGAGGGATAACACGACGCGCATTGCAAAAAAATTATTTTGTCGTTCCCCTGTTCAAGGCAGGCGTTGTACGCGTCCTCTATCTCGCCCATGCCCGCGAGTCCCGCGGCTATTATCATAGGCTTGCCCTTTGACGCGGCGCGGCGTATCAGCGGCAGGTCCACGATCTCGAAGGACGCTATTTTAAACAGCTCCGAAACGGCATCCAGCTCGTCCACGGCCGCCATGTCGAACGGCGCGGCGAAAAACAGGACGCCCTTCTTTTTACAGTATTCCGACAGCTCCGGCAGCCAGCCGCGAGGCGTCTTCACGCTTTCTATAAGCGCGGTCAGCCCGCTTCCGTCGTATCCAAGGGAATTGTCATTCTTCGCTGAGTAGAGGGTGGACGCGCTGTATATCTGAAATTTGGCCGCGTCCGCGCCGGATTCGGCAGCGACGTCGATCATCTCCTTCGCCAGCGGCAGGGATCTGTTGTGATTGGCTCCAATCTCGGCGATTATGAATGTTCTATTACTTTCCTTCCGGTCAAACAGCTCGTCCAATTTCAAATTCAACGTCAAACGACCGCCCTTCCATTGTCGTTCCTAATGCCAATATCATACGCCCTGTCCCAGGATACGACGTTAAAACCCTCTCTCTCGTAGTTCTCATCGCCGCCATAGACCAAAGCGCCGCCCTTCGCTCCGCTCATGTCTTCCCATCTGCGCAGGCCGTCAAAAAAATCGGATGCGACGGTTTTCCCCGACTTTATTTCAACGGGAAAAGCCCGCGCGTTTTCCTCAAGAATCATATCAACCTCGTGACCGGCGGAATCCCTCCAGAAAAAGCACTGAGGAGAGCGCGCGCTGTTATAAAAACTCTTCAGTGTCTCCGAGATCACAAAATTCTCGAATATCGCGCCCCTGAGGGGATGCAGCGGCAACTGTTCGTGGATGGTGAGTCCAAGCAGGCGGGATACCAGCCCCGTGTCGTAAAAATACAGCTTAGGAGCTTTGATCAGGCGTTTGTTGTAATTTCTGTGAAACGGCCGCAGCAGGAATATGATGAAGCTCGCCTGCAGAACGGACAGCCATGCCTTTGCCGTGTTGTGAGTCACCCCCGCCGAAGCTCCCAGCGATGCGAAGTTCAATATTTGCCCGCACCGGCCAGCGGCAAGTTTCAAGAACGTCTGAAAAGCGGACAGGTCTTTAACAGCCGTCATGGAACGAACATCACGTTCCAGGTAGGTTCCTATGTATGAGTTGTACCACTGCTCGGCTTCAACGTCACGCACGTGAACCGCCGGATAAAACCCATCGTAGAGAACCTGATCCGCGCCGCCCTTTTCGTAACCGGCTTCGCGCAGCTCCGGCAGGCAGAGGGGCAGGAGGCTCAGTTCCCCTATCCTCCCCGCGAGACTCTGAGTGATCCCTTCCATAAAGCCGAACTGTTGCGAACCTGTCAGGATGAACCGCCCCATCCTGCCATCGTTGTCGACAATTCCCTGCAACCAGGAGAATAGCTCCGGCACTCGCTGTACCTCGTCGAAAATCGCGCCTTCGCCATATCGCCCGAGAAATCCCCTCGGGTCATTCGCGGCAAATTCTCTGTTGTCCGGGTCTTCGAGCGACACGTAAGGCCTGTCTCCGAAGACACGGCGCGCAAGTGTAGTCTTCCCGGACTGCCTCGGCCCTGTGAGCGCCACAATGGGAAACCCCTTCGCCAGATCGATGATTGTCTTTTCCGCCCTGCGGGCTATATAATAGGTATCGTCCATGAGATAAGTCTACCCTCACCCCGTGCGGATTGTCAATCGCATTTACAATTTGCACGATGGGGCCCTGGAATGGCTATATAACAGCGTCTACCTTCTGCTTGCATTTTCTCCATCAAAAACCACGTGCAATCGTCCTGCGGAAACCATGGATCCCTGTGATAGATGAAGCCGTAGTCGACTAGGCGCAGATTCCCCGCCCTGTCCATAATTTCGCCGGCAAAATCTCGCTTGAACAGAAATCCTTCGTTCTCTCTGTACACGATCTCCACCGGTTTTGGATTGTAATATTCACAGACCATCACATAACGCGACGACGCCCCGATTATGAGGTCATAGACGGACGGCAGCTCGTCCGGATTTATGTGGATTAGAACGCCCTTTGTGAAGACCAGGTCCCATTCGCGGGATGGCTTGAAATCGAGTATCGACTCGTGAAAGACGTCCGCGCCGCCCCAACTCTTCAGGATATCGGCGGCTTTTTTGTTTATCTCGACCGCGCCCAATTCAACTTCCGAAGCCAATGCCGAAATAGCTCTCAAGTTGACGCCGATATTTGCGCCCAGCTCCAGAATCGAGCCTACCCTTCCGGTTTTCCTCAGAATTTCCGACCAGAACGGCAGATTTTTGCTCACCAGGTCCTGACCGCTGTTGCGGTCTATGTATTCGTCGCCAAAGGCCTGGGACCAAAATTCCTCCTGTTGCGGCTTATAAGCTGACATATAATTTTTCCCCCTGGCCAAATTTTTTTCTTTAAATTTTTCTTTTAGTTATACGTCTTCTGGCTGACTCCGCTGTTTATGGCAAAAAGCGCCGGGCTTGCCTCCAGGAGCTTCACTATGTCTCCTATGTC